>NZ_JBHTYV010000045.1:0-1011 GCF_042790635.1 Paenibacillus sp. NPDC056722 | reverse complement strand
GATCTCGCCGAAACGAGTTGAGGCGACGTTCGCACGGTATTCGACTGCAAAAACCGCCGGAGCCACGATGGTGGCGGAGGTGGATGCGGCAAGTCCGACGTTGGGTGGGCAGGCTGTTTGGCTGGGCAGGCTGGCCAACAGTCGTTGCGCTCGCGACGGCGAGTGCAGCCATTTCGGCCATATGGTTTTCAGGCCAATCCTTGCAAGCCACCCAGGACCAATACAAGCTGTCCGAACAAGGCCAGGTCACAGACCGCTTCACGAAGGCGACCGAGCAGCTCGGCTCCGACAAACTCGACGTGCGCTTGGGTGGCATCTACGCCCTGGAACGCCTCGCCCGAGACTCACCCGTGGATCATCCCACCGTGGTCGAGGTTTTGAGCGCGCTTGTTCGCACTCACACCCCAGCGCCAACTACGTGCTCGAGACCGAGCGGTACCTCACCCGATCTCCCCGCCGATATCCACGCTGCCATAACAGTGATCGGTCGCCGCGATATAACGCTTGACCGCAACCTTGCAGACCTCTCGAAGTCCTGCTTGCACAGCGTGAACCTGACCGGAGAGAAATTGATCCATACTGACCTGTCCGATGCGAATCTCTCTAACGCAAACCTGCACGATGCCGACCTGACCGGCGCGTTACTGTTCCGCACGAAGCTGGTCGGCGCGAACCTAACCTACGTGAACCTGACCTCCGCGTCTCTGACCGACGTGGACCTAACCGACGCGAGGCTGGACTCTGCGAAGCTGGCCGGCGCGTTCCTGCTCGGCGGGAACCTGGGTGGCGCGAGCCTGTTCGAGGCGAACCTCGCCGGCGCGGACCTGTCCTATGCGAATCTGACCGGCGCGAAGCTCAACGTCGCGGACTTGACCCGCGCGGATCTGACCAGCACGAACCTGACTGGCGCGAACCTGGCCTACACGAACCTGACCGGCGCGAACCTCACCGACGCGAACCTGACCGGCGCGACACTGGACGAGATCCTCTACAGCGGAAACACATTGTGGC
>NZ_JBHTYV010000044.1:0-1035 GCF_042790635.1 Paenibacillus sp. NPDC056722 | reverse complement strand
GGTCGCCCACCTCGTCGAACAGATCGGCGATGCTCCTCACCGCAGCCTGTCGAGCACACCGGCGGCGGATGAGCCCTGGGATGAAGGCGACAATCCGTGGCGGCCCAAGTCGCGGATCGCGGCCGACTGATTCGGCGTAAGCCACGTGGTGCTGGTCCTGAAGTAGAGTTCCACGCGTTATCTCGATCAACACTGACCCAAGGGGGGCTCAGCGGTGGGCAACGATGATATCTACGTCGATTCCGAACGCACACGCACCTTGATCACCACCGTCAATGCCTCGGCTGACACTCTGGTGACGGTGCGCGCGGATGAGAAGGTCCTCTCGATCGCCGGTATCGCCGCGGGCACCGGCGTCGAGGCCGCGTGTGTGAAGGGCGCCCAGAGCGCCACCACTGCCTTGGGTGCGACGACCGAGAAGGTGAGAGTGCTTGCCCTGAGCACCGATACCGGCCTCAAGGCGCTCGAGGAGCAGGATCGGCTCAGCGCCACTCACATCACCCAGGCCGGTCCCCGATGACCAGCCCCACCTCTGTCCCCAATCCAACGGTGTCGCAGGTGATCAGCTGGCAGCCCGATGTTCTTGCTGGACAAGGCACGTACTGGACCCAGCAGTCGGGCAGGCTCAAGACCGAACTCGACGCCGTGAACAACAATGTCGGCAACTCGGCGGACTACATTGTCGGCAAGTTCGGTAACGCGTTGCGCGACAAGACCGTAACGGTGCGTGACGCGGGATACAAGGTCGTTGGCGCGCTCGAGGACGCGGGGACTGCGGTGTCGGGCGGCGTCGAGGGCATGCGGTCCGCCCAGAAGGGGGTGGTGTGGCGCAAGGCCGAGATCGAGGGCGACGGTTTCCTGGTGGCCGAGGACGGCAACGTGGTCCTGTCACTATCGCAGGTGGCCAACGCACTCTCGGATCGCAACGACGGGGCGACCAAACTCGCGGCGCTGCAGACCAAGGCCAACACATACACCCAGCAGATGCGGGGCGATCTATGGGAGGCCGGGCAAGCGGCCCAGGCGGTCGTCGAC
>NZ_JBHTYV010000042.1:0-1063 GCF_042790635.1 Paenibacillus sp. NPDC056722 | reverse complement strand
CATGTCCAAGGCGGCGGCGTCTTGAAAGCGGGTACGAATCGTCTCGGCCACAGGACTATTCGGATCGGTCTGTACAGCATCGACCGACACGATCGGGGCGACGAACGCATGTGAATGTCCAGGATCGTAATGCTCGCTTCCCGGCGCGGTTGTCCACTCACTGTCTGCAATGCATGCGTGCACCACCGCGAGCAGCGGCTCGGGCACGGAGTAGGACCGATCACGACCGAGAAGTGTCGAACCGGACTCCGAGGAAACCTGTTTGCCGGAATGCGGATTATGAATCCGGCTCGCGACCACGACATCGAGATGACGCTGGTCCGACGGTTTCAAACCCGCTGCCGTGCCGACGAACGCGACGAGGTTCGCGTGCAACTCCCCCGCGGCGACCCCCACCAATGCCGCGGACGTCGCATTCCCCATCCCGGCCCGAGCTAGATACACACTCCAGATGATGTGATCACCTGGTACTTCGCCGTACACCATCGGGATACCACCCGCGCGGGTACGCCGCGGGTTCACCAAGCGTTTTCGGACCTCTGCGTGCTCGAGTTCGACAGCGGTGACCACAAGCGCGGTGCGCTTCTGCGTCGACTCCTCGAACTCCGCCAGCCCCGTCACGCCGGGGCCTGAAGTCCACAAGACCGCGCGCCCGTCCTTCACCGAGGCGACCAACTCTTGGACCTGCAACTTCTTCAGCGAGCGGTTGGCCGTATTGGGTGCCACCCCGGCGATGCCAGCAATGGTTCGACCACTTAGCGGTTCCGCAGATCGGCGCAGCGCCCGAAGGATGACAATCTCGCGCCTACTCAGGTTCATACTGCATTTTGCCACTCCGAATGCGTGGTGTGCAATGTTGGAATCTATTGCACACCATGCCCTCGACCGACCTCCTTCCGGGCTGGTGCACTGCGTCGGCATGTTAATGGCGCGTGGGCGAGTTCGTCTGTTAGCCGATCGTTGACGGAACCAACGAGCACGTCACGGGGCTGCCACCAACGTCCAGCTTCCAATGTGAGATAGCAAGGGCTCACCTCCGAGGTGTGGCTCTGCAACAAGAAGG
>NZ_JBHTYV010000041.1:0-1085 GCF_042790635.1 Paenibacillus sp. NPDC056722 | reverse complement strand
GTCCGCAGCTTCGGTGATACGTTTAGCCCCGGTACATTTTCGGCGCAGAGTCACTCGACCAGTGAGCTATTACGCACTCTTTAAATGGTGGCTGCTTCTAAGCCAACATCCTGGTTGTCTAAGCAACTCCACATCCTTTTCCACTTAACGTATACTTTGGGACCTTAGCTGGCGGTCTGGGCTGTTTCCCTTTCGACTACGGATCTTATCACTCGCAGTCTGACTCCCAAGGATAAGTCATTGGCATTCGGAGTTTGACTGAATTCGGTAACCCGGTAGGGGCCCCTAGTCCAATCAGTGCTCTACCTCCAAGACTCTTACCTTGAGGCTAGCCCTAAAGCTATTTCGGAGAGAACCAGCTATCTCCAGGTTCGATTGGCATTTCACCCCTACCCACACCTCATCCCCGCACTTTTCAACGTGCGTGGGTTCGGGCCTCCATTCAGTGTTACCTGAACTTCACCCTGGACATGGGTAGATCACCTGGTTTCGGGTCTACGACCACGTACTCAATTCGCCCTATTCAGACTCGCTTTCGCTGCGGCTCCGCATCTTCTGCTTAACCTTGCACGGGATCGTAACTCGCCGGTTCATTCTACAAAAGGCACGCCATCACCCGTTAACGGGCTCTGACTACTTGTAGGCACACGGTTTCAGGATCTCTTTCACTCCCCTTCCGGGGTGCTTTTCACCTTTCCCTCACGGTACTGGTTCACTATCGGTCACTAGGGAGTATTTAGCCTTGGGAGATGGTCCTCCCGGATTCCGACGGAATTTCACGTGTTCCGCCGTACTCAGGATCCACTCAGGAGAGAACGAAGTTTTGACTACAGGGCTGTTACCTCCTATGGCGGGCCTTTCCAGACCTCTTCATCTACCTCGTTCCTTTGTAACTCCGTATAGAGTGTCCTACAACCCCAAGAGGCAAGCCTCTTGGTTTGGGCTAATCCCGTTTCGCTCGCCGCTACTCAGGAAATCGCATTTGCTTTCTCTTCCTCCGGGTACTTAGATGTTTCAGTTCCCCGGGTCTGCCTTCTCATATCCTATGAATTCAGATATGGATACCACTCCATTACGAGTGGTGG
>NZ_JBHTYV010000040.1:795-1127 GCF_042790635.1 Paenibacillus sp. NPDC056722 | reverse complement strand
TCCGGGGACCGAGCAGGCTCGCAGTCGGGCGCGGGTCACAGCCCAGTCAGGTGCGAGCGAAGGGCGAGCAGGGACGAGAGGGTGTAACCGCGGTCTGCGCCGTCGAACGCTGCCGCGTCGGCGTCCTCGCTACCAAAGCGGTACGGGGCTTTGACCTGCGGAAACGCGTTAACAAGCAGAGGACACGGCGCCCCGATGAACAAGTTATCCACAGGCATCGGCTCCTGATTGGAGTTATCCACAGCCATCGGATCGCCCGCCTGGCGCACCTCGTCGGGAGTCAGCTCTCGCACGGCAGCGCCCCGTCAGGCTTGCTCAGCTGCTGCCAGCTC
>NZ_JBHTYV010000040.1:0-785 GCF_042790635.1 Paenibacillus sp. NPDC056722 | reverse complement strand
GAGGCTGACGACGTCGAGCAAGACATGCACGTCGCCCAGCGGCGCGCTGCTCTTGCGGCAGATCGACCTGGCCATCTGGAACTTGATGTCGTCGCGGTCGGCCAGGTCGAAGACGATCTTGGTGGCGGGATGGAACGCACGCCAGTACCCGTTGGGATACTGGGCGGCCAGGACTCGGAAGGTCGGTTGATAGCGCTCCCAGCGCGTAACCAGGACACGCTGGGGATGGCAGGCGCAGCAGTCTCGCTGGCCCTCGATAACCATCTCCCTGAGCTGCCCACTCCATTGGCCGAGCTCGGTTGGCATCGCGGCATTGACACCGGCACCGCCGACCGCCTGGGTTTCCCAGAGCCATTGGGCGGCGGGGTGATCCGCAGGGAGGGTGAATGTGCAGTGGCCGCGGTGGACGCAGTCGGCCAGGTCAACGACGTGGGCGAGGTTGAAATCGCCGTCGTAGAGGCGGATGACCTTGCCCGTCATCGCCCGCTGCAGCGTGATGGCGACGTCTTCGTAAAGCCCGCTGAGTACCGCGTCAGCGGCGGCGCTCACTCCGGATACCTTGAATGCCGCGTCGATCTGGTCGCCGGCGGCGCGCACGGAATCGGCCACGATATTCGTGATATCCGCGATGGTCGGCATTGGGTGGTGCTGGGTCATGCTCGATTCTCCCCTGTCGTGTTGCGGTAGGTCATCGGGACCGCAGGGCGGCGATTAGGGCCGGGATCCGGCCGCCCACAAGGGCGTACGGGTCCAGCCAGCCGACGCCGGCCTTGCGGTACCAGTCG
>NZ_JBHTYV010000039.1:0-1210 GCF_042790635.1 Paenibacillus sp. NPDC056722 | reverse complement strand
TTCCGTTCTTGATGCTGGATAACGTGTTGCCTTTCAGCGTCAGCGTTACGCTCACATCTGCTTGTGCAGAAGCTTTCTTATCGAAGCTGGCAGTGTTTGTGCTTAGCTCACTATTCTTCGGCGTAGTATCGCTCACTGTGATTGCCAGTGTCTGCGGGTTCCCTGCACTGAACGTAAATACGAGATTCGTAGTTCCTTCAGGCAGTGAAGCCAGATACTCTTTCTTTAGCGTAACTACTTCATTTGTTAGCGTGTAGTCGGTTCCTAACACTAGAGCCGTTGTTCCGTTCTTGATGCTGGATAACGTGTTGCCTTTCAGCGTCAGCGTTACGCTCACATCTGCTTGTGCAGAAGCTTTCTTATCGAAGCTGGCAGTGGTCGTACTTAGCTCGCTGTTCTTCGGCGTGCTGTCGCTCACTGCAATTGCCAGTGTCTGCGGGTTGCCTGCGCTGAACGTGAACACGAGATTCGTGACTCCTTCAGGCAGTGTAGCCAGATACTCTTGCTTTAGCGTAACTACTTCATTTGTTAGTGTGTAATCGGTTCCCAATACTAGAGCCGTTGTTCCGTTCTTGATGCTAGATAACGTGTTACCTTTCAGCGTGAGCGTTACATTCACATCCGCTTGCGCGGAAGTCTTCTTATCGAAGCTAGCGGTGTTTGTGCTTAGCTCACTATTCTTCGGCGTAGTATCGCTCACTGTGATTGCCAGTGTCTGCGGGTTCCCTGCACTGAACGTAAATACGAGATTCGTAGTTCCTTCAGGCAGTGTAGCCAGATACTCTTTCTTTAGCGTAACTACTTCATTTGTTAGCGTGTAGTCGGTTCCTAACACTAGAGCCGTTGTTCCGTTCTTGATGCTGGATAACGTGTTGCCTTTCAGCGTCAGCGTTACGCTCACATCTGCTTGTGCAGAAGCTTTCTTATCGAAGTTAGCGGTGTTTGTGCTTAGCTCACTGTTCTTCGGCGTGCTATCGGTCACTGTGATTGCCAGTGTCTGTGGGTTGCCTGCGCTGAACGTGAATACGAGATTCGTGACTCCTTCGGGCAGTGTAGCCAAATACTCTTTCTTAAGCGTAACTACGTCATTTGTTAGCGTATAGTCAGTCCCCAATACTAGAGCCGTTGTTCCGTTCTTGATGCTGGATAACGTGTTGCCTTTCAGCGTCAGCGTTACACTCACATCTGCTTGTGCAGAAGCTTTCTTATC
>NZ_JBHTYV010000038.1:0-1244 GCF_042790635.1 Paenibacillus sp. NPDC056722 | reverse complement strand
TGTCCGGCGCGGCTGAGGGCGACGGACTGATTCGCGGCGTTGAGGCAGGTGTGCGCGATGAGATCCGGGTCGTCCGCCTCGGTGCCGAGTGCAATCGCGTCCGCGTAGCAGCGCCGCGCGAGCGGATGCCGGTCGGCGTCGTAGGCGAGCCAGCCCGCCTCTACCGCGAGTTGCCCTGTCGCGCTGATGAATGCGTTACCTGTCGCGCTGTCGTACGTGCAGGTCTCGATCTTGTGCTGCGCGAGGGCCAGCTGCTCGACGGCGAAGTCGACGAGGCCGCCGCCGCCCGACTGCTGGTCTTCGCGCTCGAGCATTTCGACACCGTTCAACAAGCGCGTCACATCGGTCGGACCGATGCTCGCGCTGTCGCCGGGCAGCAGGATTGCGGCAGCCCCTGCGGCCGCCAGTCTTCCGAAGTCTCGCCGTTTCACGTCGTTGTCGACTTCCCGCACATCCGTGCCGCCCACCACAGGGGGCGGTGTCACCGTGTGACCAGGATGCATGTCGACGCGCGGGTCCGCTTGGGTGAGTGCTTCTTTGAAGCGCGCCAGCTGCGGCGGGGTGAGGTCGGCGAGTAGAGAGTCGAGCACTTCGGCAGACCTGCCGACGACCGGACGTTCGACCGTCGCGCGCTGCTCCCATTTCTGGACTGTCCCGACTGCGAAGCCAGTGATGCCGGACAGATCTTCCTGCGTTATCCGCAGCGCATCCTCGCGGAGCTTCTTGACATGCACCTTCGTCCATTTGCTGACAATCATTGGCCCTGCCCCACCAATCGCAAGCGTGCGTAGGGGAAGCGTACGACTTCCGTAGTACATGCGTGTCTGGGTTCACGCTGATCACTCGGTGATGCTTGGAATTGCCCCGGTGCCAGCAGCAAAAGCGTTGGTGCCGGGTGCACTCCACGAACCGACCAGGGAGCTGGAGACACCCGACATGGGAATCATCCTCGCAATGACACTGACCGCGCTAGTGCTGGTCGCCCTCGCCATGCGCGTCACCGACAACCCGCCGCGCACGGAATCGAAACTCACTGTCGCGGCTATCCAGGCCAGGCTTGCCGCCGAGCCGCCGCGCACCTACGTCCCGATCAGCCGGGGGTGGTGACGATGGCATTCACCCAGTGTGAAGCGAAGGTGCTCGGCGCGCTCGCAGCGCTCAAGGCGCCGCGCGCGCTCACGGTCCGGCAGCTCTGCTGCTCGACAGGCCTGCCCGATACGTCGGTTCACCGTGCGCTGCTGCGC
>NZ_JBHTYV010000037.1:0-1290 GCF_042790635.1 Paenibacillus sp. NPDC056722 | reverse complement strand
GACGAGAATTAAAAATTCTCATTTTTGAACTCACTTTCGTGAATTCGATACTCACTCGTTGTTCAGTTTTCAAAGATCAAGCTGTTCTCGTTGTCTGCTTAATGTCTCAGCAGCAACTCTTATAATATACCATGAATTCCGACATAATGCAACACTTTTTTTGAAAAGTTTTACGAAGCCGGCTATTCATCTTATTCCAATCGACAAACAATTCTTTCTGCTCTCGACCGGACATTTAATATACCATGTTACCTTACCATAATGCAAGCTTTATTATTTATTATTTTAGAAAAATAGCCTGTTTTATTTATAGAGTCTTTAATGTTCTACTAACATACCGGTATAACACAATCTTCCCTTTAGTTGAGAACATCAAAGTATACAAAAACTGCATTAATCTAAGCTGCTGGTTCTACTTCATATTTTCAGCATGTTTGAAATTAGATAGTTTAAGGATTGAAGCTTTTTTTACTCCTGATCTTGCAGTGCTTCAAGGATGGAGAGATTATCGATCTTTTTATTTATTTGCCGTTGTTCTATTAATAAGAACGCTAGAGTACCTAGCACACCCACAAACATGGCCTTAGGTTCAATAATTAAAGGAAATTGTATACCTTGCTATTCTGCTTCTGCCCTCTAATCACTCGGCATATTGCACAAACTGTTCGAACTGTTGCTGAAGTCTACTCGTATCAAGAATCATCGTTGTTCTATTATTAATTTAAAATTGCTTGCCAATCTCTGAAAACCCATTACTTTCTGCCTCAAAAGTCTAATTGCCCTCATATTCTGAGCCTTAAGAAGATTCCTGCATCACATCATAATCCATATAAGCAACAATTCCAATATAATGTGCTACAATATCAACTACTTGTATATTCAGGGTAATGCCATCTCTCATATCAACAACCTCTACAAGAAGCGTATCACCCTTGTCCAGTTTCAGAGTAGCTGCCAAATGATTGGACAGAACAAGCTCTTTGTGTGGCAGGATAATATTTTTCCCATCTTCTGTCTTCGGTTGACAGACACTTGAATCTTTCGGCAGACTGGTCAAGTCTACTACCTTCTTGTTCTCATTTATCCTTCTTTCACCTTACTTCTACAAATTGTACATTTTGCTTACAAACACTATAATAATTTGATTGAACCGTCCCAAAACGCCATTGAAGCTCTAAAAGATTTATTATAAAACACAAAAAAGCCCTTGTTGATTAAATCAACAAGGGCTCATGTGCTTGGCGGCGTCCTACTCTCCCAGGACCCTTCGGTCCAAGTACCATCGGCGCT
>NZ_JBHTYV010000035.1:0-1393 GCF_042790635.1 Paenibacillus sp. NPDC056722 | reverse complement strand
GCTGGGCACTCTAGAGTGACTGCCGGTGACAAACCGGAGGAAGGTGGGGATGACGTCAAATCATCATGCCCCTTATGACCTGGGCTACACACGTACTACAATGGCCGGTACAACGGGAAGCGAAGCCGCGAGGTGGAGCCAATCCCAGCAAAGCCGGTCTCAGTTCGGATTGCAGGCTGCAACTCGCCTGCATGAAGTCGGAATTGCTAGTAATCGCGGATCAGCATGCCGCGGTGAATACGTTCCCGGGTCTTGTACACACCGCCCGTCACACCACGAGAGTTTACAACACCCGAAGTCGGTGGGGTAACCCGCAAGGGAGCCAGCCGCCGAAGGTGGGGTAGATGATTGGGGTGAAGTCGTAACAAGGTAGCCGTATCGGAAGGTGCGGCTGGATCACCTCCTTTCTATGGAGAATCGTCTTCTGCAACGAAGACATTCAAATCTAAGTCTTCAGGAAGCATGCTTCCGAAGCGAGCTTTACTTCGTAAAGCGTTCAACTCACTCGTTGCTCAGTTTTGAGAGAGTCAATCTCTTTCAAACGTTTGGTGGCGATGGCGGAGGGGTTCCACACGTACCCATCCCGAACACGACCGTTAAGCCCTCCAGCGCCGATGGTACTTGGACCGAAGGGTCCTGGGAGAGTAGGACGCCGCCAAGCGGACAACCATTTCTTGGTTGCCAATATGTTATATCTGTTATATGGGCTTTTAGCTCAGTTGGTTAGAGCGCACCTCTGATAAGGGTGAGGTCGGTGGTTCGAGTCCACCAAGGCCCACCATATAACATTTGAATAACTTACCTTTATGGGGCCATAGCTCAGCTGGGAGAGCGCCTGCCTTGCAAGCAGGAGGTCAGCGGTTCGATCCCGCTTGGCTCCACCAATAACCTTATTTGAACTGTCTGTAATTCCAGACATCACAGTCGTGATTGTCACGTAATTACAGAAACTTGATCCTTGAAAACTGGATACCGAAACGAATTTGCGTTTTAGAACATCTTTTAGCTGAAACTTGTGTAAGCAAGTTGAAATAGTTATTAGTTGCAACAATCGTATTCGCGAAGAAAGAAGGCTGTTGAAGCAATTCAATGTCCAATATTTCTCCTGCGGAGAAAATTGAGGTTAAGCTAATAAGAGCACACGGAGGATGCCTAGGCGCCAGGAGCCGACGAAGGACGTGGCGAACAACGAAACTGCCTCGGGGAGCTGTAAGCAAGCTTTGATCCGGGGGTGTCCGAATGGGGAAACCCAGCTGTGGTAATTCGCAGTTACTCATATCTGAATACATAGGATATGTAGAGGCAGACCAGGGGAACTGAAACATCTAAGTACCCTGAGGAAGAGAAAACAATAGTGATTCCGTCAGTAGCGGCGAGCGAACGCGGAACAGCC
>NZ_JBHTYV010000034.1:0-1526 GCF_042790635.1 Paenibacillus sp. NPDC056722 | reverse complement strand
AGATGACGCAGGGCGAGCTGGCGGCGCGGTCTGGTGTCAGCAAGAAGACGATTGGCCGGATAGAGAACGGCAGGTCATCGATGCAGATTGAGCAGATGTACCGGATCGCTGCGGCGCTGGGCGTCACCCTGGGCGGACTACTTGAAAAGGCGTACGAGCTCGGGGGTTAGCTGGTCTAGCGTTCGCACAGGGTCGTACCCCCGTGCCTGCAGCTCGACAATGAACCGAGAGGCCGGCATGAAACGCGCGGCCGCAATCAGGTCGGCGAGATCACTCGCGCGCTGCCCGCCTCCCGGATGCATCCCCACGCCCCCCGACGATCGGAATATTCCGCGCCCCATCCTGGGCTCTCCAGAGTCGGGATCATCTTCCGGCAACACAATTTTCACTGTTCCTCCACCGGGTTACCGCGGGGCGACTCCGTCGTCGGGAACCGAGCCGCCGAACATTGCGTGATGCTCTTACCCAACTCGAGCCAACGCCCTGCAAACCTTACGTCCCAATTCTGGGACCTGCAAGATCGACACATGAGATAGCCTTCAGGCCATGGATCATGGCAGGGTGAACAGGGCGATCGGACACGCCCTCAGCGTCCGGCGGAAGGACGCCGGGAAGACCATGGCCCAAATGTGGGACTCGCTCGGGTGGGGTCGGATGACCTACCGGAGGACCGAGGAGGGCGCGCGTGAGATCTCGGTTGCCGACGTGCTCGAGTTCGCCGAGCTACTCGGGATCGAACCAGAGGACCTCGTCCTTGATATCTTGCGCCGCTTGAAAACTAACGACTTCCCGCAGCCGACACCCGCAAGCGAAATGCGTAGACAGCTCGGTCTTTAATACCGACCAGTTTCGTGGCAGATGTCGCCGGGTACTCGTAACATCCGACCATGTTGGTTGGGCTTGTTCCCCTGATCGCGGTCGTCTTGGGCCGCATGGTTTCCGTGCGTGGTCGCCGTGTTCCGCTGCTCACCCTTGGTCTAGCAGCAATCTCGGTGGCGTTCGTGCTACGCCTAGGCGTGGTCGACATGGCGATCGATTCCCATCTCGCTACGGCCAACGTCAGCGATTTGTGGCATGTCCTGCTGGCCGGCGCCGCCTGGTGGACGCTCGGTTCGCTAACTCTGCCCGTGATCGCCGAGGCGCCATGGGTCCGTGCGCGGCTCCATCGGGGATCCGATTCGGTCGGGAAGGTATGGACGGCAGTCAACCTCGCTGCGGGCGCGGCGGTCTGGGTGGTGTGGCTCGCCGGCGATATGTCCCGCGTCGAGGTCGACGACATGATGAGCTTGCGCGACCCCGGCACGGTGGCGCTGATCTGGCTGTATCTGGGTTGGGCCTTCACGGGCGGCGTGATCGTCATGGCAGCTGCGCTGATCACCCTGCCTGACCCGGAGGCGCCGCGCGTCACGGCCGCCCTGCTGCTGGGCATCGGGATCTGTGGCGTCGGCATCTCGGTCACCAGCGCCGCCTACCTCGTCGCGGACGCCGACGACCTCGAGGCCCGCTTTCCCGCGATCATGGGCCTC
>NZ_JBHTYV010000033.1:518-1708 GCF_042790635.1 Paenibacillus sp. NPDC056722 | reverse complement strand
GCTCTGGGCGGCACCGCCGAAACCTACGGTGCGTACGATAACCAGCTCGTGGCCGAAATCTCAAGTCTGGATCTGCCGTGAGTGGAGATGTGTTCAGCATCGGTCTAGTCCGGCTCGACCACGTGGTGTCCCAGCGGACGAATCTTGCCGGATTCCTATCCGACCATCTCGCCACCCTCGATCAGAAGGCCGCAGCCCTGCACAGCAGCTCCTGGGACCGCGTCGCCGCGACCGCCTATCAGACTGCGCACCGCGAACCGGCGACAGCCGCTGGCGAATTCACTGCCAGCGTGACCGATATGGGTGCCGCCGCACGCAGCGCGCACGCCCAGTACATCGCGGCGAAAGCGCGCGAGCGCCGGTGTACCCTTCTACCTGCATCTCGCGCCCGACGCCCGCACACACAGGCGCTTGACCAGTCTTCAATGGAACGACTTACGGAGAAGATGCGCGGTATCACCTGCAGGTCCTAGTAGACATCCTTGATGGGGCCGAGCAGTTTCGTGATGTCCTGGCACCACACCCTGCCCTGCAGTCGCACTTCGACACCAAATCGAGAGCTGTCGCGAATACCCGATTCACGCTGTTGACAATCCCCGTCACCCACACCCGAGCAACCCGGCCCAAGTCGACACCGGCCCAGCCCGGAGCCACATCGTCGCCGATTGCCGGTTCCATCTGTTTGCTTCGCGACACTCCCATAGATCAGAACAGTGTCTGAGCCTCATTGTCACTGGCGGCACTAGAGGGGCATTGCTTTCGAAGCGGACAGACGACACACAGTGGCGCAGTCCCAGTGCAGACCGTGCTGCCGAGCAGCCGCAATGCAGCGGCTCGGAGCGGTGCATCTGGACCAGCCCCGACCAACCTCGCAAGATCAGCCCGGCCGTCGCTCAACCTGTTGATCCGGTCCGACTCCGAACCTGCGACACGAGCAGCCACCCTCAGTGTCGACTGGTTGGCCAGCAATACGTCCTGTCCTACGAGGAGCCGAAAGGTGTCGATCTCGGCCGCCTTCATATGCAACTGATCGACGAGCTGGTCTGGGTCCATCCAGAGCCTGCGCTTAAGAAGCAGCGGCCTGAACCGTTCCAGATGGTTGCGTCCTGCTTCGGTCGCAAGCAACTGTTGCATCCGGTCAAGTTCCGACTTCGTCAGACGCTCACGCCCCCGAATAACAGCTATGGCGT
>NZ_JBHTYV010000033.1:0-508 GCF_042790635.1 Paenibacillus sp. NPDC056722 | reverse complement strand
GGCACGGCTGGTCAATACGGCCGCAATCGCAGCCACCGGAATGGTGACGCCATTCCCGGGCACGGCGTACCAATGCTTCCCCCTCCTTTGCTTTTTCGCCCATTCCGTCAGCGACTGCCGAGCTTCCACCCAACGGGATGAGTCACAGTGGGGGTCACGCGCGTGCTCATCTTCAGACACCGGCCGTAACGCCATGGCGGCAGCCCGCCCGAGCATCGGTGGAACAGCGTTACCGATTTGGCGGAACGCGTCGCTTCGGGTGCCCGCGAAGCGGAATCGGTCCGGGAAAGTCTGCAGACGCGCCGCTTCCCGAACGGTCAGAGTTCGCAACTGCTCGGGATGGATATACCAGTATCCATCCTTGGCAATGTGTGCGGTTATTGAACGGCTGATCGAATTCCAGTCAAGCTTCTTATACTTGTCATCAAATGTATCGACCCTGTACCGCCGATACTCCTCGGGGATATCGGCGTACAGAGTGGTGGAATCCATCAGCTTGAATATCTTG
>NZ_JBHTYV010000032.1:1000-1810 GCF_042790635.1 Paenibacillus sp. NPDC056722 | reverse complement strand
ACATCGGGTGTTTCCGCAGTTGAATTGTCCTGACTCACACTGTCCTCGGTATCCACACCCATCGAGCTGTCGACCTGCCCGAATCTAGCCGACTCTCGCACATCGCGGCCTGCCGCTGGTGGCCCGACCGAGCCTCGGCCGGTATGGTCCCGATCGGTATCGCTTGGTCGCAAGGGGGACGATGAACCAGCCACAACAGCCTTCGGCTGCACCGAATCCACCGGCAACCGGGGCCCTGATCGAAGTGACCGTTCCGTCGGATTCCGACACCGCCTTGCGGTTGACTCGCGATCCCGTTCATCGTGATGTCGCGTCGCTTCGTCGAGCTCTTCACCGCGTCGAACGAGCCGGGCTGGAAGTTCACGGATCTACTGTTGTCTTACCTCGTCATACTTGTGATCGCGGTCGTGATCGGACTCGTGCTCACTGCGATACAACTGCTGTGCCGCAATCCGACGGTCTCGGCCTACACCGCACCCGGCACCGCGATATCGGCTCGGTTTTATCAGGATTCACTCGAACTGGTGCTGACCACAGGGGTCGTGACAGTTCCTTTTCGCCAGATCAAGGACCTTCTCGCCATCGGCGGCGGGGTCTTCCTGCGACAGAAGGGCACCCGCGGGATGGCGCTCCCGGGGGGCCTGTTCACACCGGCAGGCCGGAACCTGATCGACGCAGCTCGTGGTCGTGCCGCGGTGACCGGCCCCGGGTCCGGGTCCGGGTCCGAACAGCAGACACAGGCCGTGGCGGTACCACCCGCGACGGCGGTGGATCTGCGAAAGCCGACCGCGGGAAATAGCGACCGAAAGC
>NZ_JBHTYV010000032.1:0-990 GCF_042790635.1 Paenibacillus sp. NPDC056722 | reverse complement strand
CGGTCCCGTTGCCCAGCCCGTGCGTACTCACGCCCGAGCAGAAGCGGCGGTTCGGATTTACTACTCAGTTCTACGACAGCGACAAGATCGATGCCCCGGCCCTGCGCCGTTGCGAGTGGGACGACGGTGGCAGGCATCCTATTGGGTACGTCGGACAGATCCCCAGCGGCAAACTGTTCCTCAGCGTCATGCGGCCGAGGGACTTTGGGCTGTCGCCCCGTCCCGTTCGTGTCGGAGGCGGGATCGACGGCCAGGAGTACCAGACGTTCTTCGATCCCGGTAGCAAGAACAGTGCGTCGTGTTGGGTGGTATGGCCCACTTCCTACGGCTTCGCCAAATCGGAACTGCGCGCCGAGAGCAACCAGGGCGTGGATGTCGGCCAACTCTGCAGGGACGCAGAGGAACTGGCGAATCTGCTGGCCAATAGCCTGCCAGGCTGAGGGTCGGATCAAGATAGTGTCGCTGCTGGACGGTGGGCCCGAGGCGATTTCGGTACAGATCATCAGGTAGGGGAGGATCCCGGATGGGCGACAACAGCAAAGTTGACTTCGATCCCAAGGTGGCGCAGACGGCGATCAATGGCTGCAGTACCTTGATCTCGCACTTGCTTGCGGTGCGGTCGTTCCTTGGGACGCGGACCGTCGAGGATTTCGCCGGCCCGGCCGGCATATTCAAATCAGGGCACCTGTGGACCGAGGGATTCAAGACCCTCGATGCTGATCTCGACAATGCGCTCGTTACGCATATCGCCGTCGTGACTGCCTTGTCTGACAAGTTCAAGGACGCGATCAAGGAATTCAAGAACGCCGAGGACGCATCCATCGCGGGGTTTCTGAACCAGAAGATGCCCGATACCTTGCCCGTCTCGCCCACCACGGTCGGCCAGGGGCCGCAATACTCGAAGATCGACGGCCGGACACCCACTCCGAATCCTGTTGAGAAATATACGCAAGGCCGTTCCAAGTCTCGCACGCACGCTTACGCGTACAA
>NZ_JBHTYV010000031.1:0-2078 GCF_042790635.1 Paenibacillus sp. NPDC056722 | reverse complement strand
ACGCGAACCGCGTTGAGCGCGTTGCGGAAATCGGTGGTCGACACCGTGATCGAGGTGGCGCTCATTCCGCACCGCCCTCGGCCAGGCCGAGCGCGGCCTTGATCCGCGCCTGCGCCACGGCGCGCTCGTCGGCGGTCATCGGGACACCCGTGACGTACGCGGAGACGAGCAGCTGCACCTTCTGCTGCTCGACCAGCGCGGCCAGCTGGTCGCCCGCGTACAGCAAGGCATGTGCGGTCGCCTCGCTGGCGTACGAGATCGCGGTCTGAGAATCCTCAGCGTTGGCCCAATACTTCAGGGATCCAACCGCTTCGGCGCGGTGATCGGTACTCATGCCGCACCGCCGATGTACCGGACATACGCGACGCCGTCACGGCAGCGGGATTCGAAGTCGCCAGGAGGCAGGTGAGGGTAGGTACCGCGCCTGATCCTGGAAGCGATCTGCATAGCGCCCCCGGCGCTGACGCTTCGAGGCCACTTGGACCACTGTCCCGGGTGGTCACGCAGCGCCTCGGCGAACTGCGTCAGAAGAGGGTCCGGCCTACGTCCCCCTCGCGTGGTGCTCTTGGGGAGCTCATTGAAGAAGTTGAAGGTCATTCCGCACCGTCCGCAGCGTCGGCCTGCCCCTTGTTGGCGCGGGTGCGCTTTACGGGTGCGGGGTCGGCGACCGGCTGCTCGTCGACGGTCGGCTCGGGCTCGGGCTCGGGCTCGGTCAGGTCCGAGACGTCGACCGCGGCATCGGGCACGGCGTCGAGCAGGTCGCCCACGCTGGCGGGCTCGGCGGTCTCGGGCTCCAAGTCGAGCTTGGGCGCGTACGCGAGATCCTCCCGGCTGTACGGCATTCCGAGCAGTACCTCGGGGGCCAGGCGGCGGCAGACCTCAGAGGCGGCCTTCGCGTACAGCATGGCCTGGGGATCGGTGTGGTACAGGGGGTTGCCGATGATCTCACCGGTGTTCTTGGAGCGCACCCAATCGTCGGTCTCCTCATCCCAGGTCGCGACGTACTCAGCCTTGATGGCGCGGTCCATGGTCCAGGTGCTCGACTCTTCGCTGCCGTCCTGCGCGACACCGTCGACCGTGGCCGTGGTGTCGGTGAGCTCGACCGTGCTGATCTTGTAGCCGCGAGCCTTGAGCAGGGCGACCATGGTGCGGGCCTCGATAGACGGCCGGCCGTAGTGCTTGTCGACCAGCCAGAGCGATTGGATCGGGTTCAGCCCCAGTTCGATTCCGAACAGGATCGCCGCCGCGCCGTCGAGCGGGCGGCCGCTGTAGCGCGGGGGAACCAGCGCGGTGCTGCACATCTGCTGAGCGATCTGCAGGGCCACCTCAAGGGCGGCGGCGTGCGCGGTGAGGATGTCCAGCGCGGGCACGGACACACGCAGTCCGGACAGGGGCGCGGGATGGACCGCTGAGATAGTGGCGATGTCGTGGGTCATGGGTCAGTCCTCCCGGTAAGCCCATGCGGGCTGCTCGATTTCGTGGATGTCGGTGCCGTAGTCGGGCCACTCCCCCGCGGTCAGGCACGCGGCGAACTTGTCGACCGCGGCGCGGTTGCGTGCCCCGGCGCGTGCGAGGAACCGCGGCGGTACGCGGTTGAGTGAGACCAGGTGCGGCGGGCGGCGGGCGACAACGGGGAACAGGAACGCCCGAGGCTTGCGGCCGAGGATGGTGAGACCGCCCTCGTACCAGTCCTGTTGCTGGTGGTATCCGTGCCCGCGGATCGACGCCGCGAACGCGACGGGGTCGGCGGTCTCGGCGGTCTTCAGGTCGAGCGCGATCACGTCCCCGTCGGGCGTGAGGTACAGGGCGTCGATGCGCAGGCGCAGCATCACGCCCGTGATGGGATCGCGCCACCATGCCGAGAGCTCGCACTCGGCGTCGCGGATCATCCGGCCAACCTTCGGCGTCTGCAGCACCGCGAGCGCGCAGGACTTCGCTCGGCGAATGTCCTTGGTCAGCAGCGGAATGCCGCCCTCGGCGCGGACCTCGGCGCGCTTGTTCTTCGCGACCGCGGTGCGCCAGCTGTCGGCCTTGACCTCGACGACGGGCGCGCCGACGCCGAGGGTGAGGGTGTGCAC
>NZ_JBHTYV010000030.1:0-2103 GCF_042790635.1 Paenibacillus sp. NPDC056722 | reverse complement strand
AGATCGGCCTGCACCTGTGCTTCCTCGGCTACTCCGAACAGACGCGCGCCGAATGGCTCGACGCCCCAGCGCAGTTCGACGCCGCGGCCCGCGTGCTGCGCGACTGGTCCGACCGCTACGGGATTCCGCTGGTGAAACTGTCCGGCGCCCAGATGCGGGCAGGGCAGTCCGGGGTCGGCGGCCACGCCGACACCGTCGACGCCTGGCACGCCACCGACCACACCGACCCCGGCCCGGCCTTCCCCTGGGATGTCCTGCTGGCCAAGGCAAATCACACCACCACTACCCCGAACGAGGAGACCGACGACATGACCCCCGAGCAGGCGCAGCAACTCGCCGACTGCCACCGCGAGCTGACTCAGCGCTACCCGTCCCGGTCCAAGTACCGCCGCGACGACAAGCCTGTCGACACTCTCGCCGGATTCGTCCTCAACATCGACGGCCGCGAGCACGAGGCCAGCACCGAGGTACCCGCCCAGCTCAACGCGCTGCAGCGCACACTCGACGAGCTGCCCGCGAAGATCGCTGCGGCGATTAAGGCCGCGCAGTGATGGGGCAGCACAGCGCGCCCGAGACTGCGAGCCAGGTGCGCTATCCCTGGCGGGCCACGACGCGCACCGTGTTTCAGCTCGTCGTCGGCCTGGCCCCGATGATGCCCGTGATCGTTGCCTCATCCGGCCTGCCGAGCACGGCCGCCGGCATCGCGACCGCGCTGGCCATCTCGGGCGCGATCACCCGAATCATGTCCGTGCCCGCGGTCAACGCCGCCCTCGCCGAGTGGGTGCCGTGGCTGGCGGCCGAGCCGCGAGCGGGCGGCAACCTGTGAGCCCTGAACAGATCACCGCCCTGTTCGGCGGCACCGTCGCCGTGCTCGGCGCGATCTTCGGCTACCTGAACGCGCGCCAGTCCAGGCGCGCCGACGAACGGGACAAGCGATACGCCTTGCTTGAGCAGCGCGTAGCCCACCTCGAGGCCGAGCTCGCCGAATCCAAGTCGCTGTTCCGCGAGGCGATTCGATTCATCCGCGGACTGCTGTCGCATATCGCCGAGCTCGCCCTCGCGCACCGCCTCGGCGCGCCCGCCCCGCAGACACCTGACATCCCCGAACGGCTGCGCGAGGAGGTCTAGTCAGTGACTACCCCGGGCATTCCACCCCCCGAGAACGCGCTCGTCGTGGGCGGCGCGTTCTCCTCCGACCTGAACGCAGAGACCACCAAGCAGCAGCTCAAGGCTGGAACCATCGCCGCGTACACCCGCACGCAGAATGCGGTCGGCTCGGAAGTCCGGCACCCGATCGAGCTGGCGCAGGGCGCGGCGGACCAGGCGGTCACGACATCGCAGGCCGCCGCCAACGATGCCGCGAACGCAGTGGAGAAAGCAGACATCGCCTACGACACAGCGAGTTTCTGGTCGATCGAGTTCCTGGTCGCCAGCGCCGAGGTTTTGCTCGGCGTGAACGAGCTGCTGCTCGGGCCTGTCCTCAACGTGCAGGACGGGCGCACCGCGATCCTGACCGACATCCACATCGGCCTACTCAATCAGCCCAACGGCATCACGATCGAAACCCGCAAATGGAACGCGGCCGGGACCAGCTACACCACCATCCACACCGGCACCCTCGGCCCGAACGTCACGCGCCGCAACTTCACCGCCCTCGGCGTGAGCGTGTCGGACAAGGAAAGGTTCTGGCCCTACGTCACCGCCATCACTGGAACCGTTCCGCCGACGGTTCTCCAGGTCGCTGTTGCTGGCGTATTCATCTGAGAGGCAATGGAAGTGCTCGCATTCGAATGCATCGCCACCGCTGACACCTATCACTCATCGGTCACCGTGCAGCCGTACCGCGTGGCCTTGTGGTCCGCCGCATTCGGCGTCGAATCCCTCGAGGGGCTGTTCGACATGACTCCCGCTGCCGATGCGATCGGCGTGATCGATGCGGCCATCGCGAGATTCAACACCGACCCCGAAGGCCTTCGCGCGCTGGTCGATCCCGCGGACCAGCTGGGCCTGTTCGGCAACCGTCGCGTGCTGCTCAAGCTGCGAACCTGGCTGGCGGACAACGGCGGCACCATCACCGGCGCCATCGACGACGAGGCGCCGGCC
>NZ_JBHTYV010000029.1:0-2864 GCF_042790635.1 Paenibacillus sp. NPDC056722 | reverse complement strand
AGCCCCGACCAAAAGGTCGGGGCTCTCGCGAAGGATGTTCCGGCGGTGTCCTACTCTCCCACACCCTGTCGAGTGCAGTACCATCGGCGCAGGTGGCCTTAGCTTCCGGGTTCGGAATGGGACCGGGCGTTTCCCCACCGCTATAGCCGCCGTAACTCTATGAAACTGTCACACAGAGAGCCAGGTCACGAATCCCCTTGCGAGGGCTCGATTCCCGTCTGCCTGTATCTGTGTGTTGTTTCAGATACTGCACAGTGGACGCGTAGCTTCTTTGTTGGTAAGTCCTCGGCCTATTAGTACCAGTCACCTACACCTGTTACCAGGCTTCCAGTTCTGGCCTATCAACCCAATGGTCTGTTGGGGGCCTTACCCCCTCGAGGGGGTGAGAAACCTCATCTTGGAACAGGCTTCCCGCTTAGATGCTTTCAGCGGTTATCCCTTCCGAACGTAGCCAACCAGCCATGCCCTTGGCAGAACAACTGGCACACCAGAGGTTCGTCCGTCCCGGTCCTCTCGTACTAGGGACAGCCTTCCTCAAGTTTCTAACGCGCGCGGCGGATAGAGACCGAACTGTCTCACGACGTTCTAAACCCAGCTCGCGTGCCGCTTTAATGGGCGAACAGCCCAACCCTTGGGACCTACTCCAGCCCCAGGATGCGACGAGCCGACATCGAGGTGCCAAACCATCCCGTCGATATGGACTCTTGGGGAAGATCAGCCTGTTATCCCCGGGGTACCTTTTATCCGTTGAGCGACACCGCTTCCACATGCCGGTGCCGGATCACTAGTCCCGACTTTCGTCCCTGCTCGACCTGTCGGTCTCACAGTCAAGCTCCCTTGTGCACTTACACTCAACACCTGATTGCCAACCAGGCTGAGGGAACCTTTGGGCGCCTCCGTTACTTTTTGGGAGGCAACCGCCCCAGTTAAACTACCCATCAGGCACTGTCCCTGAACCCGATCAGGGTCCGAGGTTAGAGGTCCAATACGATCAGAGTGGTATTTCAACGATGACTCCACAAACACTGGCGTGCCTGCTTCACAGTCTCCCACCTATCCTACACAAACCGTACCGAACACCAATACCAAGCTATAGTGAAGGTCCCGGGGTCTTTCCGTCCTGCTGCGCGAAACGAGCATCTTTACTCGTAGTGCAATTTCACCGGGCCTATGGTTGAGACAGTCGAGAAGTCGTTACGCCATTCGTGCAGGTCGGAACTTACCCGACAAGGAATTTCGCTACCTTAGGATGGTTATAGTTACCACCGCCGTTTACCGGGGCTTAAATTCTCAGCTTCGCTCCGAAGAGCTAACCGGTCCTCTTAACCTTCCGGCACCGGGCAGGCGTCAGTCCGTATACATCGTCTTACGACTTCGCACGGACCTGTGTTTTTAGTAAACAGTCGCTTCTCACTGGTCTCTGCGACCCAACCCAGCTCCCACCGCAAGGGTGTTCACCAGACCGGGCCCTCCTTCTCCCGAAGTTACGGAGGTATTTTGCCGAGTTCCTTAACCACAGTTATCTCGATCGCCTTAGTATTCTCTACCTGACCACCTGTGTCGGTTTGGGGTACGGGCCGTGTACCAACTCGCTAGAGGCTTTTCTCGACAGCATAGGATCACTGAATTCGCCTCAATCGGCTACGCATCACCTCTCAGGCTATATGTCTGGCGGATTTGCCTACCAGACGCCCTACAGGCTTACACCAGGTATTCCATCACCTGGCCCAGCTACCTTCCTGCGTCACCCCATCGCTTACCTACTACAGCCAGGGTCGTATGCAGCCGTCCTCCCTCTCGCCCGAAGGCTCGATAAGAGAACATTTGGATACTTAGCACAACTGATTCGATATTTGGCGCGGATACACGGGTACGGGAATATCAACCCGTTGTCCATCGACTACGCCTGTCGGCCTCGCCTTAGGTCCCGACTCACCCTGGGCGGATTAACCTGGCCCAGGAACCCTTGGTCATTCGGCGGACGAGTTTCTCACTCGTCTTTCGCTACTCATGCCTGCATTCTCACTCGCATGGCCTCCACGGCTGGATCACTCCGCCGCTTCCCTGGCCATACGACGCTCCCCTACCCATCCAGACTCCTGGCCCGAAGGCGGGATAATGTCTGAATGCCGCGGCTTCGGCGGTGTACTTGAGCCCCGCTACATTGTCGGCGCAGGATCACTTGACCAGTGAGCTATTACGCACTCTTTCAAGGGTGGCTGCTTCTAAGCCAACCTCCTGGTTGTCTTCGCGACCCCACATCCTTTTCCACTTAGTACACGCTTAGGGGCCTTAGCCGGCGATCTGGGCTGTTTCCCTCTCGACTACGAAGCTTATCCCCCGCAGTCTCACTGCCACGCTCTCACACACCGGCATTCGGAGTTTGGCTGACTTCGGTAAGCTTGTGGGCCCCCTAGGCCATCCAGTAGCTCTACCTCCGGTGTGAAACACGTGACGCTGCACCTAAATGCATTTCGGGGAGAACCAGCTATCACGGAGTTTGATTGGCCTTTCACCCCTACCCACAGCTCATCCCCTCAGTTTTCAACCTAAGTGGGTTCGGTCCTCCACGACGTCTTACCGCCGCTTCAACCTGCCCATGGGTAGATCACTCCGCTTCGGGTCCATAGTGTGCGACTCAGGGCGCCCTATTCGGACTCGCTTTCGCTACGGCTCCCCCACACGGGTTAACCTTGCCACACACCGATGACTCGCAGGCTCATTCTTCAAAAGGCACGCCATCACCTTAAAGGGCTCTGACGGATTGTAAGCGCACGGTTTCAGGTACTATTTCACTCCCCTCCCGGGGTACTTTTCACCATTCCCTCACGGTACTATCCGCTATCGGTCACCAGGTAGTATTC
>NZ_JBHTYV010000028.1:0-3026 GCF_042790635.1 Paenibacillus sp. NPDC056722 | reverse complement strand
CTGTCCGAGCTCCCCGAGCTCGCGCTCGACCTTGCCGAAACCGTGACCAAGCAGGCCCGCCTCGGCGAGGTCGGCCGGTCCCGCCAGCAGCACCGACCGTCCGAGCAGCCGCTACCGTTCCACGTCGACGCCGCGGCCGCCGCCGCCGAGCTCCACAACGCGCTCGTCGGCTGGGTGCGGCTGGTGTGCGAGCAGCGAGCCGTCACCTACAGCCAGACCGTCGGCGAGCCTGTCGCCTGGCTGCCGCTGCGATGGGTACCGGGTGAGTTCGTGGGACCACTGCGGCCCAACAACGCGCCTGCGCTGCAACCGCAGCCACCCACCACCGGCGAGCTCGCCCGCTGGCTCAAGCGGCACATCTACGCCCTGGCGGTCACCGAGGGCGCGAAAGAGTGCTATCCGGAGCTGCACGCGATCGCCAAACACGCGGGGCGGCTGGTGTGCCCGCCCGCGGTCGACATCGTCGTCGACGACGCCAAGATCGCCCGGGCCCGCAAGCTCTCACTGAGCGCCAGCGGAATCGCCACGCTCGCCAGGGAACTGGGGGAGGAGTACCGCAACCTCACCCGCCGGCGCGTCCACGTGCTCAAGGAAGCGGGCGAAATCAGCCCCGTCCCGGGCCCGTGGCGACCGGACTGGCCAATGCTCTTCCCAGTCGGCGAAGTCCTCGACGCGCACCTACTCATCCCCATCCGGGCCCGGCACGCCCGCGCAAGCTGAAAGGACCGACCCGACATGCGAATCGTGAACCGCGAGGAGATGCGGAGCATGCCAATCGGCACGCTGTACGCCGAATTCCACGAGGGGCAGGGATGGCCCGCCGGCCCCGACTCGATATTCCTGGGCAACAACGACCACATCAACGACTTCTATTGCACGGGCATCGGTACGCCCGAAGCGTCGAGCTCGCATGAGCTGTTCGAGCGGGAACGGCAGATGGACCAGGCGGGCGCAGCGTTCCCAGTCGACCTCGCCACCGACCGCGAAGGGCTGTACGACGACAGCCTGCGATATCTGGTCTGGGACATCGCCGATGTTGCCGCTATCGTCACGCGCACCGCTTGGTTCGACGCTGAGCAGGGTGAATGGAACGGCACCGCTCGATTCCGGATCCGCAAGGCCGATGGCACAATCCGGTGGAACGACGTCGACGAGGAGGACGCTCGGATGCTGCCGCGGCCCGGGGATACCGTCGAACGGCTCTGGGAACGCCATGAATCCGACTGGCGCGCCCACCCCGGGCCCGGCGATGGGGGAGGATCGAAGCCGTGAACGCCGAGCGGGACTGGCATGTGGAAGCTCTGCGGCTCCGGCGAGAGCGATACGCACCTGGCACTCGGGCACTCTTCGCGCTGCTCGACGGGACGTGTGCGCCGGGGACCGTGACGCGCTACTACGCGATCGGGGAGGGGCTCCTGGGGGTCACGCTCGATAACGGCGACACATGGCTTATCGCCGCCTCGCGGGCCTACGTCTTGGCGGAGGAAGAGAACGCGCTCGTCGATGGGGGAGGATCGGAGGTGTGAATGCGCGGTTGACCTTCAAGCGGCTCACGTCCACGGACGTAACCAGGTATGAGGCCGAATCCGGTCAGCTGAAATTCACGATCGCGCGTGACCAAAAAGGGTGGGTGCTGACGATCACGCCGCGCACAGGGCGAAGAGTGATCCATGAGCGCGGCGGCCGCACGAAGCGGGATCTCGAGCGCCACGCGCACAACTGGTTGGCCAAGAATCCTCCGGTCCTGCTGCAATTCCGAAAGGGTGCGGCTCCCGGTGTGTACGTGGCCGAGAACGAGCGATTCGTTTTCGAGGTCCGCCGCCGCGACTGGGAGACAGAAGGACGTCGACGGTCAGCAGAGACACGGTGGTGCCTCACAGTGCGCAAAGACGACCAGATCGAGTGCGAGGACGTCAGTTCCCTACGCAAGGACGCGTTTTCGGCGGCTGAACGGTGGCTCTCGGCGCAACTGGGCGTGCCCTATGGCCGCCCCGACGAACAGCGACGAAACCGCTACCCCACGGCGCAGACCTTCCAATAGCCGCCACCGGGCATATGGGCCCGACCTCGGGTGATCTTGTTACGGACAGGGCGTTTGCTACGCTCGGCGCGTAGCGCGTGAATTTTGTCCGCGCACATTCTCCAGACTTGCAGCGCGTCAACCCGAAACAACAGCAGTGCACATCGGGCAAGCGCATCCAACGAACTCGCGTTCCGCA
Source organism: Paenibacillus sp. NPDC056722 (assembly GCF_042790635.1). NCBI lineage: Bacteria > Bacillati > Bacillota > Bacilli > Caryophanales > Paenibacillaceae > Paenibacillus > Paenibacillus sp. NPDC056722. Next base: position 807 of record NZ_JBHTYV010000028.1, on the reverse strand, counting down.
GCCCGAGTCAGCGTTACTCGGGTGGTGTAGCTGCGCGCTGCAACCCCTCGTCCCAGGCCGGCCCGTCCGAGTGCCCCTGTCCACTCCGCGCCGGCCTGGGGCTGTCCCGAACCGTCGAGCACTTGCGACATTCGCCGTCGCGCAGCCCGGTTCGGGACTCATGGTCCGTAGCTCAATCGGCAAGAGCAGCCGTCTCCAAAGCGGCCGGTTCCAGGTTCGAGCCCTGGCGGATCAGCGCATCACCCCACCGAACAGGAGAACCACCATGGACACTCTCGTCCTCGAAGCCGGATCCGCTGTGCTGCACGCCGTGGACTGGAAGACCCTCGCCATCGAGCTGATCAGGGTGCTGTTCTGATGCAGCCCAGCGTCGGGCGCATCGTCCACTATCAATCTCTTGGCAGCAAGGGCGGCGAGTTCCTGCCCGAGCCACGTGCAGCGGTCATCACCGAAGTGAAGGACCGCGATCCCGTGCCCGAGCATGGCGTGCCGTATGTGGCTCTGTGCGTGCTCAACCCGACCGGCATGTACTTCAACCAGGATGTCCCGTTCGCCGAGGAACCGACTCCGGGTCACTGGAACTGGCCGCCGAGGAGCTGACCATGACGCCGCATCACCCGATCCTGCGCCTGCCCCTGTGGTGGCCGGCGTTGGGCTGCTGGCTGTTCGGGCCCTGGGGCTGAGCATGGCCACCGTGCGCGGCGGCCATGCGTTCGCAGCGTTCACCGCGGCCTGGGACGCGGACAACGACCACGCCGCAGAGGACCACCACCTGACAGAAGACCACCGCAGTAGCATCCGACGACA
>NZ_JBHTYV010000027.1:0-7942 GCF_042790635.1 Paenibacillus sp. NPDC056722 | reverse complement strand
GCTTCCGCTTGCGTCGCGGCTAGCTGGCGCTGTATTTCCTCGACTGCTCGCCGCAGATCCTCAACCTGATCAACCGTTTCCGAGATCCGTCCGTCCTGTCCGTCCATTCGTTCGGAATGCTCCTCGATCCGCGTCGTTATGCGGTTTATGTGTTCCGTCTGCTTTCCGATCTCGACGACCGCCTGTCCCATCGTCTGCATGACCGTCAGCAGCGTATCGCGCGGATCCGCTCCGGACAGAACGCGCTCCACGTCCTCGACCGCTTCCTCTACTGTTACTGGGAATCCTTTTTTAGAGAGCAACTCCATGATCTGAACTTTCGACTGATCCAGCTCTCGCAGCTCCCGGATCGCTTTCAAAACGTCCAGCGCCTCCGGCTTATAATATGTAACAGCTCCATGCTTGACCGTGGGAATATATACGTGAAATTCCGTAATCCAGTCCGCTATCGTCGATTTCGCAAGTGGTTTGAGCGCCTCGACAAGATCTTTTTTCCTCAGCAATCCATCCATTCCGTTCATCCGTCCTTTCCCATTCCGACCGCCGACCGTCCTGTACGATTCCGGACGGAACCGCTCTATATATGGACTTATTCTCCGTCCGTCGTCCGTCTCCTGTTCGTTCAAAACGTTTTTTTATTGACGAGTCGGGGGATAGGTCGCGCCGTTCGATCTGAGCGCCTCAGCGTTGCGAATAACACGTCTTGCAGCGCGTCCGCCAGCTTCGTTCACTGACTGCTACTAAATAACCCTTACCGCACGTCTTACAATGGCTCCGAACAAGGACTAATGACCATTCGAGACTAGCTTTATTAAATTCGTATTTGTTGTCTTTATCCGATGGATCTGGACTATCCTGCTTCACAGCATCGGCGACACACCTCTCGCAAAGTTGCTGTCCATTATACGTTCGGAGCTGTATCCGCCCACCGAACCCCCAATCAATTCCCTCGACCTTATTGCAGCTGCCGCAGACCTTTCCAGCCTGAATCAGATCAATGCGCTCCTTCGCCATCTGACATCTCACCTTATCAACTGAATCATAATATCCAACCGCTGGCATAAGATGACCGCAGCTATAACAATTCAGATCACGGATCGGCGACGTTGGGATATCAAACATATAGTCACCGCCTCCCTTCCTATCGTTCACCCAGCGAGCTATTCCATCAATACTCACCTTGTTAGGGAACTGGCAGCTCGGACAGATATGAGTCTGAGTAATCTCACGACACTCCGAACAATCACACGGACTATTGAAATCATGGTTTGCCATTATAAAACCTCCTCTCTATGAATTTATTAGAACGTCGCCTTAGCCTCTATACGCCATTCTGAGACGTTCAACCCCTTCGTGAATATTAATTCGACTAATAAGACAAAGGGGGTAGAGAGTGCCCATTCCGTTCGTCTAGCGCTGTGCTTGACTTAAAATTATACTCTTAAAACCTATTCGAGTTAAGAGATCATTCCCTGCCTCCATTTCTATGTTGAGCGGATCGAGCTGCTACGGCGCAAGGGGATCCCACCACCCATCGGCTGCCGCCCCATATTCATTCATTCTTTTTTGAGGTGTTTACACCTAAGTATTTAGTTACAAAGTACGTTAAACTGCTTTAAAATCTCTTGACTTCAGGGAGTTAAATCGACACGCTGATATGGTTTGGCTTAGGCTCAGGAGACACAGAACACCCACCCGAGTCCACAGATAAATAAACTATGGACACGAGTGAGCGGTTGTTATGTACGCCGCGTAAGGTAGGATGAGTATCCGTCGCACCCATATCCAAACAAGAGACGTATTACCGTCTCACGCTGCCTTTTGCTACATGAAGCCAATCCCATGTAATTGACAGCGCCCTCCCCGACTTACGTCGGCTTGGCTACCTCCAGACCGATTTACGGCGTCCTCCCGTTAGTCTAACGAGCAGCGTGGATATGGTTACGCCCTTTCGCTCGTTACGCTGCCTTACCGCATCGGCGCAGCTCACCGTCCGCCAAGTTTTTAACGTCGTTGCTAGTGCTTTCCGACGTGGCGCTGCTGCTAGATTCCTTGAAAAGCAATAGGAAAGTAAGCCCACAGCATCCCATTTTTGAAAAAAGGATCCGAAGCGCGCCGATTATTCGATTAGATATGTAGACGGCTGAGCCGTTAACAACAAATTAAAAAGCCCCTGATCTCCGCAAACTGGGAGAATCAGGGGCTATCTCGTCCGATATATAAAGTCTCTTTTATACCTTGATAAATCGACTATCGAGAGGGTATAATGAGGCTAAATAAGCTCATTGTGAGTGCGTGCCTGTTTTCTGTCCGTTGTAGCGGTACGAAAGCAGCTGAGGGATGGGGATCCCGAGCCGCCGAAAACAATTGGGCTTTATTTTTTTGTTTTGGAAGTTATTAGCTATGTAAATCTATCTAAGATCATAACATACGATTTGGTAGATTGAAAGATCTTTGTTTGCACAAAAAGCCTGTACTGACGCGGATTTATAGCGCTATCACGCTATTTAGAAATTTCTTTCTTGTCCCAGATTGTGAAACGATGCTCCAGCTAACCTATATATGACGAAAGATGCTCAATCTCTCGTCCCCCCATAAAAGACGCTCTTCGATTCTTCGGAATCGGGGGAGCGTCTTTTTTATTTCCAAAACAAAGAGGAGGTCGCTCATGACGCACACACTGACCCCCGACGCGCTGAGGATCGTCCGGAATGTTTGCGATCTGACACAGCAGCAGCTCGCGGATCTCATTTTCGTTGACCGCTCCACGATAACAAAGATCGAGGCCGGATCCCGATCCATTACTCCGGAGATCTGCCGCGCGGAGGATACAGCACCAAGAAAGCGAGGAAAACAATGACGAGAACGATCATGGTACACGGTGACGATGAACATTTCACCCCTGAACAACTTTTCGCGGCTGAGCTGCTCTCACAAATTGGCCGTGGCGGTTTAACAATGGCAGAAATAGCGGAGCGAGCAAACACGTCTGAACGGAGTTTGCAGCGCTGGCGCAAGGATCCACGATTCGCCGAGTACGTAAAGCGGCGTTCGACCCAGAACATTAATGATCATCTTCCAGACCTGTATGAAACGCTCATAAATAAAGCAAAGAGCGGAACCTCGGCAAAATGGATGGAGTTAGTTCTCCGGACAGCCGGAGTCATGAACAACGAAATGATTGTCCACCCAGCGCCTCCGGAGAATAACCGCAGCAATGCTGCAATCGAGGCCGAGATCGACCGCCTACGTCGCGAGCTAGGCGAAATAGATGACGAGGAGGAAACACAGAAATGAGAACCTGGGACTTAAAAGAAAAGTTTGATCGTCAGGACGAGCAGCGTAACGCTGTTGTTGCGCGTTACGAGGCCGCTGTCGTCGCCGCTGGAACACAGCTGCAAGACTTGAAGGCACAAAAAGAATCACTCGTCAGAGACGAATTGAGGACGGGTACAGATCGGAGCAAGGAGAAAGCCAAGATTGCAGCGCAGATCGAGGCTGCAGAGAAAGCTCTCAAAGCTGCAGAGGAGGAGCGCGGCGCAGCCTATGAGTATCGTCGCACGGCTCCAGACCGGATCTCCGTCCGTCAGCTCGTTCTAGACTGGTCGGGAGACTTCCGTTCTTCCGTCCGTTCTGACGAGCTGCAGCCGATTATCGGCCGGCTCACAGAGGCACGCGCCGCTTATTATAACGCGCTGCTCGACGTCATAGAGCTCGAGACTGCCTATGAGCCAGCGTTCCAGCAGCTCCGCGATATGGCGTACACGGATAATGTTAATCATCCGGGCGACCATCGCGCTCCGCTACCGATCATGGCAAACAGCGACATTCCTCGGATTACGAACGAGGATCTCGCTATGATCGACAACTATCGTAAGCTGCCGTCTGGCATCAAGCGTACAGCTGGAGGTGCTCGCTAATGGAGAAGCAATACGTCGACAGCCTCCGGTCGATACAGACTAAACTCGTAAACGCTGCAGAGATCACGTCTGAGGACATCCAGGCTGCTCGAGAGATCGTCCGTCTGTATCCGTCGATGGTTCATCGTGCTCTGTTTGGAATGGTCTCAGGACGGCACCAAGTGCTGCTGCAGCCGAATCCTGAACAAGAGGTAGAACGTCCGACAGCTGAGCAGTTGGAGGCAGCTCGCAAAGCTGCAGCAGCGAATCCAACGCCGCAGACCATATCCGCTTACGCAACGCTTAAACGACAGGCCGGGGAATAAATCCTCGGCTTTCTTTTTTTGTCCGCTCGCGACACATCCGATAACCGGCATCGATATTTAATCTACGAACATGGACAAAACACCGAAGATGCAGATCCGTCAGTCAATCGTCAGTCAATCACGAGGCCGTTTTGCTAGAACTCTCTCTTTTTTCCTTAAATCTTCTTCTTTTTTATAAAGATGTGGTTCCAAAGAGGTTGTTCGCGCTGCTCACTATTACTTATATTCACGATATTTTAGCAAAGTGGTACAATTATTTTATGTACTAAAATATGGGAGGAAAACATGCCGAGAAAAAAGAAACCAGGTGCTTATACGAAGCAACGCGAGTTGAAAAATATACGTCTCCAAAGTATGAAAAATAAAGGTAAAATCGAGAGAATCCGCAGTACCGAAATGAAATGGGAAGAGCTTATTATGGATGGAAGCACAGACCGCTTACTCGAGTTTGAACCGATTCGCAAACTAATTTATGGTGCGGCTACTCGCTGGGGGCGAACTTACAAAAAAGATAGGATAACGTTTGAAGATTTCCTAAGTATCTTTTATCAAACAGCATGGGAAGTCATAACTACGTATACATGGGCAACAGATTTTTTCCTGTACGAAATGATCGTTAAAGCAATACAAAGCCGAGGGAGGAACTTGCTCAGGGACAGCTTAGAGACCGACCGTCGGAGAGTCCTGCACGAAGCATTGCCTCTTGCTGATGGTTTTGAGGAATTTTACCCTGATAGGGATGCGTTAGATGTGGCTGAAATTGTATTGGACAAGCTTTTTAAAGAGCAGCTATTATCTGATACGCACCTAACAGAAACCGAACGACGTATTTTCTGGAGTGTCTACAATAACGAGGATAATGAGAAAGCGTCACAGCGTAAAGTGGCAAAAGACATGGGGATAGACCGCCGAATTGTATCCCAAAATATAAAACGTTTACGCCGTAAGCTGGATCCTTACCGTACCGCGTAACATCATAGTACCTTTAACTATATTAACTGATGGCTTCGAGATCGGTTCAGCTGTTTTAATCTGCTAAATCGTTCGTACTGTGAAATAGCCGCTAGAGTTGCCAAATATGGCTACTATGGAGATTTTCCCTGTCATTCCCTTACAGAGACAGATCCAGCCGCCGCGTGATATATTGGAGGCCGATTCTCTGTATGAGTTTCGTTTCACTTACACTTTGCCGCTGGATCCGTTCAGCGGTCTTTTTACGTCCATTCATGCGAATGTATGCTTTTATGTATTTCCATACATTCAAAACGTTGACTTTATTGAGTTTATCCTGTATCATCGTTTATAGATAAGACTTTCATACATTCAATGTATGCTAATCATCAAGAAAGCGGTGATTCGATCAATGGAAACAACGGTTAAAAAGCCATTACATAAACAGAACATGAAAGGCGCGCTCGTCGACGTGCAGCCGCTCAGGACTCCGCAGGAGATCGAGGACATGAAACAGTCCCTCCGTCGTTGGTGCGGAGAGCGTGACTATTTCCTTTTCGTCGTCGGGATCAATACAGGATTGCGCGTCTCGGATATCGTGCCGTTCAAGGTGAAAGACGTTCGGGGAAAGGCTTATATCAACGTCTTAGAAGGAAAGACAGAGAAGAAGCGGCGCGTACTCTTGGAGGAGATCCAGCCGGAGATAGAGGCGTACACGCGCGGTATGGATGATGAGGACTTCTTATTCCCTTCTCGTAAAGGGAACAGCGCTATCAGTACCACGCAAGCATACAGAGCGCTTGTGAAGGCCGGAGAAATGATTGACCGAACAGATATCGGAACGCATACGATGAGAAAGACGTTCGGTTATCATCACTATAAGCGGAACAAAGACGTTGCCAAGCTGCAAGAGATATTCAATCACTCCGCACCTTCGATCACAATGTCTTACATCGGGATTCGTCAAGACGAGATAGACGAGTCACTGAAAGGCTTCAAGCTATAACGAACAGCTCACGCTCGGCAGCTCCTCGCTGTCGGGCTTTTTTCGTCCAAGCAGACCCCACCCACCGGGGAGCCCCCCCTCGCAGCCCCAGCTCAGCGGCTCCGAAAATTTACACAATATTTTTCAAATTTCGAGGATAAACGAAAAGTCGGGCCGACGTATGCTGTCGACCCGACTTATTATTTTGCCCAAATTTCACGAAATATACTCTTGACGGAATGACAAGATGCCTGTACAATGGTACTTAGAATACACAACTAAGTACATACATCGAATACAGGAAGTTAAGGTATTGCTATATAGGTGCCTCGACGGGTTCCAGATGCGACCAACATCAGGATTTACGCCCTCTTTTCATGCGACCAAAAAACGTTTACAGGCACAAATATATCAATCCTCCAGGGGGATTGTCAAGTTTTTTCTACACAAAACTCACTGATGCGTACGATATAGAGAGAATGTAAGCGTTTGTATTGAATAGTGCGACCATCCAAATCACCGGGCTCCTACGGAAAGGACAAGGTGAAACAATAGAATACCGAGACCTCCGAGTAAACTCATAAGGAGGTCGATCTCATCATGGTGTGCCAATTACCTAAAGGTACTCATGTGAGAGAGCACGAAAGAGATGCTCATACCGTAAAAGGTCATTTTCGCAATACGCGATATGGTCGCTACTGGGTTCATGAGCACATCCGTAGTGGCTCTACAGTCAGAGAACATTGCCGCAGCTAAATTAGCGGCAGTTTGCCGCAGATAGTTTGCGGCAACTGACTCTCACAACCGTCACCCCGTCGCATATGTCCCCAAAAAACCGCCACGTCACAAAGACATGGCGGTTTTCCGTTTACTTATTCGCCGGATGCTGCTTCCCGGCGTCTTTTGGCTGCTGGAGCTTCGCGATCTGCTGCTCGTGGTCTTTACGCTGCTGCTCGATCTGAGCGTACAGCTTCCGGATCTCCTCCGTCGCCTGTTCGAGCTTGTCCTGCTGTTTGTCTCGGAGATCGGCGAGCGCCTCTTTCCTCTCCGCGTCCTTCTGCTTCGAGAGCAGCTCCAGCGCCTCGCGCTGACGTTCCTCAGCTTGCCGCTGCTGTTAACCTTCGACGCTTCCAGAGCGGCGAGATCGCCCTCTAGAGCCGTTACACGCGCCGCCTGTTTATCAGACATAACGAAAAGGCCGCCGGATGCTTTCCGACGACCTACTTCATACGAGTGCTTCTCGATTTCCCAAATAATACCATTCGAACAACCTATCAAGCTTTCATTTCGACCGTGAATGTCAGTGTAAATAATCCTATGACGTTAATCTTAAAGACCGCTTTTTTCACGCCTCTCCACCCCCTGCTCTATTTCTAAAAGTAGAATAGAACCGGAGGCCAGGAATATAACACTTCGGCAAAATTATTTTTCTGACTCGCTTCGCCAGCTCCGCAGCTCATCCGAGAACTCTCTCATTTCCTGCTGGATCTCCTGATAGTCCCAATGCAGCCGCTCGCCAGCCTCCCGGCCCTCCTGAGACATTTCGCGGATATCTAACCTCATCGCGCCTATCTCATCGAGGATCTCCTGAGCGAGCGCTCTCTCGCTATCTGTCATTTCCAACGCCTCCACCACGGTTTACTAGCTTCGGACTCCGCTCGTTCGGCTCGTTCGTTCGCGGCTGCTGCTTCCGCTTGCGTCGCGGCTAGCTGGCGCTGTATTTCCTCGACTGCTCGCCGCAGATCCTCAACCTGATCAACCGTTTCCGAGATCCGTCCGTC
>NZ_JBHTYV010000026.1:525-14469 GCF_042790635.1 Paenibacillus sp. NPDC056722 | reverse complement strand
TCACTTATTTCGTACCGTCTTTGAATCATGCTTGATGCTCCATTCGTTTTTCTCAAATCTTACCACATTATTCTTTAGTTTTCAGACACGTCCTAGACATGTATTCCCAACAAGGAGATGAGAGAATGATTAGTTTGAAAGGGAAAGTCGCTCTAGTAACAGGTGCAAGCCGGGGGATTGGCCGGAGCATTGCATTGCGTCTGGCACAGGATGGCGCATGTGTCGCCGTGCATTATGGAACAAGACAGAATCAAGCATACGAAGTGGTTCATACCATTCAACAAAGCGGCGGGGACGCATTCGCAATTGGTGCGGACTTAAGCACTCTTAACGGTATACATGATTTATATGCGACGTTGGATGAGAACCTTCGGGATCGTACAGGCGGCAGCCAGTTCGATATTCTTGTGAATAATGCAGGAATTGGCCAAATTATTTCAATAGAAGAGACGACGGAACAATCTTTTGCAGAGGTTATGAGCATTAATGTTAAAGCACCTCTTTTTGTTACCCAACAAGCATTGCCGCGTCTGAAAGATGGGGGACGCATTATCAATATCTCATCGTTTGTTTCAAGAGTGGCCTCCCCAAGTGTTTTTGCCTACAGCATGTCAAAAGGGGCAATCGACACATTTACCCACATGCTGGCCCAGCAACTTGGTAGCCGGAATATTACGGTGAATGCCATCCAACCTGGCATTATTAATACGGAGATGAATGCGGAGACGCTACAAGATCCTAATGGACAGAAGTCTGCCGCGGGTCTTTCAACTTTTAACAGGTGGGGGGAGCCGGAAGATGTGGCCGATATTGCTGCTTTTCTCGCCTCTACGGATAGTCGTTGGGTAACCGGCCAATTGATTGATGCAAGCGGTGGATCTCATCTGTAAATAAAGCGGGTTCGGAAGCCTCACTGAAAAGCAAGTCTTCCGAACCCGTAAATCCCTTACCAGCCAGCTTATTTTTGCAATATAAGATACACCAATCGATGATCAATTCTTCAATACTCTCCTTTAATCACAAAAAACGAGCCCCGAATCGTTCCCGCTAGTTTGGACTTTTGCCGGGCGAACTTAAACTTCCCTTCTAATTCCTGTGGGATCTCCATCCCCTCAGAAAGTTTGAAACCAACGGCCCGCTTCTTGAGATCATCAATCGTATACATGACATTAATCCCAAGACCATCCTCATAAAAGACATAGGTAAATTGAATATTTTCCACTTGAAAACGCGATGTTTCTAAAGGTTTGGCCGCAAATTCAATATCGCGCTCTTCTTTCAAAATCCGGTTCACGTAATCAAGGCTTTCCTGACTTTCGCTAGCCGGTACAACCGTAAACTCATGCTTGTATTTGTTCATAAAATAACGAGCCTCATTCGCACGTAAGCCAGCAAGCGCTTCTGCTACAGGTGAGGACTCTAAGCCAACTGTAGATACATTTTTAAAATCAACGATATAGGACATTTCCATCTCTCCTTTTATCTCATTATTTCCAAAAAAACTTACCATTCATCCCTTCTTACCGCACTTCCTCATACAAAGCCGAATCAAGTGCCTGAACCAAAGGTGTCCAATCCCCTGTCGTATATAGCAACAGCCGATGCATCGCACGAGTACATGCCGTATAAAAATGCTTGCGTTCGCTCTCTCGCTGATACGTTTGCGGAGATGCATCATAGATCAGCACGGCGTCGAACTCAACGCCTTTAGCCAAATATACAGGAAGCACCGATATCCCCTTCTCGAAGCGCTGGGTTTCCTTGGTGATAAGACGCAAATCTGCGTCCCCCTGTGCCGTTAATGCTTCATAAGCCTTCTGGCTCTCGGCTGCGGTCTTAGTAATTACAGCGATGGAATCGTATCCTTCCGCTTGAAGCGCTGCAAGATCCTGCAGAATGCGGGTTGCTCGCTTTTCCACAGTATCCGTAACCACTAGCGAAGGCTTCTCGCCGCTTCTATTAAAAGGTACGATCTCTTCGCCCGGCAGCAATGATTTCGTAAACTCCACAATCTGCCGAGTAGATCGATAGCTCTGAACAAGCCGGATCAGGCTCGTGTCCTCCGGACCATATAGACCGATTAGCGGCGAATTGATATCATGCAGCTGCGTAGATTGCGGAAAAATCGCTTGCCCAAAGTCCCCAAGCACGGTCATGCGGGCACGAGGAAATAAACGTTTGAGGAAGACATACTGGAACGGCGAATAATCCTGGCCTTCGTCAACGAAAATGTGCCGTACCACGGTGTTCGTCCGCGTACCTTCGAGCAGTTCTTTTAAATACAGGAACGGGGTTGCATCCTCATAAAAAAGTTCATGCCGGTTCAGTTTATCCCTCGTTTGTCTGCAAATTTCCGTCCACCGCTGAGGTACTTCGGCCTCACCTGTCATCTGCAGATATGACGCCTCCTCGCCGAACAGCTGACTGTAGAGTCCATTCACATCGATGAACCGGAGTCGCTTCACATCCCGCCGCAGCGGCTTGAAGTGTGCCTTCACAATCATCCGGCACAGTATCTCTTCTTGCTGCAGGGCAGAATCGAAGATTTCCTCTTCACCCTGCTCCTTCTCCGGACGATCCCCATAGAGATCCACATACTGTTGCGTAAAATCAAAGACCGCCTGTTCCCGCTCGTACTTCTTACGGAGCATGCTATAGGCTTCCGTATAGTGATCCGAATCGAGGTAATCCAGTTCATCCTGAACCCACTCCGCTTCCAGCTCCTGCCCCGCAAGCGACGCCAGCTCTTTCAGCAGCCATTCCTGCAGAAGCAACACGCGATTCATCAACCGGATGGAACTGTCATAGCTGTAGAATTGAGCTTTCATTTGTTCAGCGGTAATCAGCTCGCGATCCCGGAAAATAATACTGCAGAACAGCATGCCTTCCTTCCCTAACCAAAGCGCATAGTTCTGGAGAGCATGCAGAAAAGCCTCGGAAGCTTTATACTTCATACCGATCAGCCGTGCTTCAGCCCCCTCTGAACCCGCCGCTGTCAGCACATATTCTATTTGTTCGAACGGATCTTCCAGGTTCATCGTACCGCCCAGCCAATGCGCGAGGTATTCTTGGAAGGTCGTCTGCTGCATATTCTCCTCACCAAGCTCAGGCAAAACGGTCGATACATAACTGTTGAACATCGGATTGGGCGAAAAAAGCACGATCTGGTCTGCACTGAGCCGCTCCCGGTGCTTATACAATAGATAGGCTACCCGCTGCAGCGCTGCAGAGGTTTTGCCGCTTCCCGCCGCCCCTTGCACAATAAGCATATGGCTCTTATCATCGCGGATGATGACGTTCTGCTCCTTCTGAATCGTCGCCACGATGCTCTTCATTTGGTTATCCGCGCCCTTACCAAGCACCTGCTGGAGCAATTCATCCCCGATCGTTACGCTCGTATCGAACACATTCTGAAGCTTACCGTCCCGAATCTGATATTGCCGCTTCAAGGTCATGTTCCCGGTGATTTGTCCGCCCGGTGTGTCATACTGAGCAGCCCCTGGGGAGTGATCGTAATACATGCTTGCAATAGGTGTCCGCCAGTCATAGACCAGAAAGTTTAGTCCGTCTTCATCGACAAAGGAAGAAACACCAATATAAACTTGCTCGTTAAGTTTCAATCCATCCTCATGAAAATCAATCCGCCCGAAGTACGGTGACGGCAACAGACGTTTCATGCTCTTATAGCGCTGTAGCCGTAATTTGTGACTGCGCTCACGCTCGTTCAACAGCGCTTCTTGCTGCTTGATACTATAGAAGGTCTCTTCGAAATCTTCATCCGTGCTTGTATTGACCGTAACTTCTTCCCAAAACTGCTTGCGAATACCCACCACCTGATCACGCAGTCCGCTCACTTCCGGCTCCACTTCAGCGATTCTTGTTTGTAATTCTTCCGTAACGGCATCCAGTCGTTCCTGTTCTTGCTGCCAATCCTTACCGTTAATCATCTCCTGAACACACTCCTTTTCGTTCGCGTTTGAGGATGAAAAAAAAGACATTTGACAAACCCTGAATCCCCATGATAAGATTAAGATATAAATAAGATGCAATAATTATAACCTTTTACATAAAATGAGTAATGATTTAACTATAGCATAATGCTTAAATGGACGCAATCCATTTATTCAGCGGAAGAACCCGGCGAAATTCGTCGGGTTCTTTTTTTGTTATCCTGAGAAAAACGTATAGCATTTCGTTGAAGCTGTTTACTGTCCTAATGATCAATTGCCATTCTAATCGACGCATGCATCAACCAGAATGTACCTAAGCGATTTCGCCAGAATGGTATTTGTAGTCTCTATAGTAAAAGCGGCACTTGGTTTGATTTGAGCTTGATTATAGATGTCAAAGTGGCTAAAGTTCGAATCATGAACATAAAAACGTAAATAATGATTATCGCCTAGCGTCGACTCCCCCGTATTTTGATAAGTCAACCTCATTTTGATCAGAGAACCTCCGTCTTTCTGGTCTATTGTTTGAATGACAGATTGTATGGGTCGAACAGAAGGATCAGAATGCTGCCCCAGCACATGCTCCTCATCACTTACGACACCAGAAGGAAGATACCCAGGATCTTCGTCAAGACGGGTAACTTTATGACTCGAATCCCACTTTGTATCCAAATGAAAGGCTCTGGCAACTACGCTGAGCGGAATGTACATACTTCCTTGAATCAAGACCGGTATCGTATCCATTTGGGATGCTACACCATTGATTTCAATGTCTTTTACCCCAATGCTCATCTTTAAGCTATAGTTTTTCTCTGTTTCATTGAGATAGTTTTTTCTGGAGATTACCGCACTTTTATTCACGGCATCATAAGCCACTTCCGCAGCTAATAAATCGGATAGACTTCGCAAAGGAACCATCAGGCGATTGTTCTGATCAAGGTAGGGTGATTGTGGTGCAGTATAGGTCACGTAATATTGATTAATTTGCAAAAGGACGGGGGATTGGGCTGTTGCGGTTCTAGCGGACGCCCTATCTGCCAACGGCATCGAGAAACTAAGGATTAGCGCTAGACCGAGGATCATCATTCGTTTCATAATCAAAGGAGGCCACCTTCCACAAATTTAATTATTTTGGTAGGGGAACTTGAGTACTCTTTCCGGTTCACCAACCCGTCTGCATCTAACTTTCATAACTGAGACTATAATATATAAATAATTTACTCCATATAAAAATACACACTCCGACATTTTATGGGGTGTGTGTATTTTTATATACGGACTCTTTGATTTTCCACTATTTATGATATAGTTCTATTAAATTCATTGGTACTAATTATTTGATAAAGTGAGTGAGCAGATGAAAGTTTCAATTGAAGAAATAAGCCAAGACCAGGAAGAGGAAATTCTCATCCGGTGCCATGAGGTAGATGACGAAATATACGAAATAGTGAATAAGCTACAAACAGATAACCTCACTTTGCCGGGACATCATAACGACAAGGTCCATCGTATCAAACTTAGCGATATCTATTATTTCGAAGCAGTGGATGGGAAGGTTTTTATGTACAGCAAGGACAACGTTTTTGAGGTAAAGCAAAAGCTTTATGAGTTAGAGGAATTATGCAAAGAAAAGCACTGTTTTCGTGCATCCAAATCAACGATTTTGAACATCGATAAGATTTCAGTGATTCATCCGACCCTCAGCGGCCGATTCCAAGCGCTGCTTGATAACGGCGAACGCGTGGTGATATCAAGGCAGTATGTGCCTGTGCTTAAAAATATGCTGGGATTGTAAGGAGGGAGAGATACCTATGAAGCTTTCCGAATTCGCAAAAAATATTATACATAGTTTCTTGATGATCTTCGCATTAATCATCCTCATCATTACGATCTTGCGAACCATCTTCTATCCCGATCTTGCCTTTGACTTGAAGTCTATTTATATCATAATGGCCTTTTCACTTTTAGGGTCATTAATGAACATTATTTTGTATTCTTCTCATGATTTAAGCGAGCAGCAGATGCGTGTAAGAATTATTGTCCATTTTGGGGCCTTGGAATTGATCTTGATTTCCCTTGCTGCTGTCCTTGGTATTGTAAATAATGCCTTACACGTCATCATTATGGCATTAGAAATTGCGGTAATCTATGTTATAGTTCGTCTGCTATCGTGGCAAAATGATAAAAAAGAAGCCAAAAAAATCAACGAGAAATTAAAAATGATGCAGTGAGCGGATAGCTTATCGCACTTTTTTTGCAACTTATTCCCCTGTAGCTACAGCTTATTGTTTTTCTATATACTTCCTTCTATCCGTTTTTTATGATGATGTCATAAAAATGAACACGAACATGAAGGGAGTAACAACGATGGAAATATTGATATTTTGTTTTGCTGTGGTTTTAGAGATCGCCTTTGCAATTTATTGCCTGATAACGAAGCACAACCATCAGAAATTAAGAAATTGGGCTAGAATAGCTATCTTTGCTGTCTTTACCACGCTTACCTTGACCTCAATTATCATGTGGAGCTTCCGCTGGGTGTTGCTTGCTATACTGCTGTTCATACCCGCGGTATTTAGCGTGGTTTCTCTTCTCCGCAACAAAACAACTACCAAAGCCTACAAAAGCACGCGTATTGTCAGAAAAGCAATTGTGATGATACTCACGTTGATGCTGGCCCTTGCACCTGCACTTGTTTTTCCCCAGTATAAACCTCTGAAAGTAACAGGCGAATATAAAGTCGCAACCGCTACTTACACCTACGTTGACAACAACCGGATTGAAGAATTTAATGACACGGGGAAGAACAGATTTGTTAATGTGGAATTTTGGTATCCCGAGCATGGGAATGGCTCCTTCCCACTTTTGGTATTCTCGCATGGTGCATACGGAATTAAGTCAAGTAATGCCTCTACGTTTACTGAGCTTGCCAGCCATGGTTATATCGTAGTTTCTATTGATCATCCCTATCATTCTTTCTATACGATTTCAGAGGATGGGACGATGGTTATGATCAATAAAGAATTTTATCAGGAAGTCAACAATGCCAACAAAGATGGTATTTACACGGTAGAACAATTCTATGGACTCTTTCAAAAATGGATGAAGCTGCGAACAGATGACATGAATTTTGTCATCGATACGATCCTGCAAAAAACCAAAAGTGATCCTAACCCACTTTATAAACAAATTAACACGGATAAAATAGGTGTGTTCGGACACTCCATGGGTGGTGCAGCAAGTATTTGGCTTGGCAGAGAGCGTGGTGATGTGCGTGCCGTTGTCAATATTGATGCCCCGATGTTCAGTGAGTTGAATTACGATAAAAAGACTAATGACCTCGTCGCAAGTGGCCAGCCCTACACAACACCCGTTCTTAATATTTATTCTGACGATGTTTGGAAACAACTTGATAACCAACCATCTGTCTATGTTGCAAATAAAGTAGCTGATCAACACTTCTCAGAGATGTATACCGTTCATTTTCAAGGTGCAAAGCATTTAAGCCTGACGGACTTACCGTTGTTTTCCCCTCTACTGGCCAATATGCTTCAGGGCGGAACAGCAGATATTGATACGCATTACTGCATTGAAACAGAAAATCAAATTATTCTTAATTTCTTTGATTATGTATTAAAGGGAGAGGGCACATTCACACCTAAAGCTACCTATGGGTTAAAATAGAAGAGAGAGACACCAACCCTGCTATCACATAAGCTGCACACTTGGGAGGACACCTTGAATGATTGATGCTCATATTCACCTTGAACAATATGAACCGGAGTTTATTACAAGCACACTGCGTGAGCTGCCCGGCGCGGGCGTCGAAGCGGTACTGGCCGTCTCCATGAATTACGAATCCTGCCTTCGCACGGAAAAGCTGGCCGCTCAGTATCCCGGACTTGTCCAGCCAGCTTACGGCTTCCACCCGGAGCAGCCGGTGCCTTCACCGGAGGAGATCGCCTTGCTGCTGGAATGGATTGAAGCCCGTGCAGACAGACTGACAGCCGTAGGCGAGATTGGGCTGCCCTATTATACGCGGGCAGAAGCGTTCGAACGCGGCGAATCTTTCGAGATGGCGCCATACATTGCGCTGCTCGATAAGTTCTTGGAGCTGGCGGCGCGCCTTCGCAAGCCGGTCGTGCTGCATGCCGTGTACGAGGACGCCATGATCGCTTGCGATCTGCTGGACAAGCACGGCATTGCCCGGGCCCATTTTCACTGGTTCAAGGGCCCGGAAGAAGCCATCGCACGGATGATCCAGCGCGGCGATTATATCTCTTTCACGCCCGATCTCCTGTATGAGCAGGAGATCCAGGATCTGGCCCGCCGCTACCCGCAGGAGCTGGTGATGGCGGAGACGGACGGCCCCTGGCCCTTTGAAGGGCCATTCGCAGGCCGGACCACCCATCCGGCCATGATTCACGACGTGGCCGCTGCCTGGGGGGCATTGCACGGCTATTCGGAGAGCCGGGCAAAAGAGATATTAACCGCAAACACCGTGTGGTTCTATGGGTTGTAACGCCGCTAAGCGTGACAAAAGAGGCGTGACGAAAGAGGGAGTTGCCTGCGATCGGCAACTCCCTCTTTTGTCATACAGTATAATTCCAATGCTACTCGCGCGCAGATAATTAGCTTATTATACGTTTCAATATTAGTTGGTGCCGCCCTATTACCATCATGTTTTTACTCCAGAAAACGTTCCGGGCCGTCCGTGAGCATAATAGCGATGTCATACATACTTTCTCTTGAAAGATTCCATCAACAAACTTTCTCCGCAAAAGCAGAAATACAAGTGCAACAAGCAATCTGAGTAATACTTGCAATAATACTCTACACTCTATTCTCCTGCAAAATCCCCTGCGGAAACACGGATATTTGCCTCTTTCGCTGCAGGCCATAGCACTCGCTGCAACAGAAAACCTAGCAGCCCGATCCCCGCAATAACGATCCCGAAATTAACAAAAATGGCGCCAGGGCCAGCATTTTGTACTAAAATTCCTCCAAGCAATGGGGCGATAATCATAACGGCACTTAGAATGGTACTCTGGATGCCAAATATCCGGCCGATGATGTGCGGCGGCGTCTCTTTTTGCAGACAATAATTAAAGGTGATCATCGCCATCCCATTCCCCAGCCCCAGTAGTCCCCCCAACATTAGTACAGGAAAAAGCCCAGCACCCGGCGAGAGGAATCCCAGTCCAGAAAACGCTGCTCCAATCAGTATATAACCACAGCCCATCTTCCAACCGTATCCAGCGCTAGAGTTCATCTTGTTCATCACCATAATCATCAGCAAAGCCCCTGCACCCGAAGCTGCTACCATCCAGCCCAGCATCGCCTCCTGCTCTGGAGCAATGATCCGGAATAAACTAGTGAACTGAAAATCAATCATCTGGATCGCCAGCGATCCGATAAGACCAAATATCATGGTGCTCAGCAGTAAGCGACTGCGCAGAATAAAACTCCAGCCTTCACTCCACATCTGGCTAAGCGGAATTTGTTCCTCCGGAATATCCGAATGTCGCTTCTCTGCAATAGCCCCAGCATTTTTGACAGTGAGCAGCAGCAGGTAAGATCCGGCTCGCAGGCAGGCATTGAGCAAGATACACCATTGGGGCGAAAGTACTGACAACGCCAGCCCGCCGAGCAGCGGACCGGCAATCTTGGAGCTTTGATTCACGATCCCATTCAGAGACGTAGCCTGTAGCAGTTGGTCCTCCCGCACAATGCTGCGAGTCAAGGATTGCTGAGCGGGAACATTTAATGTAGAAAGTCCCGCGCGCAGCATCAGTAAGGGGAGCAGCCACCACATATTCGGGGCCAACAGCACCAGAACAGTCAGGATGGCGGTAAGCAGATCACAGATGCGCATCAGCTTGAGCTGGTTCAGCCGGTCAGCAGCCACGCCTGCTACCGAGCCCAGCACAATGCCGGGCAATGCCAGCGATACCGGGATCAACGCAAGCATCAGCGGGCTAGCCTGCCAGCGATAGCCCACAAGCACCTGAATCGCGAGTGCATCGAACCAGTCACCGAAGGTCGCAGTGGCGTAGGCGGTGTAGACGCGCAGGTATACTTTATTGCGCAATAGGCTTGGTTTGGCTTGAGATATAACTTGCATAAGACATTCCTCCAGTTGCTTGAATGGATCCAATTGATCCTAATGTCAAAGTAACAGAGGAATGTCAGAGAAAGATCAGAGGGAATGAATTGCCCCACGAATAATGGCCTCAAGCGGCCTTAACCATCGGTCCAGTCCCCGGGCCACTTGTTCCGCTTCGAACATTTTCCTGTATTTATCCTGTAGAGCCTGGGGGAATGAAAAAATCACCCCACAGTTCACGATTCGGTGTAGTCCTTGCAGGAATAAGGGGACAAACCCTGAAGTCTCCAGAATCTGCAGTCCCTCATCCAGAAGCGCTTCACCGTCACGCCAATTCTTTTGCCGCAGCTTCCATAATCCCTTGGTAATACTGTAACTACCACTCTCGCGTAGAAAAGGCCTTGCTCTCAGACGCTCCTCTATGTCTCTCAACATTGCTGCCACCTGTACGTCAGGTGTTCCGGCCGCCAGATGAACGAACATCTCGCTAATGGCTACCGGTAGTTCAAAATTTTCGTACTCCGGTTCCTGGATGACTGTATAGGTGAGTTTTAAACGTTCCAGTGCTTTATCCGTCTTCCCAACCACGGCATAAAGATCAAGTATATTCAGGATTTTCAGTTCCTGATGCTGAAACTGTGGCAAAATCTCTCGTTCAAGCATTAACTCACAACTAGCTAACCGATCTACAGGATCGCCAGTAAACATGAAGAACAGCATCAAAGAGTAAAGCCGATCCCTCAGCGGAGCTTCTGTTGTGTGCAGCAGCCATTCCAGATCACCTTGTACAAAATGAACGTAGACAGCATAAAAAGGGTCTAATTCATAACCGAGCACATCTTGCTGCCGCGCCAGGGTTTGCATAGATTTCCCCTGTCCATATTGATGATATTTCACGAAAACCTCTCGCATTGTCTCATGCAGCGCTGTATCTTGAATGGATGGAGGAATGAGCGTTCCTAGGGTATCTTGTACGGCCAAACTGTAGCCGAGACCCCGCACAGTGCTGATCCTGAGGCGAGGAAAACATCCCAGCTTCTTGCGCAGCCGATAAATATGATCATCCACCGTCCGTTCCACCGGATACTCCAGTGGCCACACCTTGTCGAGCAATTGTTCCCGGCTGAAGGTGCGCCCTCTATTCAGGTAGAGAAATCGCAGAAGGGCGAATTCTTTGGGCAGCAGCTCCACTGTAAGACCTTCGGCACTAACTTTATATTCATTGTCATGCAATTCAAGCCGCATCCAGGAACCTTCCTTCTCACGGTCACTTTATTTGCCTCATTATATCAGTTTGACCTCGCCTCACTCCAGCGAAAATAGACATGTAACTTCCCTTTCTCCCAAAAAAAGCCTCTACATCTGCTGCAATCAGCAAATATAGAGGCGTAAGCCCAGCTTTATTCTTTTATTAGATCAAATCTGATTTCTGCAACAGTCTCTCGATAATCGCAGCTACTTCTGCACGTGTAATGCTTGCTTTTGGAGCCAACTCAGTGCTGCTTCTACCGGAGACAATGCCTGCTTGCAGGCTGTCTGCAATGGCACTCTTCGCCCATTCCGATACTTGCCCAGCATCTGTAAAGCGGCCTGCCCCGGTTGCTGTCGCTTGTGTTGCCAGCTTGTCTTTCAGACCGGTAATCTTCATAGCTTTGGCAATGATGTTCATCGCCTGTTCGCGCGTGATTTTGTCTGTTGGACGGAAGGTACCATCTTCGAAACCATTGATCAGATTGTAAGAGACTGCGGTTTGGACCGCACTGCTGTACCAAGCTGAATCCCGTACATCCGTGAACGCTGATCCGCCGTTCTCAAGCTTCAGGCCCAGTCCTCTGACCACAATCGCCGCAAACTCGGCGCGGGTAATATCTTGTCCAGGGTTGAACATACCGTTCCCAACACCGTCAATAACCATCCGGGAGCCCATGTTGTTCACTGCATTTTTAGACCAATGATTGTCAACATCTTTGAACTCTACCGGATGCCATACAATGGAGTAGGTACTGTTGGTGAGACTGTTTACCTTGGCAAAATATTTGCCGTCAATAACAACAATTTTGGTTGGTACATGACGGACAGTGCCATCCGGATCGACAACGATTCCGGTAGTGATTCTGTTAGGGTCTACACCATCAGGGATCGCAATCATACGTTCTACATAGGCGTTGAACTTGGAAATTTCGATCGTTTTGTCGCCATGAATAGCTACAACCTTAAATTCAAGCGGTGGTGCAACTAAAGTGAACTGCCCTTTCGCCGCTGAATTCTCTACAACTTTTAACGTTTCCGGAGTAGATTTATCGACTTCAATTAGGACCTTAATATCCTGAAGGGATACCGCTGATCCGAATTGACTCGAAATGGAATTGATGTTAATTTGCTGTGCTGGCAATGTGTAAGTGGCTTGCTCTGTTTTAAGCTGCAGCACCGCCTGTTTTTGTTCCATCTCCTTGATCATTTGACCAGTCAGTTGACCAATGGCCACATCTGTATTTGTGACCACAGGGATCGTAATCACAACCCCTTGTCGCTCATTCGCCAGTTTCTCTTCCAGCTTGGACTGGTCAACCGAAATTGTAGTAACCGTCTGATTGTTCACTTGCGTGGATTCAGCGGTACCAATCTTCTCAACCTTACCGTTCACAATAATATCCACACCTGTGCTTCCCGGATTAGGGGTGCTAGGAGTGCTTGGCGTGCTCGGAATAGCCGGTGGTGTAGGCGTTGGGTTGTCCCCACCACCAGTTGAAGGTGCGCTTGGCGTTACGGTGTTAGAGCTTGCCGAAGCTGCGCTGCTGCCCTCGCTGTTGACCGCTTTTACTGTAAAGCTGTACGATGTTCCGTTGCTTAGACCTGTAATTGTGATCGGGCTGGCAGTTCCAGTGCCGACGATTTTACCCGTAGCATCCAGAACGTCATACCTCGTAATCTCGCTTCCCCCATTCCCGACAGGAGAAGTAAAGAACACTGTAGCTTGACCGTCCCCTGCAGTTGCAGTTACGTTCGTTGGCGCTTCTGGCGCGCCTTTTGGCGTTGCACTAAGCTCATTGGACAGCGAACCTTCCCCATCCAGGAGACTGGACCGTACTGCAAAATAATAAGTTGCGCCATTAATTAGGCCTTTTACATCATAGCTGTATACAGAACTGCTGACAGTCGCCGCTTCAGTCCCGAAGTTGCCTGAAACGAGACTATAGTAGATTTTATAACCGGTAGAGCCTTTAACAGGCGTCCAAATCAGGTTAACCTCCGTATTGCCTGCAACTGCAGATTGCAGCACCGGGGGACCCTCTACGATTGGAGTGGAATCAGTAATCGTAATCGCCAATACTTGTGGCGTGCCTGCACTGAATTGGAATGCCAAGTTGGTTGTGCCAACTGGCTGAACAGACAGGTACTCTTTTTTAATAGAAACTGTACTGCCACTCAAAGTGTAATCTGTGCCTTCGATCAGCACATTGTCACCGTTCCTGATGCCTGTGAATGTGTTGCCTTTCAGCGTCAAGGTGACCGCTACATCCGCTTGCGTAGAAGTATTCTTATCAAAATTCGCGCTTGTCGGACCAATGTCACTGTTGTTTGGTGTGCTATCAGTGACGGTCACTATTAATGTCTGCGCTGCACCTGCACTGAACTCGAAAGTTAGCGTTGTCGTGCCTACCGCTTGTGATGCCAGATACGATTTCTTAATCGCTACTGTGTTACCTGTTACCGTGTAGTCCGTTCCGGACACTAATGTTGCTGCGCCATTCTTAATGCTGATCAGTGTGTTGCCGTCCAATGTCAGAACAGTTGTTACATCCGCTTGCGCTGAAACTTTCTTATCGAAGCTTCCGGTTGCAGGCGTGATCACACTGTTGTTTGGTGTGCTGTCACTCACTGTAACGG
>NZ_JBHTYV010000026.1:0-426 GCF_042790635.1 Paenibacillus sp. NPDC056722 | reverse complement strand
GCTAGTGTCTGCAGGTTCCCTGCACTGAACGTGAACACCAGGTTCGTGATTCCTTCAGGCAGTGAAGCCAGATACTCTTTCTTTAGCGTAACTACATCATTTGCTAGCGTGTAGTCAGTCCCTAACACTAGAGCCGTTGTTCCGTTCTTGATGCTGGATAACGTGTTGCCTTTCAGCGTCAGTGTTACACTCACATCTGCTTGTGCAGAAGCTTTCTTATCGAAGCTGGCAGTGTTTGTGCTTAGTTCACTGTTCTTCGGCGTGCTGTCGCTCACTGTAACGGCTAGTGTCTGCAGGTTCCCTGCACTGAACGTGAACACCAGGTTCGTGATTCCTTCAGGCAGTGAAGCCAGATACTCTTTCTTTAGCGTAACTACTTCATTTGTTAGCGTGTAATCGGTTCCTAACACTAGAGCCGTTGTTCCG
>NZ_JBHTYV010000025.1:0-37580 GCF_042790635.1 Paenibacillus sp. NPDC056722 | reverse complement strand
GTTACGACAAGTTGGCCAAGTCATTCTTGGCGTTTGTATACGTAGCTGCCATTTTCAAATTGACTCAGTGATGAGTTTTCAGACACGTCCTAGTTGAGTTAGACATACAGCACCGTCCCAGCCATGCGGATGTTTCCGTTCATAACCAGTTGCTTCAACAACTCCTCCATATCTGCAGGCAAGCCTCTCTTAACAACCATCTGCATTCATCTCCTTTGTCTGGCTTCATCTCACAGCCAATTTTTTATCTCTGTCAGGCAACGACTAATAGCCCACTCGACGTTTGAGTGGGCTACTCTGTAATGCTGTTATTTGAGGGTGATGATCGTTTCTGCGTAAGGGTAAGGAGTTCTGCCCTTATGTGAGTTGGCGGAAGGAACGCATTGAGCAGATCGTGACGAACAAGTTGCGTAGTGTGTTGTTGCGTCTGACTTTTGACAATCAGCTTGAAGAAGAGATTTGTAAGTATCACAATGATGTGAACAAGCATGTTTTGCTGGAGTGTTCCAATTTGGAATCGGAGGTCGCTTATTTAACTCGTCGGATAAGCCAACTTGAAGATGAGCTTAAAGCAGGTTCGGGTAAATCATACTATGCAGATATGTTGCAGGATTTGCAGAATGACCTCGCGGCTAAGCAGGATGAACTGAACAATGTGAAGATGTCGTATCGTGAGTTGGAACTGCTGCTGTTGCAATCCATCACAAACGATATTCGAGTGATGATTGGGATGCTTGACGATGAAATGCAGAATCCGCAGTTAATGAATGACTACATTCGGAAGTTTGTATCCCGTATTAATGTTCATCGTGAGATGAAGAGGGTTCATATAACGGTGCAGTTAGGGAATAGAGAGCAGATATTGTATCAGAAGATGGTTGTGGTGGATTGGGAGTAGAACGTCGCAATGTTGAGGAAGAAGCTAGCCTATTATGATCAGCTATATTGGATGAGATGCAGTAGGAGCTGACGGAGAAGAAGCAGGAGATGGAAGTGCTGGCGTCGAGTCTAGGGATCTTCGGTACCGGAGGAATACATTGCATCTGCTAATACGACATGCATACGATGATTGGGCTGTTGGATGCAGAAGGTGCAGCGGCGAAGTTTGTGTCGAAGGTGTTTATTCAGCGGGAGACGAAGCGGTTGTTCTTGACGGTGCAGATGCGGTAGAAGGATGAGGCTTTGTTGGATAAGACAATAGTAGCAGAATTTAATTTTAGGCAATCGAAGTATGTTAGATAACTAATTTTGATTGAATGGAGAAAGGCTCACGAAGGAGGCAATACCGCCTCCTTCGCAATAATCGATGAATTTACATAGTTAGCGTACCCAACCATTCCGAAACATTTTTAAGAAAAAGGTATTCATCTTCAGTAACACTGTAATTAACATTAGAATTTTTGTTGTTGGATATAGTGGATAATTTGAGAATCCATTCAGTTTTTGCTGTCTTTCCGCCAGATAATTTTGAATCCTCTGGTAAGGTAAATGTCGATTCAAAAAGATCAGACCAATTGGAACCGAATACTGTGATATCTCTACAATGTGCAATACCCACACAGTCCCAAATCGTCACGTTTTTGTTTATACCACGCGAACTATTCTCATAGTTTTGTTTGCCCATTAAATTATTTGCTTGTCTGTACACTTTTGGAGGAAGCCCGGAAGTAAGCCACTTGTCTCCAAATTTCTCTTTTAATTTGCCTGCTATTTGATGCTTAATCGAATATTCTAACCGCTGGATCATTTCAAAGGAGTCTGTGTTAAACTGTTTGGTGTTATCTCTTATCCATTGAGATAATCCTTCGGGTTGGAAATCAGGTCTTGCTTCGGCAATGACTTTTTGGAATGTACGCCATACCTTTGGTTTCCCACCGCTTCCGTAGTGTTTTCGAATTTCAGTACGCTCATCCTCAGTTATCTTACTGAAGAAATTCACTAGTGGTGCGAGATAATATTCAGTTTCATCAGCGAGAGTAATTTCATCAGTATTCGAGGGAGTTAGCTTTTTCGCGGCATCCAAGTGATCAATAATGTCATTAAAAATTCGAATCATTGCATAAATGCTATTGTTGCTTACTACTGTCCCATGTACATCATTTGCTTCCCATTCTTCCGAAAGATTCTCTTTAAAGTAGTTAAAACAGCGGGTTAAGAACGGAAGCAGAGTTTTACGTGTGGCCTCATTATTTCCTCTGTCAAATGTACCATTTTTATCTATAATGTTTCCTTTACTGTAGCGACTAAAGAAGTTTGTAGCCTTTAACGCACTCTCGATTGTCTCCATTGTAATACATTTAGTAGGACTAGCTTCATTTTCTCCAATAGTTATACGTTCATATAGGGGAGAAGACTGCAATTCTCCTAACTTTTGAGCAATGTTTAGACGAAGAGCTCTTCGTTGTTTGTTCCAGTCCTCTGAAGTCCAAAGGCGATCAGCATTCAAGGTGTTTTGAAGATTTCTGGATACAGATTTTTGGTTTTCATTGATTTCCATAAATAATTCCACTTGTTTGTCTTGATCCAAATTGATAAATGCTACTACAGGGATACTGTTTGCATTGGCATACTTGGAGTTAGCATATCCGTAAAGACGATGCTGCCCGTCAATTATATACGCTGAACGATATAACTGGGGCAAATGAAGTATCCCAATTCGTGAAATTGATGTATCAATCTGAGGAGTAGCTAAATCAAATCTCGGTTTCTTTGTATCAATACTGATGACCAATGAATTAGGAAAGAACCCCCCTTTATCTACGAAATTTTGAATATCTTTAAGTCTGCTTTTTTTGATAATCCTTTGGTAAGTTGGCATCATATCACTGTTCGCTTCATTTCTGTGCAGTACATATGCGATCTTGAGTAGTTTCTCTGGTTCGATGGAGAACGAATAGTACGTATAGTTCCCCATTTTGCCTTCGATAGCGGGTACTCTGTTTTCCATAGCGACTATTTTCTGCCCTGCGAATAAATTACCTAAGAATTGATATCTAGCACATTCGCCAATATGTTTTGCTAGTTCTGTGAAATATCTTATTGCACGTTCGTCAAAATGATGAACATTCATTCCATCCAATCTCTTTTTGTCACTTTCGGACAGTTCATAGTTTTTTGTAGCAAGAATGTATTTTGGTTTCCTGCCAGGAAAATGCTTTCGGGTTTGTGCGAATAGTCCTTCACGTATACCATGAATAGCTTCAATTTCTTTTTTGAAGTCTCCTTTCTTACCAAACTGAGCACATTTGCATTCTATGAATAAAACCGTTTCGTCATCTACAGCAAAAACATCTATCTGCTTCCTCATTCCCGTTCCAGGTGCTCCATACGGTATAGATAGCGTTCTATCTTTATTCATTTGACTAAATCCCAAAGAAAACAGCAGAGCCCATACTTCATCCTCAAATTGCTCATCTATTGGTTTTTCTTTTTTCATTTTGACATGCTTTTTTAAGTACTTATCAACTAACCAGCCTTCGCTTTCTCTTTTTTCTTGGAGTTCGAGCTCGAATTTGTCAAAAATGTACTTTTGACTCCGTTTACGGCTAGTTCCTTTAAGCTCCGTACCTGAGACTAACTCATTGATGAAGGTCATGATTACACCTCCTCCTTTACGATATTTGTAAAAATATACTCGGTTACTTTTCCACGTTTTGCTTTATCTCCACCAATCAAACTGGCCCGATTAAGTTCAATTAGTTTGTCTCCCTTTTCAAAGATTTCTAATATACTCTGATGTGCAGCATTCGTTAGAATATAGTAAGCTCCTTGCTTCTTAATGAAGTCTATAAAACTACTAAGTCGTTGTTGGTCATCCATTGAGAATAATTTCTGATTGTATTTAATGAAGCCATTATTATTATGTGAGACAGTATAAGGTGGATCTAAGAATACAAGATCCCCATTTTTTATTTTATCTTGATTATGGGTGAAGTCCCCACTGTTAAGTGTTGCATTTTTCAAACATTCACTGGCGGCAATTAATTTATCAGCCTCAAGAAAGTTTTTGTCACGGTGTCCGTAGGGGACATTATATTCACCACGCAGATTTACGCGGTAGATACCATTAAATGAGGTCTGGTTCAAAAAGATAAATCTAGCTGCTTTTTGGAACCTGTTGTCTGGTTGTTGCCCTCTGATGGTGTAGTAAAAATCCTCTGTGTTTTCGTAGGTTTGCAGTGTACTGATTACTTCAAAGGGATTGTCTTTAATAGCTTGATATGTATCGATAAGTTCATGATTTAGATCAGACAAGTATGATTTCTGCTGAGAGAATGCTGTGAAATAGATAGCTCCTCCACCTAAAAAGGGTTCATGATAGCAAGAGAATATCTTGTTACCTAGTATTTCAGTTAAATGTTTAACAAGCCATGTTTTTCCCCCAGCCCATCGCAGAAAAGGTTTTGAAGAAGTGACATCTGTAAGCATCGTCATTGTGTATTACTCCAATTTGAATTTTTAATCAGTTGTTATATACTTCCCGCTTTTGATACGTGCATCAGCAGGTTTTTTCGCATGACTAGGTATCGCCCAAGATTTCCCGAGTCTTGTTACACCTGGTATTCTGCCTTCGGTGCATAAGACTTGTACTCTTCTCGAACTAATTCCCCATATCTCTGACGCCTGCCGGATAGAGATATAGTTCAATACAACTCCCCCTTACGACAAGACATAAAAATAGCCCTACTTCGATTGTAGGGTGCTGCTCACTTAATACGCCCTAATTGCTGCTGTTTTTACAATTAGTCCTTAAGTACTGTTGTGTATATTGTCTGAATTTAGGAAATTCTGTATTGATATTATACCAATTGGCGAATGATGTCAACGGAATAGCCTGTTTTATTGTGGACTCTTTTATTAATAGGTAGTTTATTTATTGAAGATCGAACAAACGTACACCCCTTGTAATGCTAAGGGCGAGGAAATATGCTTAGATAAGACGATAGTTTCAGTAATATAGGCCATTAGCATTAAAATCAGCCGACAACCCTCTTTACAGACTTTGGGTAATGTGAGAACATGTGTATATGTAAAATGTTGTCGAAGGGACTGATTCGGTTGTCGGTTGAACTTCGTATTAGCATTCAAGGGAAGAACCCGCCTGACTGAGCAACTGGGTATATGAGTCGATATTATTTCTCAAATTATGAAAATGAGTATGGAGAACAGTGGGGATTAAATTACAAGAGGATTTTGCTCATCTTTGGTTTGGAATAGATTGGTTGTTATTGAACAGCAGCTACAATGGTAGGTACATGACGCACGGGATTCGTGTCATGATTAGCATGCTTGATGATGAGGTAACGAATCCGTAGTTGATGAATGACTACATTCGAAAGTTTGTTTCTGGCATATGCGTCTATAGAGATACTGAGAACGTGAATATGACATTTGAATTACGAAGTGAACAAAATGTGTTGTATCGAAGAGTGGTCGTTGCTGCTTTAGAATGATTTATTCTGGGGTTGCAATATATCGAGAAGTTAAAAGAAAAACCTGATATCCAGTAGATGAGACAAATGAAGTATTCTTAAAAAGTGTAAGATTATACATAATCATCAACAATGTAGCCATCTTAATAGATTTCATCTAATTCCTATAATGCAAGCTAACAATTACTCTGACAAAGAGTTTTATATACGGGTACATTGAACTATTCAAGACCTTTATGACTAGCTATAAGAATGTTAATCGATTGTTTTACAATTTTATATAAGATAGCGAGACAACATAAAAAACAAAGCTCATAAGGAGGATTTCGATGTCTAATAATATTGAAATGCACAATAAGCTCATGGAAGAAGGTTACATAGAAGCGGCTGCAAGTAAAATACATCAAAAGCTATCTCAGCTAAGAGAGTCGGGAGAT
The DNA here is from genome assembly GCF_042790635.1 of Paenibacillus sp. NPDC056722. Classification (NCBI taxonomy): domain Bacteria; kingdom Bacillati; phylum Bacillota; class Bacilli; order Caryophanales; family Paenibacillaceae; genus Paenibacillus; species Paenibacillus sp. NPDC056722. The sequence goes on along the minus strand of NZ_JBHTYV010000025.1, from coordinate 31,711 downwards.
GAAAGACTAAGCAGAAGATGGATTTGGGAATTGATTCAAAATGCAAGAGATTGTGCAAATCCAGAAGTGAGAATAAGCGTAGCACACGATAATGATCACTTAAGATTTTCGCACTCTGGAAAAGCATTTGACTATAAAAATTTAATGAGTCTAGTTACTCAAATTTCTAGCAAAGAAAGTTCAAATGAAGATACCACAGGCAAGTTTGGTACAGGATTTGTAACGACACATCTTTTGTCTGAAAAAGTAACAATAGAAGGGATTTATGATAATGGTACGACTAACACATCGAATTTTAAATTTGTTTTAGATCGAAGTGGAACCGATATACATGAAATCAAAACGCAAGTTATTGATTCTTTAGAAAACTTAAAAAATATCGAGATGAATTTAGATAAGAACTCAAATGATTTAGGTGAAGGCTTAACCACATCTTTTATTTATAATTTACAAAACACTGTTAAATCAGCACTAGATGAAGGAAAAGAAGATTTCGAAAAAACAGTTTCCTATGTTTTAGCTTTTAATAAGTCGATCAGATCGATCCAATACAACGGAGTTGTCTATGAGAAAGAAGAAAATGAACAAAAAATTAATGACCAGTTAAAATTTGTATATGTAGTTCGAAAAATAGGAGATTCTAAAGTAACAAAAAATATCCTGGTGGCTAAAAACAACCATGTTGAGATAGCAGTAGAGTTAGAAATTTTTGAAGATAAATTCGAGGTTAAACCATTTGAAGACAGTATGCCAAAACTATTCTGTAGATTTCCGTTAGTAGGGACTGAGAGTTATTTCCCTGTAGTAGTTAATAGTTCAGAGTTTAGTGTGGAAGAGCAACGAGACGGGATTTATGAAGCCTCTGAAAAAAATAAGAATTTAATGTCACAAGCTGTTGATTTATATGAGAATCTTATTCAATTACTAGCAAATATAAAAGCGATCGATATTTATAATGCGTGCTTTACCAAAACGACAACATCTGAAATGCAAAGGGAAATGATTGATCGCATAAGAAAATTAATAAGATATAAGCCGATTATTCAGACAAATCATGATGATTTTAGATCTCTTTGCAATGAAGGTACGACAGACGTGATGATATGGCTTCCTAACTGTGACTATGAAAATATCGAGATGGATTTTTGGAGATTAGTGAACTCAATGAAAACTCTGGTATTGTCTACGGAAGAATCTTGTCGTAGTTGGACTAAAGTCTTCTCTACAAATGTAGGGCTGGAAGGCTTTTGTGATTGGGTAGTCAAGCGTAATGATGTTGCTAATTTATCGACTTATTTCGATAATTATCAAGCGATGTATAGCTGGCTTGAGAAGTTTTATGATATCGGTTTTAGATATAAAGAAGGAGAGTGTATGAGGAAGTATTCAATATTCCTGAACCAGAAAAATAGCTTAACTAATAGGTTGCAAAGTTTGTATATTGATCAAGATATCGATGCAACACTAATCACTGTATTAGAAGAATTGGGTGAGGAGATTCGCAATGAATTACTTTCTAAAGAAATAAAATTAAGCGAAAAGGTAATTACTGATTTTGGGGTCAAGTCTTATGCCAACAAAGATATAGCTCTTAAAATATGCAATAAAGTTAGAGAAATCTGGGTTGAAGAAACAAAAGGTAGCCAGCGAGAAGAGAAAATACAAAGTATTTTCAATAAAATCTCGTTATGGTTTTTAAAGAATCCTGAAGAGGCAAAAGAGCTATTTTTAGATGTATATGAAAATAGATATAGCCTATCCAGTCGAGAACAGTTAATTGATAATTTTGAGTTCGCTGAAGATGCTAAGCAAACATTGAAAGAATATAACATTGAATCATTGGAGGAGCTAAGAAGTAAACTGGACTCAGAGCTAATGTATTCAAAAAAAGATTTGGATGATCTGCTAGTGGGTCTAGGCATTGATGACTATGATGAGATTTTAAAGAGTAGTGATATTGACTCAGTGAAACATGTAATGAAGCATGATCCCAACAAGATCAAAGAAGCGTTAGAAAAAGTGCAGTTGATATTGGATAGGTCGAAACGAAATGTAATGAATCACCTAAATACGTTGCCGGAAATTTATAACGTCAAAGAAACAAGAGAGCTGGCTAGGACAGTATATGGAGATGTTTATAAATACGGTCAAAAAATAAAAATCGTTGTTAGACCAAGTGACAAAGACATGATCATTCTATTTTATCAATCTGAATTGGATGTTTTAGATGATAATAACTATGAGTTGTGGATCGATAATGGAGAAGATGTTCCGCGACAACTGACATTTGGTGATGTATTAATGACTACAGGTATAAGGGTCATACCTTTGAAAAATCTTTTTACGTCCTAGGAAGGTGCTTGTAGATGTTAGAGAATATATTAGACAAAATCGAAAAGAATGATCGTAAAAATACTAAATATTTTAGAAGTTTAGAAACGGCTTCAGAAATTGCTTTAAATGTTATAGCCTTTGCTAACAGCGGCGGAGGCTATATAGTTTTTGGCGTAAAAGATAATTATGCTTATTTAGAACCAAAAGGAATAGGCAATGATTATGAAGTCAAAAAAATACTTTCAGAGTTGAACACTTACTTTCACGAGACCATTTATGAAACAACTATGCTGGAGAATGAAGGGAAAATACTACTTGTAATTAAAGTGTATGGAATTAAGCGAAGAAAAAAGCATAAAGGGAGGATTTATATCATGGATTCACAAATGAAACCAGCTGTAGTTAAAGAGAAGGTGTTTATCAGTCATGCAAGTCAAGATAAACAGTATGGAGAAGCTTTGGTAAAGTTTCTAAGAGGAATTGGTCTTAAGCGTGATCAAATTATTTTTACAAGTGATGATGATTATGGAATCCCAATCGGTATGAATATTTTCGATTATCTTAAAAGTCAAATTGATGAGGGAGCTTATATGATTTATCTGCTCTCAAACAATTATTATGATAGTGTCGCTTGTTTGAACGAAATGGGAGCGGCATGGGTAGTACAAAACGAATATGCAGTAGTAGGAGTACCAGACTTTGAGTTTAGTAACCCTAAATTTTCAAGTGGTGCAATTGATCCAAGAGCGATTGGCTTTAAATTGGACAACAAAAAAAGATTAGTTGAATTCAAAAACCAATTAGTAACTAGATTTGAATTAACGATAGACGAGGCTGATTGGAATCGGCTGTTAGACGAACATATTGAATCACTATAAAAGTTTAAGGTATCAAAAAAGTCTAAGCATAATCCTGAATGCTAATTAGGGAGGACTATAAATGCCATTTCCACGAAATGTAAGAGATGAGGCCTTGTTAGCCTGCAAAAGATACTGTTGCTATTGTGAAAAGTATAGTGGTTTGAATATGGAAGTACACCACATTATTCAGGAAGCTGACGGTGGTTCAAATACACTTGATAATGCTATTCCAGTCTGTTTAAACTGTCACGGGACCATTGGAGCTTATAACTCGAATCATCCTAAAGGAACAAAATATTCTAGTAAAGAACTCAAGAAAATAAGAGATGAGTTTTACAAAAAAATAAAAGACATACCGAGAAAAGCTGACCAAAAAACAGAGGCTGATGAAAAACTGCTTGTAGAATTTCAGGATGATTTTACCGAAACACTTGAATACATTGTTGATACCGACTTTTCATCAGAGCTTGTAGATATAAATCTATTCGACACATTAGCTTCCTTGATTAACAAATGGACTAGAAAAAAGTATATATTTAAGTTGAAGCAAATCGAAAATACTAAAAATGATATTCTTATTTCTTGTAGTGAGCTTCAGAAGTATCTCACCATTGAATATCTTCGACTTCATGAAACATCAGGGCATTTGATCTTTAAAAACGACTCGTACGAAGCAGGAGAAAAACTCAGAGAAGAGTTACGTCCAGAAACAGTTCGAATTCGAACTCAGATCAAACATCTCCTTGAACAATTGTATATTTATTAGAATAAAGAGATAAATCTACCAGCGGGTAGCAGGGAGTCGTCTGCTTTATCAACGCTAAAGCCTATTAAACGGCAAACAACAAAACAACTACGCTTTCGCAGCTTAATAACCTGTGTGCGTGCTTCTACCCTGCATCGCCCATGTGACAGGGATAGGGGCTAACAAGTAGTGGGATACGCCGCTTAGTCTCCGCCTGGGGTCAACGGAAGAAGATAATCAGGCTGACCCAACGTATAGCCGGTTACGGGGCGATACTCGGGTGACATCAAAACTGTGACTACACTCGTAGAAACTTATGTGCCGTTATCTTCGGACAGGGGTTCGACTCCCCTCGGCTCCATATGGAGTATGAGTGAAAGACACCTTTAGGGGTGTCTTTTTTCGTTTTAGGTATTTTCCTTCAAAGCCCATTTCAATTGAAAAATGTTATAATAGATATTAAAGAATGGAGCTGATGCCGATGGATTTACTCGACCCGCGTGTGGATTTTGTATTCAAACGGATATTTGGCAGCGAGAACAATAAGGATGTGCTGTTGGCGTTCCTTAATCGTATTTTCACAGAAGCTGGCGAGCCGCCGCTGACCGAAATCATTCTGATGAATCCTTATACGGATAAAGACGATCCGCTCGACAAACAATCCATCTTTGATGTTTACGCCAAGACCACAGAAGGTAAACTGATTGATATTGAGATGCAGTTATTTAATAAGTACGACATAGAGAAAAGAACACTCTTTTATTGGAGCAAACGGTATGCCAGTCAGCTTCAGGAAGGCGAGAAGTATCAGGAACTGAAGAAGTGCGTCACCATCAACATTTTGAACTATGCTTTCTTATCAAATAACGACTACCATAATGTATTTCATCTTCGTGAAGACAGGACACTGGTACCGCTGATTGACGATATCGAAGTGCATTTCTTGGAGTTGCCAAAGCTAGATGAACGTAGCGTTCCTTCTGAAGGCGGACTGATCAATTGGTTACTGTTTCTGAAAGGTGCCGATACATCACAATGGGAGGTGCTGAAGATGAATGAACCGGGTTTGGAAAAGGCCATGGATACCCTGCAATATTTGAGTCAGGATTCGGATGCTAGACGTTTGTATGAGGCCAGGCAGAAGTATTTGCATGATGAAGCATCCATGGTTGAAGGGGCAAAGTCTGCTGGGATTATTGAGGGTAAGCTTCAAGTGGCTCGCAATTTGCTTGCAATGGGGATGGATTATGCAGCTGTAGCGAAGGCAACGGGGCTTAGTGAAGGTGAAATCAAGTCTATAAAGCTTTAATATGTCGTGTGGTTTGATTTTAGAAGTTTACAATAAAAAACAAGGACACTGGAGGGGTCATCCAGATCCTTGTTTTTTTGTTTTTAGCAATTCTTCGAAAATGATTGCTTCATGGTTTAGTTATTGCTTATTTAGATTTACAAAATAATAAACTCAGTAGATTTAGTCATAACATTTTAAAGATATGATTGGTTTATATATTCAATTTTTAAGGGGGGATATAAATCAATACTTATGTATATCCTCATCTTGGGGATTTTGATTACGTTTTAAAAGAGTATGACAACGTATTTATTTTGAAGGGAAAAAGCTTTTGAAATACACGAATGATAAAGAATATTTTGATGAAGTGATGCAGGAAGAAAGCATCGGACTTTTTGAAGCATATCAAAAATATGATCCGAATCAATATTCTGTCAAGTTTTGGAGTTATGCATGGTACAGGGTGCGGGGGAGAATGATTAATTTTATAGAAATAGCAAACAAATTAAAGATATGGATATGACTAGTTGGGATGCTGTGAACATCGCAGAAGCTGTAAATCGACCTGTTATTGAGGTAAATAGTGCTCTAGTATTTCTTAGGAACCGATATGTCCATTCCTCGGCTCATATGGAGTATGAGTAAAAGACACCCTTCAGGGTGTCTTTTCAGGCTGTCGAGAAAGTCTCGACAGCCCTTTTCATTATGTCTCATTTTTTTAAGACGACACCGCGTTAATGTTATATAATATAGGTAACTATTTATTGAACGGATGGTGTTCTGTATGTTGCGTGCCAAGCGAGAAAAACAGCAAGCGTATGAGTTTGTTTCCATTGAAGATCTGGTTCCACAAGATCATTTGCTACGCAAAGTAGATAAATATATTGATTTTTCCTTTATCGATGAGAAAGTTCGTCCGCTATATTGTGTAGATAACGGTCGTCCTGCGGTTGATCCCATCGTCTTATTTAAAATGATTTTTCTAGGGTACTTTTACGGGATACGTTCCGAACGTCAGTTAGAGCGGGAAATTCAAACCAATCTGGCCTACCGCTGGTTCTTGGGACTGGGGCTAACAGATAAGGTCCCTGACTATACCACGATTAGCTGGAATCGGCGGACTCGATTCAAAGATACAACGATCTTTCAAGATATTTTCGATGAAATTGTCCTACAGGCGATTTCGCATCGGATGGTTGGTGGGCGGGTCCTCGTGACCGATTCTACGCATGTCAAAGCTAACGCCAACAAGCACCATTACACCAAACAACAGGTGCTCAAAAACACCAAAGATTACATGGACGAGCTTAATGCTGCCGTGGCTGAAGACCGGAAAGAACATGGAAAAAAGCTCTAAAAATTAGAGAGGAAGTGAACGAGGAGAACGAAATTAAAGTAAGCAAGACCGACCCAGACAGTGGATATATGATTCGCGATGGCAAACCCGAAGGCTTCTTTTATCTGGACCACCGCACGGTAGATATGAAATACAATCTCATTACAGATGTGCACGTTACGCCTGGAAATGTCCATGACTCGGTGCCCTATTTGTCGCGTTTAGATCGCCAACAAATCCGTTTTGGATTTAAAGTCGAAGCCGTTGCATTGGATTTTGGTTATTTAACCACACCTATTTGTCGAGGATTACAGCGCCGAGAAATTTTTGCTGTCATTGCACACCGAAGATTTCATCCTAACCAAGGATTGTTTCCAAAGTGGAAGTTTACATTTGATGCCGAGCGAAATCTGTATGTCTGTCCAGCCAGCCACGAGCTGAAGTACCGAACGACAGACCGTAAGGGCTACCGACAATACGCATCCGACTCGGAACATTGCAAAACCTGCCCGTTGCTGAATGAGTGTACACATTCCCGGAACCACCGGAAGGTGGTAACCCGGCATGTCTGGGAGGACAGCAAAGAATGGGTGCGGAGCAACCGATTGAGTCGGTCGGGGAAACAGTTATACCGCAAACGAAAAGAGACAATAGAGCGAAGCTTCGCGGATGCTAAAGAGCTCCATGGGTTTCGCTATTGCCGGTTGCGTGGACTGCCAAACGTCAGCGAACAAGCACTGATGACGGCAGCCGTGCAGAACATGAAGAAGATGGCGATCCATCTGGATCGCCTGGAAAAACGGGGGTAAAACCCTCGCTTTCCGACGGGCTCTTGCCTGAACGCAAAAAAAGAAACCCAGGATATTTAAATAACCTGGGTTTCTCGACACTCTGAAAAGACACCCTTCAGGGTGTCTTTTTTTCATTTCAACGAATGTTTCACCCGTATTTGCGGAAGCGAAAATGCGATGAATCTTATATCATTTGTGAGGCTGTAGCTACTGTTTAACCAGACAACACTGGGCATACTTGGTTTTGCTGGAGGGCTCGCCCATGTGCTTGCCCTGCTGTTCTGCCCCATCCTACTCTATTAACGTAGTACACGATTAGCTCTTCGCACCACAGGATTCACGAATCATCAGCCTAGGCGTGTGCTGAATGGAGATTTTCTCCGCTGAGCCATTCATGGCGCTGATCAGCTGCATGACAGCCATGCGTCCCAGATATTCATTATGCTGATCGAGTGACGTAAGCCGTGGAATGTTGTACTCACTCTGCTCGAATTGGTCGCAGCTTACGATGGCGATATCGTCAGGACACTTTAGTCCTGAATCCTGCATCGCCCGAATCGCTCCGATCGCAACCATATCGTTCATCGCGATTAATGCGGTGGGCAGCTGACTGCGTTCCAACTGGAGCAACTTCTCCATCGCTTCGTAGCCATCAGGTGCATAGTAATCAGAGGTAATAATATGTTCTTGTGCAATAGGCTTATCCAGTGCGGCCATCGCCTGCTTGAAGGACTCGACCCGTGCCGATGTAATACGAATGCCTTGCTCTCCGCCAATAAAGCCAATGCGCTCATGTCCCAGTGCGATCAGGTGGTGGACAATAGAGGCTACCCCCTGCTTCAGGTTGCGCTCCATAAAGAGACACTGACATCCTTCGATCATCGTACCAAGAATAATAACGGGGATGCGTGAATGTAATTGATTGAGGGCCTGAATATAGCTATCGGGAATATCCTCACGGTCGATGACTCCGCCTAGAATAAGAACGCCATCCACCTGCTTCTCTAGAATCATCCGAATGTAGGATTCTTCGGAGAAAGAAGCATTATCGTGGGCTTTCTTCTGCACAGACATTGTGTTGAATAGAAGTGTTGCATAGTTACTTTTGAGTGCGAAGCGCTGGATCTCCACGAATAACGAAGCGAAATATGGATTGGTGATATCGGGAAGCATAATGCCAATATTTTTGCTGGTATGATGAATCATGCCACGTGCATATACACTCGGTGTATACTGATATTCGTCAATGATTTGCTGAATCCGCTCACGCTTCTTTGGCGAGACGGAGGGGCTATTATTCAATACGCGGGATACGGTTGATACGGATACTCCGCTTTTCTCCGCAATTTCTGATATCGTGATTTTCTTATTTTCTTTCAACGAAAGGCCACCTTCTATAAACAATCGATTAGGTTTATTATATTGTAAAAGAGAATACTTAACAAGTATTTTTGGTAACGATACCAAATTATTTTTCAGACTTTTAATAGGGTTGATCATTTGTCCGGAAATAAGTTGACACTAAGTTAACACTAGTAAAATATTCTGTTGACAGCCATTTTACAATTTGTTATTCTCGGTTTGCGAAACAGATTTTCAGCTATATTCAGCTATATTTGGTATCGTTACCAAAATAGAAGGAGAACACTTATGGAAATTCCACATTCGATTATTGCAGTTGACTTAGGGGGGACGAAAATTCTTGTCGGTGAAGTAACTCCAGCTGGTGAGGTGTTGCAAACAAAGTCGTATGCAAGTGATACAACAAACCAAGATACTGCATTACAAGGAATTATTCATTCGATCAATGATTTTCAAGCAGGGAGTACCTTGATTGGCCGCGAGCAAATCGCGATTGGCGTTGGCGTGGTTGGACGTGTGGATACACGGGGTGGAATATGGCACGAAATACAGCCAGACAAGAAGAAATGGATTAACGTAAGTGAGCTGTTGGAATCTATTTTTCAATTACCTTGCGGTGTAGATAATGATGTTGCTTGTGCAACGCGTGCAGAGCAGGTATTCGGCTGGGGACAACAGTCTAAGAACTTTATTTACTTCAACATTGGAACAGGCATTGCGGCAGGAACCGTAGTGGATGGACACTATGTGGAAGGGAGCCACTTTAACGCTGGTGAAGTGGGGCACATGGTCGTGGCGATGGATAGCGATGTGCGGTGTGCCTGTGGTCGATATGGCTGTGTTGAACGTATCGCTTCAGGTTTAGGCATGCACGAGCGTGTTGTTGCCTTGCTTCCAGAGTATCCGTCTACTGTGCTTGAACTCGTGGAAGGACAACGAATGGCTGCGCAAACGATATTCGAAGCGGCAGAACAAGCGGATTCACTTGCATCGCGCATTGTGGATGATGCGGCTCGGGCAGCTGCGGCAGCGATTATGAATCTGGTAAGGGTGACCGATCCCGATACGATTGTGCTTGGCGGCGGGGTTGCTCGAAATGCTTACTTCTTCGAGCGAATTAAGCAAGCGTTGAATCCGAGTACAATGCGGTTCGTCACCAATGGACTGGTATATACGAAGGTACAAAGTGAAGCGACAGGACTTGTTGGTGCAGCATTAGCGGGTCTCGCGGCAAGTCAATCAAGAAAGAAAGTAGGAGGGGTTGGGCAATGCTGAGTGAGCAGTTGCTGAGAGATATCAAGCAATCCGGTTACATCCATCGTCCTCTGCCTAGATACACCAAGCATTCATTAGAAGAAGCTCAGAAGCAGTTGAAAGTGCTTGATTCGCGCATTCTGTACTGTGCAAGTGAGATGGACGCCAGCAGCTGGACATTCACAGGTGTTGGTGAAATGAAGGTTGATCCAGATCAATCGGTATCTATCACATCACCTACCGTGATGCCCCACTGGCCGGAAGGCGCACCAGAGGATGGAGATTACGTTAACTTTGGTGAGGCATGGCTCGTACAGCGATTCCACCGTGAGAATTGGGAACACTTCAATCGTATTGCCATCGAACTGAAGGCTGATTTTCAAGGCACTCCGAACACGTATGTGATGATCAAATTCCGGAATGAAGGCATCATTCCAATTCCAGATATTTATTTCCGTGAAGGTGTACATGGCATAAACTTGTCGAACACCGGTTGGAATATGATTCATCTTAATATCGCAGACTTGCCGCGAGATGAAATTACAGAGGTAGAGATCGGCTATTTCATTAATGGAAAGAGCCATGCGACAGGTGACTCTATGAAGCTTTCCGTGAAGTCGATTCAATTAGAGCTCGTCGATCAGCAGGAAGTGACGAAGGGCTGGTTACCCAGTCCGCGGGAAATTATATTCTCTCATTCTGGATACCGGACAGATAGCGTGAAGACGGCTGTAGCACAGCAGCTGGAAACGGAGCATTTTCAGATCATTAGCGAGAACAGCGGTCAATCCGTATATACAGGTACGATAGATTACGTTGAGACAGGTATCGGAGAGTTTCAATTGATGGAATTCACAGAGGTTACGGCGGAAGGCCGTTATTATATCCAGGCTGGAGACATCACCTCACATCCATTCACGATTGGGTCTTCTGTACAGGTATGGCACGCTTCGATCTGGAAAGCATTGAACTTTGTGTTCTGTGAACGTTGCGGCTACCCGGTTCCTGGCATTCATGGCACTTGTCATGCAGATATTATCGCAGAGCATAACGGGACGAAGTTAGCCTTCCACGGCGGCTGGCATGATGCGGGGGATGTGTCGCAGCAATTGATTCAGACGGCTGAAGTGACGCTTGCATTATTTGAGTTAGCAGAGCGGATTGGGCCGATCGATGAGGATTTGTACCTTCGCTTATTAGAGGAAGGCGAGTGGGGTCTGGATTTTCTTCTAAAAACTAGATACGGTGATGGCTATCGTGCGACTAGTGCGGGAATTACACGTTGGACGGACGGCCGTATCGGCAATATGGATGACTGCGCCGCGCGCGTACACAATCAAGCTTACGAGAATTTTTATTGCTCGGGGATTGAGGCCTTTATTCATTCCCGTCTCCCTGATGAGGCCTTATCCAGGCGTCTGCTGGAAATAGCGAAAGAAGATTTCGGGTATGCGTTTGATGTTTTTAGTGAGGCTGGCTTCGATCAGAAGCCAATCTTCTGGGAGCATACGTATCAGACCTCCGAGAGCTTATTCATGGCTACAGCTTCCTGGGCAGCGTCCATGCTATACAAGGCAACACAGGATGAGTTTTACGCAGAGAAGGCGGTTGAATTTATCCGTTATGTGGAGCAGTCACAGGAAACAGAAGGCATCTCTCTTCAGGATGGGACGTCATTCCAAGGCTTCTTCTACCGAAATACGGATAAGAAGGTCATTCAGCACTTTAACCATCAGGCTCGCGAGCATCTGTACTTGCAAGCGTTGGTCACTGTACACGAGACACAGCCTCACCATAAAGAAGCCGCTCGCTGGCTTCAATCCATTGAAGCGTATGGATCGTATCTCAAAAAATTAAGACTGTATACAGCCCCTTATCCGATGATTTCAAGTGGCCTCTATCATGTGGATGAATGGCTGGATGAGCGGAGCTTTGGGCATCAGCATTTGCTCGTGGATGAGCGTGCACATGACGACTATAAGCTTCAATTGCAGGAAGGCGTTCAATTAACGAAGGGAATATACTTACGCCGTTTCCCGGTATGGTTCTCTTTCAAAGGAAATAATGCGATTGTGCTATCCACAGGCAAAGCGGCTTCGATCGCCGGGCAATACTTGAAAGATCCAGAGCTCTTGGATATTGCAGAAGGTCAGCTGCAATGGATTGTCGGAAAAAATCCGTTCGGTCAATCTCTTATGTACGGTGAAGGCTACCGCTATGCACAGCAATATTCTGTATTGAGCGGTGAGATGACAGGAGAGCTTCCAGTTGGTGTTCAAACGTTCGGCAACGAGGACGTGCCTTACTGGCCGCAATTCAACAACGCTACCTATAAGGAAGTTTGGGTCGGACTTGCAGGAAAATGGATGTCCCTATTGGCAGATTTATATACAGTGGACACTTTTTTCACTGAAGAATCATTCTAAGCAGAGGAGATGCGGATAATGAATCTTGATTTGAAGCCAACGATGATGACCTACATTCATGAGGAGGAGTCGATGTCTCGCGACATTCTTAGCTCCTACCCGGAAAATGTGGCAGCCTTTGCAGATCTAGCTGGGATGAAAGCGAATTGGCTTGTATTCGCAACAGGCTCAAGTATAAATGCAGCACTCAGTGCGAAATATTTTATCGAGCGATTGGCGGACGTTCGAATGGATATCCGTGAGCCATTTCATTTTGCACACTATGAATCGTTCAGTCCGTACACGGATCTTATCTTGGGAATATCCCAGAGTGGTCAGAGCACCTCGACAATCGGTGCGCTGAAGCGAACTCGCCAAGAAACAGAGCTTACGACGATTGCGCTCACGAGTGATGTGAATGCTGAAATCTCAGCAGCAGCTGACGTCACAATCGATATCGGCTGCGGTAAAGAGCGAGTAGGCTTCGTAACCAAGGGCTTTCTTGCTACGGTCTTTACGCTAATGCTTGCTGGTCTCCGCATCGCTGTAGTGAATGGTAAGGTTACTCAGGAGAAGGAGCAAGAAATATTGCTTCAGTTCGAGCAAGCGATTGATGCGATCCCATCAACCATTGAGAAGACGGAGCAATTTTTTGATAAACACAGCAATGAATTCGTTACCGCACCTCGCTTTACTGCGATTGGTTATGGGCCTGTATACGGAACGTTAAAAGAGTTCGAGACGAAATTCTGTGAGACGGTTCGCATGCCTTCTCAAGGGATTGAGTTGGAAGCGTTCATGCATGGCCCCTACTTGGAAGTGAATCCTGAGCACCGAATATTCTTTCTGGAGACAGGCGGCAAGGTGCAGGAGAGGTTGGTGCTTCTACACGACTATGAGAGTAAGTACACGGACTATACCTACACTTTGTCGCTGAACCGCGCAAGTGATGAACGCACGATTGGTCTAGAGCTTGATTTAACGGAAGAAATGGCCCCCTTCATTATGATCATTCCATTTCAAATTCTAGCCCACCATATTGCTACCGCGAAAGGAATTGAACTCCGCAATCGGATCTACACCGATTTTGGAGTGGCGATGAAGAGCAAGACGAAGCCAGGAGATTACGCGTAATAAAACTTTTATAATTTGGAGGCCATGACAATGAAAAAAAGTTTGCTTGTGATAATGTCCTTACTGCTCGTATCTTCCATTACGTTAGCTGGCTGCGGTTCTCAAGCGGAGAATGGCTCGTCAACAGGCAGTGAAGTACAAGGCTCGTCAACAGTAAAGCCATTTGAGATCACATTCCGTCATGCTTTGATCGGGGAAAGAAGGCAAGGTTCTCTAGATATTACGATGGAAGCCGTCAAGAAGATGGAAGCAGAAGTTCCGGGGTTAACAGTGAAAATGGATGGCGTCGATGGTGAGGTCAACCGTAAAGAAAAAATCAGAGGTGAAATGGCGTCGGGACAAGTGCCGGAGATCTTTGATGCCTTCGGAAGTCCTGATGTTAAAACGTTTGCGAAGGAAGGGAAAGTGCTTGATATCACGCCGATTCTAGAAGAACTTGGCATCAAAGATAAATTCATTAATCTGGATGCATGGTCTGTCGATGGCAAAGTATACGGGCTGCCGATATCAGCGAGTGCCGAGGGCGTATTCTACAACAAGGAGTATTTCGCTTCCAAAGGATTCCAAGTACCTAAAACCTATGATGAACTGCTGACACTTATGGATAAGATTAAAGCGGATGGCAAAATCCCATTCTCAGCTGCTTCTAAGTCCGCATGGGTACCATTGATGCTGGCCAACCAGATCTGGTCACGTCTTGCAGGTCCAGAAGTGACTGCGAAATTCTCGACTGGCAAAGCGAAATGGACCGATCCGGCATTGACGGAAGCATTCAAGATTTATCAGGATTGGGTGAATAAGGGCTACTTCAAGAAGGGTGAGCTCGGCCTCGAGTATGTTGACTACAATACCCAGTTCATTAATGGAGAATCAGCTATGATGTTTGACGGCAGTTGGGCAGCTTCTTTATTCCAGAAAGGCGGAGCGGGCGTTAGTCTTGCTGGTAAGGTAGGTTTTTTCAACTTTCCTCCGATGCCTGGTGGGGTAGGTGATCAGACGTCCATCATGCAGGATATGAACAATGGTTATGCATTCTCAGCAGAAGTAGCCAAAGATCCGCGAAAGCTTGCTGCAGTGAAATCGTTCATCAAAAACTACTACACCGAAGATATGCAGATGCGTTTCCTCGTTGAACGCGGATCATTGCCTTGTATGAAGCTAGACGAAGCAAAAGTGAAGGAACAGGTAAAAGATCCAATGATACAGGAAATTATGATCATGCTAATCCATTCCAACTCTTCCTACGCTGCATTTGATGCCTTGGTACCTGCTGATGTAACAACAGAAATCGGTAATCAAATTCAAAAAATAATCGGTAACGTAACGACACCTGAGCAGGCAACCGCTGCAATTCAAAAAGTTCAAGATGAGGCGAATGCTGACGCAGAATAAAGGGTATGTGTAGTGACAATAAGGGCACTCTTATATTAAGAATTGGGTGCCCTATTAGGATGATAAATTGGTGAGGTGGTGTGGGTGGTATGAAGAAAGTCTTAAGGAATCCATTGACATATGTAATGTTTGTTACTCTAGGGATGCTGCTGCTCATCATGTTTTTTATTTATCCACTCATTAGCTCACTTTATTACAGCTTTACCAATTGGAATGGCATTTCAGATCATGTGAAGATGATTGGCTTTAAAAACTATTCTAAAGCACTATCAGACCCAGCATTCTGGAACTCAGTAGAAAACAACGGTTATTTCATATTATTCTCTGTATTTGTGCAAGTCCCAATCACCGTAGTTACTGCATTAATGATTGCGAATGTAAAGAAACTTCAAGGCTTATACAAGACAGCGATCTTTTTGCCTACCGTTATGTCAACGGCAGTAATCGGTATACTATGGGGATTTATTTATAATTATGATGTCGGTTTGTTGAACACGATCATCGTGTTCTTTGGGGGAGAACCGAAGGATTGGCTGGGCAGCCCGAAGACAGCGATGCTGTCTATCCTGATTACAAACTGCTGGCAATGGGCGGGCTTTTATATCGTGATGATCCTCGCAGCGATTCTTACGATTCCTAAGGAACTCGATGAAGCCGCAATGATTGACGGTGCAACCGGCTTGCAACGCGTGAGAACGATCACCTTGCCTCTTATTATGCCTGTAATCAGTGTCGTCATTATGCTCTCCATCGCAGGCTCAATGAAAGCTGCCGATATTATTATCGTCATGACGAAGGGCGGACCTGCAAGCTCTACAGATGTAATGGCCACTTATATGATCAAGTATGCGATCACCAACTTTAAGTATGGATACGGCAACGCGTTATCCTTCATCATCTTTATTTTCACGATGGTGATTACTGTTCTATATCAGCGCTTATTTGCAAAACGTGCCGAAAGGATTGATTACTAATGATGAAGGCGCTGAAAAAAAGCGGGAATCATATATTTTTAATGGCGTATCTACTCATCATTTTGTTTCCATTTCTTTTCGTAGTTTTTTCTTCCTTAAAAATGAACAATGCGGAGATTGCGTTAAGTCCTTTCGGGCTGCCTAAGCAATTTCATTGGGAAAACTATGTTGACGCATGGATAAATGCGAAGATTAACGTTTATTTCTTTAATAGCTTATACATCTCGGTATTATCCTCGTGTCTGACGATTGTCATCTCATCTATGATCGGATTCGCTGTAACGCGTATGAGGTATAATAAGATCAGTACAATCCTATACAGCGTCGTATTGCTAGGGATGCTGATTCCGAATACATCCTTGATGCTTCCAATCTATCTATTACTACAAAAAATCGGAGTATTGAACACGCATCTTGCCCTCATCATCCCCTATGTTGCAAACGCGATACCGTTATCGACGATCATTATCGCTGCTTTCATGCGCTCCTTGCCGGGAGAAATTGAAGAGGCAGCCGTTATCGATGGACTCTCTGCGAAGGGGATCTTTGCGAGAATAGCCATGCCATTAATAGGGCCGGCGCTCGTTACGGTATTTATCATGTCCTTCCTAGGGAACTGGAATGAATTCCTGCTTGCGAATTACTTTCTATCAGATGATGCTTTACGTACTTTGCCTGTCGGGATGGTTCAGTTCCGGGATGCCAAGCTGTCCAACTACGCACAAATGTCAGCGGGTATCGTATTCTGTGTTGTCCCTGTCATGATTATTTATAGCGTATTGCAAAAGCAAATTATAGAAGGGGTTACTGCGGGAAGTGTGAAGGGGTAATTTCCATTACTAGCGTTTTAAAGATACAGTGTATGAAGAAAAGGACGCCGCGGATATATATTCTGCGTAGCGTCCTTTGTTATGGAATGTGTCCCGATTCGGGTTATATTATCGCCGAAGATTATCTTGGAAATAGCTAAGTTCTTGGATGGGATTGTACATCAATAAACTCGGAGTAATCTGTATCTTAGCACTCACAAGTGATAAGATAAATTTAATAAAAGGTCAATATAACTTTAAAGATATTAAAGGGTGGGAGATTTCGTGAAGTGCTGGAACATTCCCGATAGCCTTAACGCCAACATTCTTCCAGTATATTATTCCTTTTTACCTCTAACCTATTCTATAAAAGGGTTTAGAGAGTTAATGTCAACAACTGTTGACTATAAGCATGTTCTGAATCAAGCTATAACCTTAGGTCTTTTTGGCGTCACTTTTATCGCACTAACTATTCTCTATTTAACTGTTACGGTAAAAAACATTCAAAGAAAGCTATAGCAGTTGAAAATTAAAATAAAGAAAGAGGAATAGCCACAATTATAAGTGGCTTATTCCTCTTTTTAAATTGGATTTATCGTTCAATTTTGATTTTCCCCTACATTGAGCCTGACCATAGGGAGGGGAAACGTTCCAGAGCCAATCGACTCGTTAGAGCGTCGTCAGAATTCCAGAATGATTCCAGATAATGAACTTTGCCGGACTGGACGGCGGGAAGCCGGTTCCAATGGGCCATCGGTTAAGTTCTGACAATGCGGCTGAGGTGCGCTGATGAGAATGAACAAACACGAACATCCGGTCTCCCACGGCAAAGTCATTGAGGCGATCGGGAGCAATGATAGGGAAGGGTGAAGGTAATGGCGCCACTCAAGGGAACGATTCGGGTAGATGTATTGAACCTGCTACAGGTTCAAAATGAGGAAGTTGTAAACGACGCTCGTATTCCAATTGAGATCCGCGCATCCTTATATAGCGCACGTGTCAGCGCAATTAATTGTGCTTCTCCGCTGGGGATTTTTACACCCTTGTCATCAAAGTCCTTGTATAAGCAAGTTTCAGATCCGCTCGCCATTGCGCTATACCGTTCATGAAGCCCGCTTCCGCAAGACATGCCTCAATCTTGGCCTTAGCATAATCGACTCTGGCGGCGACATTCTGATATGAGCTCTGGCATGCTCAAGCGCAGTATTATGAGGTAGACAATGACATTGTGATATAACAACGCATCTAAACATCCTCACATGCTACTTCGGAGAATTGTGGATTTGTACAGCCACGATTCACCTCCACCATGAAAACCATCTCCATGAGGATGGTGGTTTTGCTGCTTTTATGCAGTCCCTTTTACAAAGTTCCTTTGTTATAATGTATTATGTAAATCGCTCGAAAGGGAAGTTGACCATAAGCATTTGTCTTCTATATACCTGTAAATTGGCTGGTGAATCTGAATGAGTGAAAAATTTTGGTTAGTGGTACAGTATCCTTTGAAAAGTGAAAAAGGCAGCCAACGTGACCACTGGTTAAGAGATAAAGTAATGGAATACTTGGAGATCTCCCTAGCAGATGCTAATTTAGGCTATGTGGATGGTTTTGATATGGGGAAATGCATTTCCGACCCGAAAAAATATGCTCTTAATATATTTTGTATCATTACGGAAGAAGAACGGAGTATAGCCTTAGTGAAAAGAGTTTTAAGAGACAGCAGGCTTGATTATACCCATATAAAAATTGCTACAATGCCCTACGGAAAAGAAGGAACATATACTTTGAAATATGCCTATAAAAAGGGTGTTACTGATTTTTCACTATAGCCTGATATTGTGTTATTTGTGATAAAAGTGCAGCTAACAATCATAAAAACTTATGATTTGTTATCTTCGGACAGGTACGCGACTTCCCTTGGCCCATAATTATTACATGTAAAAGACACCTTAAAAAGTGTCTTTTTTTGCTTTTTGATTTTATAGATCGTTGTAGAAAATCAACCGTAAACATGGAAAAAGCCCCATTCCTACTGGAACGGAGCTTTTCCTCCAATTTAGAAACACGTGAATGATTGGATCAAATTCAAATCAAATCCGGTATACACCCAGAACCTTCCGTTCCATTGAAACCCTGCGACCGAGGTGCGCCCTACGAAGACCGGGAAAAACCAGAATTGGTTTCTATTCACGAGCCAAACGTACGTATTCCGAAATAAACAACCAGCAATCGCTCCGGGGTCGACAGCCAAGGGGGTAATCGCAGGTTGCTGAGGGATAAATCCCGGGGGAGGTGAGCTGGGTCCCGCGGTTCCTGGTTGGCCAGGCTGTCCTGGGAATCCTGGTTGCCCTGGAAATCCCGGCTGTCCGGGCTGCCCTGGGAATCCTGGGGCACTAGGTGGTGGTAAAAATGACATGATCTCGTCACTCCTTAATGGATGGGCTAACACATTGTATGTAGGAGCGGAGAGAAGTGAATGGGCGCACTGCATATTTCTTCATGCATTCCGCAGAGGATGGAACGTTTAGCATAAATGTATAGCATTTGAAGGTGAGTGGTATGGCGCCTTTGCTTCCAAAAGTTCATCTCACCAGGGCTAGTCCTAGCCTAAAGTCTAGGCACAAACACCCCCTAAGACGGTTATGTCAGCTAAATAAGGCGGCTATAATTAATTTATTGAGAAGAACGTGACTTATGAAGCAAAGGAGTGTTTGAATAATGAACGCAACAGGGGCGACTGCGAAGGAGCCAACAGGTAAGGTGAACTGGGTGCTTTTTAATCCAAAAACTTATGCAACAATCCTCTATTTTTTACTCTCTCTCCCGTTAGGAATTATCTATCTTACTGTAGCGATAACAGGAGTTGCACTATCCATCGCTTTAACTCCATTATTTATCGGAATCCCGCTGTTTTTTGGAGTAGCTAAGTTGTTGGATGGGATTGTGAAATTTGAGCAAAGCATGATTAGACAAATTTTAGGCTTGCCGGTTCAGCCTGCCTCGTACGCTACGGGCCAACAGTCTGACGCTGGGCAGAACTGGTTTATGCGAATGGTGAGAGGGTTTGACGGCGGGTTATTTATTCGAAATTTGCTGCTCGTCTTCCTAAGATTTGTTACGGGTATTGTATTCTTTGTAATTATGATAACGGTGATCTCATTAGGACTAGGCTTTATTGCTCTTCCAGCCGTGCATATTATTTTGATGAATGAAATGCAACTGAATATTTTAGAAAATAGCTTGTTTAATTACTTCCATATCGATTGGACCTATAATCAGCAATATCTGTTGTACGTAGGTGTTGGCCTTGTCCTTTTTTGGATTGCGCTTCGCGTCGTGAATGGACTCATGCAAATTCAACGCAGAATCATGTATGTGGATGAGGCATATCAGCGGCCGTCAGTAGCAGCGGAAGCATCAATATATGACTCCGTTCAGTCACTATATTATGAGCACCAAGAGGATCAGTCCACTCAAGGGTTGATGCAGCCAGCCTATAGAGAGCTTTAGAACATGGAGTTTTTATAGATATAAGGAAAAAACCTATGTTTCCAACTGTCAGTACAATAGACCTAACCTTACGATCCCCGCAATGGGGGTCTTTTTTTTGGAAGGAGGGGAGGGGGAAGTTTGGAACTGTAGGAGCGAAGCGCTTGCTACTGTAAAATGCTTTTAGAATGCGGGTATAGCAGCTTGTTGATTAGGTTCTTATCCGACTGGATATCATGTTCAATGGAGAGCTCATCCGTCAGTTTTTTTATTAAATTAAGCAATCTTTTAATTGTTATGTTACTTAATATATGTTAGCCTTAAATTAAGTAACATTATCGGAGGGATTTTCTGTGCAATTTGTTAATCCGATTCGGGACGTAAAAACCATACAAGCGATGAAAGAGGAGCTCCGAAAACACTCTTTAAGGGATCTGTTGCTTTTTGTATTGGGAATTAACACCGGGATTAGTCTTCTTGATTTGCTCAATCTTACTGTACAGGACGTTTGGGATGGCCAGAATGCCAAGCAGTTTCTTTATATTAAGGATGAGAAGACAGGAGAAGAAAAGGCTCATTACTTAAACAGCAAGGTCGGGGAGATACTAAACGAGTATTTATCTAACGTCGATTGGAAGCCTGAGGATTATTTGTTTAAATCCAAAAAGGATTCTGGTCCGATTACCCGTCAGCAGGCGTATCGAATTATTAATCACTCGGCAAAGGAGGTAGGGATATCTGAGAAAATCGGGACCCATACACTGAGAAAGACGTTTGGTTACCATGCATACTATAGAGGAGTTGCCATCTCCATTTTAAAGTCGATTTTGCATCATCATTCTACGGCTGAAACGTTGAAGTATCTGGGGATCGACAGGGTTGAGAAGCGGCCCATTAAAGTGGATGTGAATTTATAAACGATCTGTGTTTTGAAAAGATAAAAAAACTCCGCATGAAACATGCGGAGAGGGTGAGCTTTTTTATTAACTTTTATTGTGCAGAGTCATCCAGACCCAGTGCTGTATTAATATCTACATTTGTTAGTTCGGTGACAATCCCGTCAGTTACGAGAACATGTAAAGTCGAAGCATCCTTCATAAAACGGAAAATTCCGTTATCGAAATCGGTATCCGCTTCTTTGAAGAAAATGCCTTCATATTCCGTTTCTTTTTCGTGACTGAAGCTTAACTGGTAATTATTCCCGTCTTTAATCAAATAAGCACGAATGCCCTTTTGATAATTACCTTCTTCATCCCGGATATAACGGGCAACGGAAACGATATGCAGATCGACAAAGGGGATCTCACGTACCAAAGAATTAATGATAGATCCCTTCGTAATTTGTTCCCATCGGCTGCTTGCTGTCTGGCCTAGAATAATCTGTGTAATGTTGTTATCTCTGGCTACTTCTGCAATGACCTTATAGACAGGGCGGCTTTCATTATCCTTCATGATAAATTGGGCCGTAGCGTGAGCGTGGGCATATTCTTTCCATTGTTCGATATAGAGTAATTTCTCGGCGTCCAGTTCGTCAAATGGCTTCGGATCGATGGTCAATATATAAAGCGGAGCTTTCATGATATTAGCGATTGCACAGCCACGTTTGATTAGTCTTTCGCTATTGGGACCATAATAAACGCAAACCAGAATGCTCTCATTATATACGCTAATCATTTTAAGTATTTCACCTCAATGCTAGTATTAGGACTCATTTAAACTATGTAAGACTATAGTTGATGTTAACAAAAGAGTCAATATGTAGATACGGAAGCAGAAGTCATGAATAAGGAGGAGTACGCTTGACTATGTTCTATACCTATATTTTTCTCCCGTTGATCAGTGCAATATTTGTTCCCTTCTTATATAAGTATTTCAATCGCGTAGTACATACGGGATGGTTCGTTTTACTTGTACCTACATCTATTTTTATCTATTTACTACAGTATATACCTGGTGTTGCGGCTGGTGACACGTATAAATACACATTATCCTGGATTCCGTCCCTGGATATGAATATGATCTCCTATGTGGATGGGCTCAGCTTGTTATTTGGTCTGCTCATTAGCGGAGTCGGTAGCTTGGTCATTATTTACTCTATATTTTATATGTCTAAGGTTCGTGAGGCGCTCCACAACTTCTATATTTATTTGCTCATGTTCATGGGCGCTATGCTGGGGGTAGTATTCTCCGATCACCTCTTAGTCCTGTACGGGTTCTGGGAGTTAACCAGTGTTTCTTCCTTCTTATTAATCTCCTATTGGTACGAGCGCAAGAGCTCCCGCCAAGGCGCCTTGAAGGCGCTATTAATTACTGTCCTTGGCGGATTCGGCATGTTAGCCGGGTTTATTATGCTGATCATGATGGCGGATACTTACAGTATTCGGGAAATGATTGCGAACCTGGAAGTTATACAAAGCCATGTACTATTTATTCCCGCGATGTTATGTGTTTTGCTCGGTGCATTTACGAAATCCGCACAATTTCCATTCGGTATTTGGTTACCTGACGCGATGGAGGCGCCAACTCCGGTGAGCAGTTACCTCCACTCGGCTACGATGGTCAAAGCTGGTATTTATTTAGTGGCTCGTATGACACCGATTTTCGGGGGGAGCTCCGTATGGTTCTGGCTTGTGGCTGGAATTGGTCTCATTACGCTGCTTTACGGTTCTTTGACGGCGCTGAGGCAGACCGATCTAAAGGCGATGTTAGCATATTCTACAATTAGTCAATTGGGATTGATTATGTGCTTGCTTGGAGTCGGCTCTTTAGCAGTCTATTTTGGGCCTGGTGAGAGTGGCACGATCTTTACGGTAGCTACATTTGCCGCCCTATTCCATCTGTTCAATCATTCGACCTTTAAAGGAAGTTTGTTCATGGTTGTCGGTATTATTGACCATGAGACAGGTCGGCGGGATATTCGCTATTTTGGCGGTTTGATGCAAGTCATGCCGATTACGTTCACGATCGCTTTGATTGGTGGTTTATCGATGGCGGGATTACCGCCGTTTAACGGTTTTTTGAGTAAGGAAATGTTTTTTGCAGCGGTGAATGAGGTATCGCAGGCTGGTATCTTCGGTTTAGGCAGCATTGGTCTCCTGTTCCCGATCATTGCTTGGATAGCTAGCATATTTACCTTCGTTTATTGCATGATTTTTGTATTCAAAACCTTTGGAGGACAATATCGTCCTGAGAAATTGACACGAAAAGTGCATGAAGCGCCTTGGGGGATGCTATTTTCTCCAGCCGTCTTGGCATTACTCGTTATACTCATTTTCTTCTTCCCCAATGTATTGGGTAAGTATATTCTCACTCCGGCACTAACATCCATTTTGCCGATGATGCCGCTGTCTCCATACGACCTGAAGATCAGTGCATGGCATGGGCCCAATATGGAGCTGATAATGACGTTCGGTGTCATTGTTGTGGGTCTCCTTCTTTTCAAAACATCCAAGCAGTGGATCCAGGTGATGAGAAATTATCCGCAGGGATTAACGTTGAACCATTGGTACAATAAGGGCTTAACTGGTACGGAGAGACTGTCGGAGTCCTTAACGAATCGTTATATGACAGGCTCGCTGAGACGTTATCTGATCTACATTTTTTCATTCTTTGTCATTGTGTTGATAAGTTCGCTTCTGCTGCTCCACGGTCTCCAGTTTGATTTCTCAAATAATGCAGCTATCAATATTTTTGATGTCGGACTTGTGCTCGCAATGGTGATCGCCGCATGTACTGTCTTATTTGCCGGCAACCGAATTGTGGCTATTGTTGCACTAGGTGCGTTAGGTTATATGGTTTCGATGTTCTTTGTTATCTTTAGAGCGCCTGACCTGGCATTGACGCAAATGGTGGTGGAGACGGTGACAACGGTTCTGTTCCTTCTGTGCTTCTACCATTTACCGAAACTTAAGAAAAGCATCGAACGGATTCCTTTCAAACTGACGAATCTGGTCATCTCGATCGCGATGGGTCTAACCGTGACCGTTCTCGCATTGTCCGCGAATGGGCATAAGTTATTTGAACCAATAACATCCTTTTTTGAAAATGCCTTTGAGCTGGCGGGTGCCAAAAATATTGTCAACGCTATATTAGTGGACTTCCGCGGATTCGATACGATGCTGGAAATATCCGTGTTATCCATTGCTGGACTAGGTGTATATATATTCGTTCATCAGCGTTCCAAAAGGAGGGAACAAAATGAAACCGAATGATGTGATATTGAAAAGTGTAACTCGAGTAGCTGCTGTGATCATATTGACCTTTTCGATCTATTTATTTATGAACGGTCACCATCATCCAGGAGGAGGATTCATTGGGGGACTGAGTATGGCATCATCTATTGTCCTGCTGTATCTTTCTTTTGGAGTCGAGAAGGTAAGGGAAAACATTCGGGTGGATTTCAAAAAGCTTTCCGCGGTGGGAGTGTTGATTGCCGTTGCGACCGGAACAGTGAGCGTGGTATTTGGTAAGCCTTTTTTAACCCAGACCTTCGGTCATTTTGATTTACCGATCTTTGGCGATACCGAGCTCGCGTCTGCTTTGATTTTTGATACCGGAGTCGCTTTGGCTGTCATAGGCACCGCAGTCAATATTATTCTTAGCATAAGTGAGGATCGTTAATATGGAGACACTAATGGTCATACTAGTCGGTATTTTAATATCCATTGGAACCTATTTGATTCTATCTAAGCAGCTGCTGCGGATTGTGCTTGGGGCATCGATTGTGGGCCATGCGGTTAATTTGCTGCTGATTACTTCCGGCGGGCTGAAGACTGGGAGTGCCCCTCTGCTGGGAGAGAAGGTCGCGAACTTTACGGATGCTATTCCTCAAGCATTAATTTTAACTGCGATTGTCATTAATTTTGCCGTGACAGCGCTAGTACTAGTTTTATGTTACCGGGCCTATCAAAGCTTCGGGACGGATGACATGGAGCAATTAAGGGGGAATGAGCTTGAATAATTTGTTGATCGCGCCGGTTATCATTCCTCTATTGATGGGGATGGTCCTCATTATATTCCAGAAAAATATAAAGCTACAGCGGATTCTTAGTCTGGCTGCATTGTTAGCTACTAGTGTCATTGCCGTTCTATTGATGAATCAGATCAGAAATGGCGGAATTCAAACCTTACAATTGGGTGGTTGGAAAGCACCTTACGGCATTAGCTTCGTGGGGGACATGTTCAGTGCTTTGCTGCTTTTGGCTACTTCAATTGTCTCGGTGTGCTGCTTAATTTACGCTTTTTCATCGATTGGCCGAAAACAAGAAAAATTGTACTTTTATCCTCTATTTTTGTTTTTGATTACAGGTGTCAATGGTTCGTTCTTGACAGGGGATTTGTTCAATTTATATGTTTTCTTTGAACTGTTTCTGGTTGCTTCCTATGTACTAATCACATTGGGGGGAGGCCAGCGGCAGCTTGGCGAGTCACTCAAATATATTTTTACGAACATTATTGCATCGGCGTTCTTTTTGATCGGAGTAGCTTATTTATATTCTATGACCGGCACATTGAACCTCGCCCATTTATCGATGCGGATTGCAGAGGTTGGTCAGGATGGGTTAATTACTACCGTCGCATTATTATTCTTGATCGTCTTCGCTATGAAGGCGGGATTATTGCTCTTTTTCTGGCTGCCGGGATCCTATAGTGTACCCCCAACGGCAATCGCTGCTATTTTTGCAGCATTACTTACTAAGGTAGGGATATACGCCATTTTCAGAATGTTTACGCTCATCTTTTATCATGAACCGCAAATTACCCATATGTTTATTGGGATTTTAGCCGCTATTACAATGATACTAGGTGGACTCGGAGCGATCGGTTATTGGGATTTGAGAAAAATATTAACCTTCAATGTGGTTATCAGCGTTGGATTTATTATGGCTGGACTTGTCTCTTTAACATCCACCGGCATAGCGGGTTCTATTTATTATTTGATTCACGACATGCTGATTAAAGGGCTTGTATTTATGATTGGGGGAACCATAGTTCATCTCACGGGAACAAGTGACTTGAAGAAAATTAGCGGCTTGATTCGTCATCACCCCGGGTTAGGCTGGATGTTCTTCATCGCAGCTTTGTCTATGGTTGGAATTCCTCCGCTCAGCGGATTTCTTGGCAAAGTATTTACGACGCAAGGCGTCTTTGAAGCCGGCTATTATTGGCTTGGAGGAATCGGGCTGCTGGCCAGCTTGTTCATTCTGTTTTCCATGATCAAATTGTTTATGAACGCTTTTTGGGGTGAAACGATTCTGGGTGTTGAGGAGGAGAAAGGGACAACGAAAGGTTTGTTGCTTCCGATCGCTCTGTTGACGCTGGCTAGTGTTGCTATGGGAATCGGCGCTGAGGCGATTACGGGTTATGTTGCTCAAGCTGCCGAGGAATTGCTCAATCCAAATTTATATATTCAGGCCGTGTTTGATTAAAGGGGGGAAACAGTCATGCCCGTTCAGGTGCTACTCAACATATTCATTGCCTACTTGTGGATGTTTCTGCAAGAGGATATGAGTATATTAAACTTTATCAGCGGTTACTTTGTGGGTCTGTTTATTTTAATGTGCATTCGCCGTTTCTTTAAAAAACCGTTTTATCTATTCACGTTAGCCGCAATTGGGAAGCTGTTCATTCTCTTTATCCATGAGCTGAATACTTCTGCGATGATGGTCATGAAGCATGTGCTCCGTCCTAAAATCGATGTTAAACCGGGGATTTTCAAGGTGGAAACGGATTTGGAGGGGGATTTGGAAATTACGCTCCTATCCTTGTTGATTTGCTTAACACCGGGCTCAGTCATCATGGAGGTAACCCCTGATTCGAAGGTGCTATACATCCATGGTCTGAATATGCCTGAATCCAGGGATTCAGTATTAAAATCAAAATCTGTTTTTGAAAAAGCGATAAAGGATGTGACGAGAAAATGATATTTGAGACGGTGTTGATTACTGCATTATGTATATTAATGCTGGCCATACTAGCCAACTTATACCGGATTGTAAAAGGGCCTTCCAGTGCAGACCGTGTTCAAGCTTTGGATTCCATTGGTATTAATCTGATCGCCAGTACCGCCGTGTTCTCCGTGCTGCTGCACACACATGCCTTTTTTGATCTTATATTATTGATCGGGATCCTTTCGTTTATTGGAACTGTTGCCTTTGCCAGATTCATTGAAAGAGGTGTTGTCATTGAGCGTAAGCGGTGAAATAATCGGGGCCGTCCTCATTCTCATTGGAGCCATTTTCAGCTTAATCAGCGCGATTGGGAATGTGCGTCTGCCCGATGTGTACACAAGGTCTCATGCTGCATCTAAAAGTTCTACGCTTGGCGTTCTGTGTGCGCTCGTTGGAACATTACTGTATTTCTTAATTTCTGACGGTTTCTTCAGCATCCGCCTCATCTTGGGAATCTTCTTTGTATTTTTAACAGCTCCAGTCGCCGCTCATGTGATTTGCCGTGCTGCTTACCGCAGCCAGGTGCCGTTAGCCGAGCAGAGCGTTCAAGATGAATTGAAGGACTATTATATGGAGAATGAAATCGAAACCGCCCAGTTAGAGGATAAAGAAAAAATTGCTGTATATCAGGGAAAATGAAGAAGCGGTCCGTCCTCAGTTGAGGGTGGGCTGCTTTTTACAAGTAGGTGCAAATTGATGAGTGAGATTTCAAAGGTTCCGATACACAAGCAGGTTACCGATATTTTTCGGATACTTGCTTTTTCGTACAGGGAAATATTTATTTTCGAAATTCTGTATAAGCTGCTAACGTTGTTTGTCTTTATTCCAGCCATTTCATCCATATTTCGTGGATTTCTCCGCTTAAGTGGGTT
Organism: Paenibacillus sp. NPDC056722; assembly: GCF_042790635.1. NCBI lineage: Bacteria > Bacillati > Bacillota > Bacilli > Caryophanales > Paenibacillaceae > Paenibacillus > Paenibacillus sp. NPDC056722. The sequence continues at coordinate 3,713 of NZ_JBHTYV010000025.1, read as the reverse complement.
TGCCGGAGCTACCAATTACGAACTGTTGCAATTTGCGATGAGTAAGTATGGATTGTTATGCATGCTGATTCTGCTTCCAATCGCCACACTGCTGATTTTTATAGAGCTATCGGTTCTGATTATTCTCTCGTATTATGGTCAGAAGAGACAGCGGATCGGACTAATTCCGGCGTTTTTGCAGTCGCTTTCCTATCTTCGGTCCCTGTTCAAAATAGGATTTCTAGGGTTGGTGGTCTATCTGCTGCTGTTTCTCCCGCTAGGTGCGGGGGTAGGCACTACGCTACTTCCTTCTTTGGAAATTCCGAACTTTATCACGGGCGAGTTAGTAAAAACAGGCGGAGGAACACTTCTGCTTATTGGCGTGCTGGGGGTCATGTTATTCTTCAATGTTCGCTGGACCTTTTTGCTTCATATTGTGGTGATCGAGGGGGCGGCAAGCTTTCGGAAGGCGGCGAAAAAGAGCGTTGCACTCCTTAAAAAAAGACATCTCCGCATATTAGTGGTTATGCTGTCGGTATTCTTCCTCTATCTGCTCGTTGTCATTCTGTTGATTGTAGCTTTTGTCGGAGCTGTGGGTTTTCTATACTTCCTGTGGGAGCAGCAGACGGTATTTGCTAGTGTTGTGCGGATAGTCGCTTTGAAGAGCGCAGTACTATCCCTCTATCTGGCAACATTATTTTTGCTGCCGCTTTATATTACCACAATTACCCGGTTGTACATGGTGAAGGCGAACCCGAATGATGTCGTGCTGCAGCTACCTGAGCCGAAGAGCTTGGAAGATCGGTCCATTCAGAATCAAGGATTGCTACACAAGCATAAAAGAAAGATCATCGCGCTTGGCTCAGTTACTACATTTGCAGCGGCAATTGCTCTTCTGCCAGCCATAGATGGAATGCAGATGGAGGATCAAAAAGCCGAGATTATGGCCCATAGAGGATATGTTTCGAAGGGGCCGGAAAATACGATTGAGTCCATACAGGGTGCTATTGAGGCGCAGGCAGATTATGCAGAAATCGACGTGTTGGAGACCAAGGACGGAGACCTTGCCGTCATACACGATACCAATTTGAAGCGTCTGACAGGTATCCATGCACAGGTGTATGATCTGACAATGGATGAATTACGACAGCTGCAAGTGAAGCAGGGGAATTTCACAGGACGAATTAGCAGTCTGGCAGAAGTGATGGATGTAGCCAGAGGTAAAATAAAACTAAACATTGAAATCAAAACACATGGAATGGAACAAAATCTGACCGATACATTCATCCGGATTGTGCGTGAAAATCATTTTGAAAATGATTGTGTTGTACAGTCGCTGGATTATGAAATCGTGCAGCAAGTCAAAGCCGCAGCGCCAGATCTTCAGGTGGGTTATATTTTGTTCGCCGGTGTCCCAGACATGGGGCAGATTCAAGCCGACTTTGTCGTTATGGAAGAGTATATGGTCAAAGAATCGGTTATCGCTTCGGCCAAGCGGCATCACAAGCCTATCTATGTCTGGACAGTAAATAACACCGAAAGCATGCGACGATTCTTCAGTATGGGTGTCGATGGGATCATAACAGATTACCCTGAAGATGCGATTTCCATTGAAGAAGAACTTAGAACGGGACCGTTGTCGGCGTTGACCCAGTGGCTTAATAATTTGAATTTTTGATGGATAATGAAAAGCCCCGCAAGCTCTGCATGTGCAGTGGCTTGCGGGGCTTTGGCTTTAATTTGGCGCGGTTCTTGAGCAGTTGCTGATAAATAAGGTGCCCCCAATATCCTCAACATTGAACTTTGGGGAATCGTCAGAAAAATCGAAATATTGTTGCCTGATTGGAACCTTTGACGAATGCAAGATTCCTCATGATTTATAAATTATCATCTTAGATAACATCTTTATATGTAATATATACAGTGATAATTTGCCTTGAAAAGAGTTATGGCTGTTTCGTATTGAAGTTAATTAGTAACTCAACATGACAGGTGTTTTCGTTCGGAAGGTTTTTTTGGAAAACCGACTTTCTTCAAAGATTATTGAGGTTTGCGTTTTTAATGTGCGAGAATCAAGAATGTATAAACGGCTTTTGTTGCTTTAGCGTAATCATACCAAGCCCCATTTGATTCGACTGTACCGAAGGCTATGGTTTGGTTCCACAGTCGCTGTAACGTAAATTGGTTAGGCATGTCATCAAAGGTTCGCGATTCGATGAGTTGGGTATTCGTATCGTACACGCTAAGCGTACTCTTGTCTTGAACTAGATAGTAATTTCCTACGGATATAAACAGTCTATCTGCTGCATTTGGCTCAGGTGTCGTAAGGTGCGCCCCCATTTCTTTTTTCCATCAGGCTAATATCACTGAGAAAATCGAAGGCGGTATGTATAGCATTAAAATATTCTTGTGGAAGGTTTGAAGTCGGAAGGATTTCATCTGGATATCTATCTTTTACTCGATAGAAAATGAAAAAGATACATCAGATTGGATATACAGGTAGGCGGTGGGGATAAAACCCAATGTGAGATTGGCAATAGAAATGGCAGATAGCAGTCTATTCTGCTATCTATTTAGAATCAAACTTAGGAGTATTGCTAATGTCTTTAAGAATTTGGCTACCAAAATCTTTTATGCTATCAATGCTAGCATTGTACGAAATTGCTCTGCCCGAGACAAAAATTGTTATCAGAAATACGTTTGTGTCTAATTCGTGTATCCATTTCCATTCAAATGATTCATCATAATGGGAAAAGTATCCATCATAAAAATCCATTGGGAATTTCAAAAGCATCTCAATAAATTTGTCTAAGGTTACATTTGTCCATCCTATATCACTAACAATATTACTTCCATTCTCGTTTGTTATTATTTTAAATCTACAGCCCTGATCAGGTCTATTGTCGCGATAAATAAACTCCATCTCTAAGAACTTATTAATATTATGATGGTCTTTTAGTCTTGCCATATAAATACCCCCTGCACAAGTTAGAGGACTTAACAAATTTATAGTCAGCTTATTATTATCTCATAACAAGTGGACTAATAAATATGCCAAGTCCTCCATTATATTTTTGATTTCTGAATTTTATCTATAATTAAAGGAAGAGGGCACCCAACGACCAGCATTAACTCTATTTGGCATTGTATTATCATTATCAACATATGTAGTTATTACGATATTGTCAACTAATGATAAGACAACGGTGAGTTTGCTAGTAGGATCGTACATGATTCTTGAGGTTCCGATAACATCTTCAAACTTTAAAACTTTAAACATTCCTGTTGCAACTTCAGATAATAAATTGTCTAACATAATTTCTGTAATCCCACGCGCGACAGCCTGTTTTATTGCATGGTTTTTGAGTGTAGTAGTGACATTTTTCTTTGTTGCAGTTACAACAACATCATCTGAACTTTTAGCAAGGACTTTAAAAACAACTTTCACTAAGCTTAAAATGCTAGCTGTTGCTAGAGAATCCGATTGTTTTTCATTGTTTAAACTTTTTTGATATTCAAGCAATCCTTCTTCATAAGGGTCATTGCTCAGTTCTTGATGATTTGTTACGGATTGATCTTCGATAGTATTTGAAGGTGAGGGTGATGCACTTGCAAAAATGGGATTTAAACTTAGTGCTAGAGACAAAGAGACTGCAACAACCTTCAAGGTTCCTTTTAATTTCAACAAAATAACACCTATTATAAATTTTAGTCGATTGGCCAATCTACTAAAT
>NZ_JBHTYV010000024.1:0-40718 GCF_042790635.1 Paenibacillus sp. NPDC056722 | reverse complement strand
TCTTAAAGATATTTATAATAATATTAGGATAATTATCGTAAGTCAATTACTTTTTTTCACTAACAAAAAAAAGAAACCCGAGATCATCAAAATGACCGGGTTTCTCGATACACAAAAAGCTGTAAAGCATCAACTTAACATCAATCCATCGTCCCCACTGCTTTCAGGTTGAACGAACTGCTTGTACTAATGCCGGCTTCATCTCGCAGGGTAGTGAGCGCCGTTTGTAAATCCTCTTTTTTCACGTAAACATAAGGGCTTTTCCAAAGGGTCTCCATATGTAATGAACGAATATGCTCCGGTTTGATCTTAGGGAAATTGAACACCCATTGCTGGAGCTCCTCTCCAGGAATATCTGACTTTACATTATTGCCGATAATGTCAAGCACTCTTCCCCATTGCGAAATCCCTTGAAAAGCACCCAGCTTGTCAACGATCTGCTTGATAACTTGCTGCTGCCGATCATTACGTGCAAAGTCAGAGGACTCGCCGGTGCCTTGATTCGATTTGCGATACCGGACAAAGTCCAGCACCTGTTTGCCATTTAGTTTCTGCAGACCTTTTTTCAAATCGATATTCGTCCCATCTGCAGTATCAATGTATTTCATATCCATGTCGACATCAATGTCCAGTCCGCCCAGCAAGTCTACCGTCTGCCTTAACACATCAAAATTCACCACGACCATATGATCAATTGGAATGCTTAGTAGATCGCTAAAAAATTGTTTCGTATTAGGAATGGCCTGCGACTTATCTTTAATATAGTGGTAAGCATAATAGTAATTGGCTTTGCGGGAAGGCAAAGATTTCGGTTTAAGCAGTAAATCACGCGGCAGCGATAATAGACTGGTGGACCTGGTTTGCGGATTATAGCTGACGAGCATCAGCACATCCGTATTCATCACCCCGCCGCCCCCATCCCGGCTATCTACACCGGCGAGCAGAAAGATCATCGGCTCAATGTTCTCCTTTTTATTATTGTTATCGGTCTCCATTGGAAGAGCCAAAGGTTGAACGACTGCCGCCGGGGCCGCCATGCGCTGAATGGCCGTGTCTGTCTTTTGATACAAATACCCCACATACAGCCCCACTCCAACTAGGAGAGCAGCGATGACAAGACTTATACCCGTCACAACTTTGCGGGTCGTGCTCCACTTACTTTTACTCTTACTTTTGCTCTTTCTAGACATGATTCTCTCCACTCCACTTCATTAGCGTTCAATACTGTATATATCCAATGTCCATAACCTGCCTTCTACTTCTCAGATGGTTCAATGAAAATTTCATCCTTATGAACTTTAACACTTAGCACCAAACCAATCGCCAGGATATTACTGAGCAGTGAACTGCCGCCATAACTGATGAATGGTAATGAAATTCCAGTCAGGGGCAGCAAACCGATATGCATTCCGATATTTACGGAAACCTGAAAGATTAACATGGCGATAAAACCGACAACCAAATAAGACCCTGCACGTTCTCTACTGTCCATAGCGATAAAGATCATCCGATACACGAGCAGTAAATACAGGAGCAGCAGCACAGCAGAACCTATAAAACCATAATTCTCCCCGATCACGACATAAATTGAATCAGAATATGCATAAGGAATAAATCCTCTACGAACATAAACCCCCTCACTTCCGGACAAGCCTCCGGCTCCTATTGCTGTCATTGCATTTTTAACATGCCAAGATTTATCAGGATCACTGGTTGGATCTAGAAAGACTTGAATCCTGGACATTTGATGGGGCTTTACAATCTTGGATAACAATTCGAAGTCGGCATTAAATAACCATAATATAGTACCAATCGAAGCGATTACTGTGCCAAGAATCAGAATCATATAAATTGCCCGGATATTGCCAACCCAAAGCATGCTAAGTAGTATCCCTACAAAAACTAGCGCCGTACCCAAATCCGGTTGTTGCAAGATTAAGACGAAAGGGAGAACAAAAATTCCGCAGACCGGTAATAAATCTTGAATGAAGCGGAGCTCTCTCCCCTCTCGTTTTCCGAGCACATGGGCAATTAGCAGCACTGTGGAGATTTTCGCCAACTCCGAGGGCTGAAGCTGAAAGCTTCCGATACTAAGCCACCGGGAGGCACCATTAATGTGTTCTCCAACAAACTTGACCAACACGAGCATCCCAATACTCATTCCATAGAGAAGGTAAGCCAGCTTGCCCAATAGAACTTTGTAATCGATCAATGCGATCATTAACATCGGAATACAAAATGCACCAAAGAGATATAGATAATTAATTTGAAGTCCCGCTAGATGTGTATCTGCTGTTGCTCCATGAATAGCGAGGGTTCCAATGGAAACGAGACACGTCACAAGAATAAGTGTGGATAGATCCAGTTTTGCAAACTTGCTGGTGATAAACATATGACTACCTCTATTTTGTTGAATTTCTGGAGTTTTCTTGACGTCTTCTATGGTTATCTCGTGAAATGCTAAGGAGAATCCCGGTACTGGCCAAACATAGAATGAGCGATGATCCACCATAGCTAATAAAAGGGAGCGGTACTCCCGTAATCGGCAGACTGCCAATTACAGATCCAACATTCAGCAGGAATTGAATAAATATCATCATCACAATACCCATTCCCAGCATGAGACCGAATGGATCACTACTCCTTATTGCAGTAATAAACCCTCGCCAGATGAACAGAAAAAATACGACGAAGAGCATAAATGTACCGACAAACCCCAATTCTTCGCCAACCACAGCAAAGATAAAATCGGTATGAGCTTCCGGCAAATAAAACAGCTTCTGCACACCTTGGCCAATCCCGGTTCCAGTGAGGCCTCCATTGCCCAAAGCATATAATGACTGTGTAAGCTGATAGCCCGAGCCTTGCAGATCATCCAGCGGATTCAGAAAAGCGCTGACGCGATCAAGACGATAACTTTTACTAACCGCAAGATAAACAAACATAGGCACGAGAGCCATGCTAAGCAACAACATATGACGGAGGTCAACATCACCGACCCAGAGGATCGTTACTGCAATAAAGAATAGAATCAACACGGTTCCGAAATCCGGTTGTCTCATGATCAGCAGCAGGATCGTGCCAATGACCAAGATAATGGGCAGTAAGCCATTCCGGAAATTGCGGATTCGCTCCCCTTTTCTGCTAATGATGGCCGACAAATATACGATAACGGTTAACTTACTAAACTCCGACGGCTGCAAATTAAAACCACCCAGAACAAACCATCGTCTTGCACCATTAATGTCCGCTCCTCCTATTAAGACGAGAACGAGCATGACTAAGGAGAACGTAAGCAGGATCGGCGAAGCTTTTTTCCATACAGAAAAAGGTATACACATAAAAATGAGCATCACAAATAATCCGGTGAGCGCAAATACGCCTTGTTTCATGACGTAGTGCCACGGACTATCATGTTTTATGAAAGCAGCAGGATAACTGGCGCTAAAAATCATAATCAAACCAAATCCGACCAGTAACAGCGTCAAGAAAAACAGGGAAAAATCGGGGCGACCTCTTATTTTAAGTTTCAAATCATAGATCACCTCCACCATGCCAGCACCATTCACGAAAGGATTACTTCAGATTGAGTTCCCCGTGATAAGCCTTCTTAGAAAATAGCTTTAGCTTATCCTGACTTAACTTATAAACGTCCAGACCATTGCCAGCCTCACCCAATGACCAGCCTAGGGCAAGCTCGTTAAAGCCGTCATGATCTAAATCCAGAAATCCGGCATACTCCAGACCATATCCAAAACCCTGGATCTCTGAAACCACTTTCCATTCTTCGTTTTGTTGCTTGAAAAGTGCGGCTTTTAACGGCTTCCCCGCCTCTTTGTTGTCTTCATAGACAACGACAGCTTCATCAATTCCGTCTCCATCCATATCTCCGAAAGAAATATCATGACCCTCTTGTCCCTGTAAAGGGGCGACCAGTTGCGCCTTATCCGGCAACAGCTTGATCAGCTCCTGACTGGTATCATAGCGCTGTTTGCTCGCTTCGGATAAGGGAGGCTTTATCATATCTATAGGTGTTGCCGGAACCCGGCATCCGCCAAGCAACCATAGCGTTGTCAGCATGACACCTATTTTTATGAATTTGCTGGACATTGGGATCATCGACTCCTCGCTTATCCGCTCTTTACATATTTTATCTGCGGAAGGGATTAAAGTGGTTATGAAATAGTTAAATTTGCGGATCACTTATACTGGAAGTTCTATTTGAACCCGTGTTCCCTCTCCTGGCACACTGTCTATTCTCAATACTCCATGATGCAGCTTAATGATCTGATCCGATATGGACAGACCGAGTCCGCTGCCAGAAGCATGTGGATCACCTTTATAAAATTTGTGCAGTACATTCTCTAGATCAGCCTCTGCGATCCCTGAGCCGGTATCTTCTACCGTAATCACTACTTTTCCCGGAATGGTGTGGGCTTCAATCAGAATATGGCCTGAAGGTGGAGTGAATTTGAGTGAATTATCAATAAGATTAATCATGATTTGCTTGAGACGATTCTCATCTGCTTGAATGACAGGCAGGGGTTCCTTGACGCTTACTTCGAGTGAGATACCTTGCCGGGTCGCTCTTGGGGCCAGTTGCCTCCCGATATGCTGCAGCAATTCCGTCAGATCCACTGGTGCGGGATGAATGGCTATTCTACCGTTATCCAGCTTGGAGAAATCGAGCAGCTCGTCCACCATATGAGTTAATCTGTCACTTTCTGATTCAATAATTTCAAGTCCATCTTGAAGCAGAGGCCGCTTCTCGCCCCCATTGGCCTTCAATGTGATGGCCCAGCCTTTTATGGAGGTTAACGGGGTGCGCAGTTCATGGGATACCGATGAGATAAAATCATTCTTAAGCTGTTCACTCTTGGAAATTCGACTCGCCATCATATTCAAAGTATCTGCCAAGGAACCCAGCTCATCCTGATAGCGCTTGTGCACTCTTATGCTGAAATCCCCTTCAGTCATTTTATCTGCGGCTTGTTTAAGGTCTTTGATGGATCTGGTAATGGTCCAAGATAGCAATAAGCCAAGAATTGTCACAATCACAATCACCAGCAATCCGACACCGATTAGTAAAATTGTAATTTGATCCACTGTATGTATCGTCTCTGTTAAGGATGTGATGAACCTGACTTCCCCGACGATGACCTCATTTGCTTGTAACGGATAGGCGACTGCTAAAATGGACTCCCCGGTCACAGGGTCCTTCCCTCTCCAGGTGCCAGGCTGACCATGAATCGCTGACTGCACATCCGCAGTTATAACCTTATCGCCTTGAAGTCCATTCGAATCCTGCAAAAGCCGACCCGATGAACTAATAATCTGCACCTGCGCGTCGGAATGGTTAGCAAATCCTTTCAACAGGCGCTCCGATTCCTTCTCCAAATCTTCTTCGGCAAAATACTGCTGAAAAAAAGAAGCGGATAGCTCCGCTTGATTCATCAGGATTCGCTCTATATTGTGAAAATAATAATATCTCACGGATACATTAAGAAAAATCTCAAGTATGAGAACTGTCAGGCAAATGACTACCAGATAACTGCCTACTAATCTTTTCTGAATTCCCATCCCTTTAGCCGTCCTTCCTAAAACGATAACCTACTCCCCATACGGTCTCGATCCAATACGGATTAGAATCGTCATCTTCGATCTTCTCCCGCAATTTGCGTACATGAACATCTACCGTTTTAGGATCGCCAATATAATCCTCACCCCATACGAGATTCATCAATTCATTCCTGGAGAGTGCAGTATCAGGATGTTCCAGGAACGTTCTGATCATTTGGAATTCCTTCGGCGTTAATTCAATTAAGACATCATGTTTAAACACCTTATTGGCATTAAGGTCCATCCGGATCGGTCCGGCTTGCAGGACAAGCCTCTGCGGTTTTGCAACGGCTTCTGTACGGCGTAAGATGGCCTTGATACGTGCCACCAGCTCTAATGGATTAAAGGGCTTGACGATATAATCATCAGCGCCGATTTCAAGTCCTTTAATTTTGTCCAGATCCTGTCCACGTGCGGTTAAAAAAACAATAATGACCCCAGGGTCCTGCGCTCTTAGCTTCTGGCAGATTTCAAAGCCGTTACCATCCGGCAGCATAATATCCAGAACGATAACATCGGGATGATTCGTAGTGAAGCTCTGTAAAGCTTCTCCTTGATTTGCCGCCTCACTCACCACAAAGCCGTTATTGATTAAATTAATCGATATAAAACGTCTAATATTATCATCATCTTCAACAATCAGTACATGATTACGAACAGCAGTATCCACGATTTCCACCCCTATTAACCGGTTTCCTGATAAGTAAATACAAAAAAAGCTCTCCCTATAAAGAGAGAGTCTTGGGTGCAGAGGCATATTAAATCACATGTGGATATTACTCTATATTGAGGGGCTTGTCAAAAATAGCTGATTTATTGTACCGTCTCCAGTGTATAGCGGTTGGCCGGAACCTTAAGTCCCAGATTGCCCCTCAGCGTGTCATCCTCGTATTCTGTACGGAAAAGACCCCGCTGCTGCAGGACCGGAACGACCAGATCCACGAAGTCCGCCAGTCCGCCCGGTACAACGGTACGAATATTGAAGCCATCTGCAGCCCCGCCTTCAAACCATTCCTGTATCTGATCAGCAATCTGATCCGGTGTACCAATGAACGAGGTTCTTGGCGTAGAGGCCTGTAATGCTACCTGGCGCAACGTTAGTCCTTGCTCTCTGGCCTGCTGCTTGATCTTGTCCGTCGTACTACGGAAACTATTGCTCCCAAGATCACCGATCTCAGGGAAAGGTTCATCCAGCGGGAATTGGGTGAAATCGAAATGTTCAAAGTAACGGCCCAAATAATTTAGCGCCTGATCGATACTGACTAATTCAGCGATTTCCTGATATTTTTGCTCGGCTTCTTCTTCTGTTCTGCCAACGATTGGACCGATACCCGGAAAAATCAGAATATCCTCTGCTCTGCGTCCATACGCTATCGCTTTTTCCTTAACGTCACTATAAAACTCTCTTGCTTCTTCCAGTGTCTCATGGCCCGTATAGACGGCATCGGCTGATCTTGCCGCCAAATCCTTGCCGGATTCGGAAGAGCCTGCCTGAAATATGACCGGATACCCCTGCTTGGAACGCGCTACATTAAGCGGCCCCTGCACAGAAAAGTGTGTTCCTTTATGATTCAGCGTGTGCAGCTTGGTCCGGTCAAAGAAAACGTCGTTCTCCTTATCTCCGGTAAATGCATCGTCCTCCCACGAATCCCACAAGCCTTTGACTACCTCCAGATGCTCTTCCGCAATTTCGTAGCGCAAAGAATGGTTCGGATGCTCACCTTTACCAAAATTCAGCGCCGATCCTTCCAGTGGTGAAGTCACCACATTCCATCCGCTTCTTCCGCCGTTTATTTGGTCCAGAGAAGCGAATTGTCTTGCAACCGTGAACGGTTCACTATATGAAGTAGATAATGTAGCAACCAGTCCGATGTTAGAAGTGAAGCCCGCCAACGCAGATAGAAGGGTCAGAGGTTCAAAACGATTGAGAAAATGAGGATTGGACTTCTCGTTGATAAAAAGACCGTCGGCGATGAATAGCAGGTCGAACTTCCCTTCCTCTGCCTTGAGCGCCTGCTCTTTGTAGAAATCCAGACTTACGCTCGCGTTGATCGGAATATTAGGGTGGCGCCAAAAGGAGATACTGTTGCCCACCCCGTTCAAGTTTGCTCCTAACTTCAATTGTCTTTTCGCCATGTTTAAATCCTCCTCATATTGTGATATCTATATTGATCATCCTTGAAGACAGATAACGTTCTCATTTGTTCAAGCTGCTGCGAGCGGGTTCTCCCGCAATGCCCAGCTTTGTTCGATCCACCTGCTTAAATTCCTTCACCCTAACAGCCCATGCCGCTCCCAGCAGCGTAATACCCGTAAGGAGAAAAACAACAGGGATTCCAACCCAACCGCCCAGAAAACCGCCAATTAACGGCCCAAGCACAATTCCGAATTGATTTGCGGTCTGGCTCAGACTGACAGCTCTGCCCCGAAAATCGTTGTCGGCATATTTGATAATCAGTGCATTCATAGCCGGGTACACGGCGGCGAAGAACAACCCATAAATAAATCGCAGACTTCCAAAATAAATCAGGTTAAAAGCTGTCAGTTGCAGGAGACTGCCAATCCCGCCGCCCAGCAGACCGATAAACAATGTTTTCTCGTATCCGATCCGACCGCCAATTCTACCCCAACGAGGTCCCATGATCACCGTAGCAACGCCAATCGCTGAGAAGACGATTCCTGCACTAAGTGTGGCATTACTGATATCTCCGCCAATCTGAACAACGTAAATCGTTAGCACAGGTTCGATAATGAGCACGGAAGTCGAGACGAGTAAAATCAGACCATAAATCCGCATTAAACCAGGGTTGGACGCCGCTTTCTTCAAATCACCCAGGATGCTTGATTGCACTACAGTGCGGTGCTCGCGCGATTCTTTTACCCATAGAACCATAAGAGCAGACAAAAGTGTAATCACTCCTGATGCAATGAAACAGCCCCGTAGTCCGATCCAATGGCTCAGCACACCACCTACAAGCGGTCCAAGAATCCCCCCGGCAGCGGTAGAGGTCGAGATGACACCCAGTGCATATCCCACATGTTTTTCAGGCGTATTCGTACCGACCAAAGTGATGGAAGCTGGCGTGAAGCCGGCCATAAGTCCCTGAAAAATCCGCACCGCAATGAACATATAGGGATCATGGACAAAGTAATTCGCCATATGGGCGATAGCCAGTCCTACGCCTGAACGAATCAGCATCGACTTGCTGCCGTATTTGTCAGCCAGCGATCCCCAAAAGGGGGCACATAATCCGCTAATCAGAAAGCTGATGGAAATCGAAACGCCAGACCAAACCTCCAGTCCATTTTGAATGCCCAGATCTTCTTGCAGAAACAGAGGAAAAAACGGAACAGACAGGGTATAGGCCATATGATTGAAGAATAGTCCCAGCCACAAAATATACAGATTTCGCTTCCAGTGCAGCATCATCATTCCTCATAATATATAATTCCTATAAAATAAGTAGGTATTATCCATATTAGAATACCTCAGGCATAATGTATAATTGAAAAGTTCAATAGGTTCATTCAAGAATTGAATCACTTCAATCCCCTGAGTTCTCCCAATGCAAAAAGGTTCGTGAATTGCTACATGAGCAATTCACAAACCTTTGTTGTTAAAACGTGATGCGGTCGAGAGGACTCGAACCTCCACAGTATTGCTACCACACGGACCTGAACCGTGCGCGTCTGCCAATTCCGCCACGACCGCATATTATGTATAGTTTGATTCATAACTGGTTTCTCTCAACCAGCGAATCAATCACCGTAATTAAGAATATACTCCTATTCCGAATGAATTGCAAGCATTATTTCAAAAAATCTATTTCATCTTTTAGATTCATAGAATGAATATAGGCATAACCAATCACCTCTATCCAATCTATATATTTCACTTATAAGACTTCAGTGTGTTACAACATAAGAAAGAGTTCACAACGAAGGGAGCATTACTTATGAATCAGTTATGGCATACCGGTACCTATGATAAAGATATGGCGTTTGTCTCACAGTTTGGGGAGTCACTGATTGACCTGCTTCAGCCCCGGCCGGGCGAGCAGATTATCGACTGGGGCTGCGGCACTGGTGATCTCGCAGCAACGATCGCTTCCCATGGCGCAGTCGTCACTGGCATCGATGCTTCTGCCGAAATGATCAGAACGGCACGCAGCAAGCATCCTGAGCTGACCTTTATTGAAGCAGACGGTCAGAACTACGTGGCGGAGCCAGCGGCAGACGCCATTTTCAGCAATGCAGCCCTCCACTGGCTGCTGGATGCTGATGGTGCGGCGGCTTCCATGGCCGCCAGCCTCAGGCCGGGCGGACGTCTGGTCGCAGAATTCGGCGCGCTGGGCAATATTGCGTCCATTGTCGCCGGGCTGCCCCGCGCCTTTGCTGCAATTGGCCAGAGCGACAAGCTGCGCCTGCCCTGGTATTTTCCCAGCACGGGGCAGTATGCCTCCCTGCTGGAGCGCCACGGGTTCACCGTGGACTTCGCCCTGTGCTTCGACCGCCCGACACCGCTGGAGGGCGCGGAGCAGGGCTTTGCGACATGGCTGAATATTTTTGCCAATGGAATTCTGACGGTCCTCTCCCCTTCTGAACGTGCAGAGGTGACTTCTTGGATGGAAGAGGAGCTCAAACCGACATTGTTCCCAGAAGGGCGCTGGGTTATGGATTACCGGAGAATTCGGGTCGCGGCTTACAAGCGGTAGACAAAACTCTTTTATACAATCATTACCTTGCTGTTGCCGATAGTTTGCCCCACAATAGAGATTGAACGGAAACGGACCGGTCCAAGGAATGCTGCAATACTGGGATTACGATGGAGCATGCTACCTGTATTAGATCGCTTCTGATATCACTATACGTACAGCAAAGCCGCCGGTAGTTCCGGCGGCTTTACCCTGTTTATAGATGAGGCATTAGGACTGCTTGTCCACGACGCGCAGTCCCTGGTCGCCAACATATCTGTTGCTTCCCGCGCCAAGTCCCACGAGAAGCAACACTACGCTGGCGCCAAGCAGCAGGATTAGCGGCAGTCTCCAGCTGCCGGTCAGGTCATGCAATAACCCGAACAAAGCAGGTCCCGCTGCCGCCAGCATATAGCCGATGGATTGAGCCATGCCTGACAGCTCGGCGGCTTGCTGTGTGCTCCGTGTCCGCAGGCTGAAGAACATCATCACCAGTCCGAAGGAAGAACCGCCGGCAATCCCGATAGAACACGCCCACAGCAGCATCCATGACGTACTGCCCAGCCATACGCCTCCAATGCCTACTATATAGAGCACAACGATGCCGATAACGAAACTGCGCTGATTTTTCATCCGTCCGGCCAGAAGAGGGATAAAAAAGGTGAACGGAAGCTGTGCAAGCTGCATAATGGACAAAATCCAGCCCGCATGACTCAGAGTCATCCCCCGTTCCACCAGAATAACGGAAAACCAGGCGATCATGACATAGTAGAGCAGCGATTGCAGGCCCATAAAAATTGTAACCTGCCACGCCAATCTGGAACGCCACAGATTCCCTCCGGTAGCGCGAGCGGCTCCCGGGGAACGCTGCTCGAGATTGCGGATTTGCGGAATCCAGAGCAGTGTGGACAGGGCAGCAATGACAAACCAGACGGCCAGCGTCCCTTTCCAGCCGAGTCCGGTCTGGGTAGCCAGAGGGACACTGATGCCTGAAGCGACAGCGGCGCACAGATTCATGGATACAGAGTAGATCCCGGTCATCAGGCCGGTATTCTGTGGAAATTTACCTTTGATAAGCCCGGGCAGCAGCACATTACAGACCGCGATGGAAAGCCCAAGAATAGCCGTGCCAAGAAAGAGCATCCCCGTCCCCGCAGCAGAGCGGATCAGGATGCCTATCGACAGCAGCAACATAGATGCGACCAACACATTAGCCAGGCCGAACCGGCGAGCCAGCTTGGGGGCAAACGGGGACAGCAGCGCGAAGGCTAACAGCGGCAGCGTAGTGATCGCCCCTGCTGCTGTATTGGATAAGCCCAAATCATCGCGGATCGTCTTGACCAGCGGTCCAACGGAAGTAAACGGAGCCCGCAGGGCCGCCGCTACAATTATAATTCCCAGAATAAGCAGCCAGTTGTCCATTCTGGACCGGGATGTGGATTTTTCACCGCCTGCGGCTACTTGTCCTTGTCTTGTGTTCATGATGTTATTTCCTCCTTGGGACCAAAAAATACCCGCAGGCCAAATACCTGACAGGAATTGAACATGCTATAACCCAACCTATTATACGCTTTGTGCACGGCAAACACAGCATTGACAAATCAAAGATGCCTCTTTAGTATCCTAATAATGGAGATTATACCTGCTAATCCAGTTATAAACCCACCTATATAAGATGAATAAAAGATAAAGAACAAAAAGCGAGAAGGAACGAAGGGGGAAGTTTGGAACTGGAGGAGCGAAGCGCTCGCCTTTATCGCCAGATTTCAACCGCTAGAGGCGGTTATAAAGAAGAAATCTGGGGATAACAGCGACCGGAAGTCCAAACATTCCACCGTAGTGACGACCGAGCCATACGTTCAAATCTTAAGTTCGTCTTATATATATTAAATAAAAGAAATGAGTGAAGTAAGATGATCCGTCGGTTTGCATCCTATTATCGGCCCTACAGAAAGCTGTTTATCATCGACTTCTCCTGCGCAGTCGGCGCGGGGCTGCTCGAGCTTGCGTTTCCAGTGGCCGTTAACAAATTTATAGACGACCTGCTCCCAGGCCAGGATTGGCCGCTCATCCTCATTGCCTGTGTTGCGCTGCTGGCGATCTACGCCCTCAATACTGTGATGCAGTATATCGTGACCTACTGGGGCCACATGCTGGGAATTAACATCGAGACGGATATGCGCAAAAAAATGTTCGACCACATTCAGAAATTATCGTTCCGTTTCTTCGATAATAACAAAACCGGCCACCTGATCGGCCGGATTACCAACGACCTGAATGATATCGGCGAGATGGCGCACCATGGGCCGGAAGATATTTTCATCGCGGTCATGACCTTGGTCGGTGCCTTTATCCTAATGGCAGACATCAACCTCAAGCTCGCCATCATTACCTTCGTCATCGTTCCTATCATGGCATGGGTCATTATTTACTTTGGGCGCAATATGACTACGACCTATCGCCAGCTCTTCGGCAACGTCGGCAACTTCAATGCCCGTATTGAAGACAATGTGGGGGGTATCCGTGTGGTACAATCCTTTGCCAATGAAGATCATGAAAAAGAGCTGTTCGCAGTAGATAACCAAATGTTCCGTCGTACGAAGCTGCTGGCCTATAAAATCATGGCAAAAAGCTTGTCCGTTACCTATATGATGACCCGCCTTATTACCGTCCTGGTGATGATCAGCGGCGCATGGTTCTTTATCCAGGGCGAGCTCGCCATCGGTGAGTTTGTTGCCTTCATCCTGCTGTCCAATGTCTTCTTCCGCCCAATTGAGAAGATCAACGCCGTAATCGAGAGCTATCCTAAAGGCATCGCCGGTTTCAGACGATACCTGGAAATCATAGACACCGAACCTGAGATCAGCGACAAGCCGGACGCCGTAGACGTCAGTGCATTACGCGGCGATATCGCCTTCCAGAATGTCACTTTCGGTTATGAGAGCCAGCGGCCGGTGCTGAAGGGCATCAACCTGAACGTCAAGGCCGGTGAGACTGTTGCCTTCGTCGGTCCTTCCGGTGCAGGGAAGACAACCATCTGCAGCCTGCTGCCCCGCTTCTATGATGTCACTGGAGGAGCGATTACAGTCGACGGCATCGATATTCGTGACTTGAAGCTGACTTCGCTGCGCAAGCAGATCGGTATTGTTCAGCAGGATGTGTTCCTGTTCTCCGGCACGATCCGTGAGAACATTGCTTATGGCAAGCTGGATGCCCAGCTGCCCGAGATCTGGGAAGCCGCCCGGCGGGCCCATCTGGAAGAACTGATCCAGAACCTGCCAGAGGGGATGGAGACTGTAATCGGCGAGCGTGGCGTGAAGCTGTCCGGCGGTCAGAAGCAGCGCCTAGCTATCGCGAGAATGTTCTTGAAGAATCCACCGATTCTGATTCTCGACGAAGCGACCTCGGCGCTTGATACGGAGACAGAAGCCGCGATCCAGCAGTCACTGAGCGAGTTGTCCGTGGGCCGGACCACCCTGGTTATCGCCCACCGCCTGACGACCATCAAGAATGCGGACCGAATTATTGTTGTTAACGAAGATGGTATTGCTGAGCAAGGACGTCATGATGAACTGGTTCATGCCGGTGGAATTTACAGCCGTCTGCATCAGGTGCAGTTCAACGCCTAATGTTCAATAACTCAGTAGATGTAACAGAGTATTAACTTTTACTCAAAAGAAAAGCTGTCCCAGCGTTATCTTCATGAACGCGGGACAGCTTCGGTTTAATAGGTTAACCAGAGCTTTCTGGTTGGCCTATTTTTTTGTGTACAATGAACTGGAGACAGACAGCCTCCGCAGATGTCAAATTACGATGTCCTGGCTATTGCCCAGGACCAGCTTGACCTTATGGAATACCAGTACAGCGCTTATTTTTTCGCGATATGCACTTTCAGCAGCTTGCCCTTCACGGTAGTCTCCCGCATCGCCTGAAGCACCTGTGGGCCTTTGCCGTTCAGAATATCCACATAGGATACATTATCCTGTATCGTGATGATTCCGATATCTTCTGCCGTCACCCCATCGAGCTTAGCCAGGGTACCGACAAAATCCACCGCCCGAAGTTTCTTCTTCTTGCCCCCGTTAAAGTACAGCTTCATGATATCCTTGCTCAGCCCTTCGCTCCGGTCCTTCTTGCGCACTGGCTGTCTGTTGATCTTCTGCCCGAATGCTTCCTGCGCCACCGCCACATCATCCTCAGAAGGAACCGGCATCACAGGGATACTGAAGCCAATATAATCTTCAATTTCCTTGACCCATTTATGCTCATTCGGTGTCACAAAAGTGATAGCTTTACCCGATTTGCCCCCGCGTGCGGTTCTCCCCGTCCGGTGAACATAACTTTCTTTCTCCAGCGGGATATCGTAGTTGATCACATGGGTGATATTGTCGATATCGATCCCTCGCGCGGCTACGTCGGTGGCAATCAAATAACGGAACTGCCCTCTTTTAAAAGCATTCATGACCTCAAACCGTTCATCCTGCATCATGCCGCCATGGATCTTGTCGCACGGATATTCCAGATCGGCCAGGCCTCGGAACAAATCGTTCACCTGCTCTTGGGTCCGGCAGAAGATAATGCAGCTGTCTGGATTCTCCACCGTGAGAAGATCGCTCAGCAGCGAGAATTTGGCTGCCTGTCTTACTTCAATAAGAGCATGATCGATAGTCGCCGTGGTGATACCGCTGGCCTGGATCTCAATATCCACAGGGTCATTCATGTACTTGCGGCACAGATTCTTGACCTTGTCCGGCAACGTTGCGGAGAATAACAGGGTCACCCGATCACTCGGCAGCTTCTTGATAATTGCCTCCACTTGCTCAATGAAGCCCATGTTGAGCATCTCATCCGCTTCGTCAATAATGAGATATTTCAGTCGATTCAGCGGCAATGTGCCTCGTTCGATATGGTCAAACACGCGTCCGGGTGTCCCCACCACGACATGTGTTTTTTGTGTAAGCTCTATTTTCTGCGGGGCAAAAGGCGATTTGCCGACCAAGGCTACCGCTTTGATCCGCTTAAGGCGCCCGATGTTAGTAATATCACTCTGCACCTGCGCAGCAAGCTCCCGTGTAGGCGTCAGGATCAGCGCCTGCGGCTTATTCTCTGCCCAATCCACCAGCTGACAGACCGGAATGCCGAAGGCCGCTGTTTTTCCGCTGCCGGTTTGTGATTTTACGATTAGATCCTGCCCTGTCAGCGCCGTGGGAATAACCTTACTCTGTACTTCTGTAGGTGTTGCATAAGAGAGTGCCTCCAATGCTTTTAAAATATCTTCTTGTAGTCCATAATCCTTAAATTGTAATCCGCTCATTATTCAACCTCTTCTTTACCCAAGTAGCAGCTAGCTGCCCGCATTCCATTCCTTGTAGAACTCCTCTAGAAAATGAAGCATAAACCCATGCCGTTCCTCGGCCAGCTTACGCCCGTAAGACGTATTCATCAGATCTTTCAGCTTCAGCAGCTTTTCATAAAAATGATTGACCGCCGTTCCTTTACTGTAATCCCGGTATTCCGCTTTCAGTGACTCCTCGCGCGGCGGCAGGCCGGGATCATGCATTGGGCGTCCTTTCGCTCCCGAGAATACGAACGTGCGGGCAATACCGATCGCACCAAGTGCATCCAGACGATCCGCATCCTGCACTACCTGTCCTTCCAGCGTCTTCATCGGTTTTCCTCCACCACCGCTGTAAGACATAGTATCAATGATCTCGAGGATATGATCAATCTGACTATGGTCCTCCAGACAGGACAGAAGCCAATTGCGGACCTTCTCCATTCCAGCTTCCTTAGAGGGGTTCAATTTCTCGTCGGCGACATCATGCAGCAGCGCCGCCATGGCACAGATGAAGGGGTCTGCCTGTTCCTGCGCCGCAATGGCACAGGCGGTATTTCTGACTCTATCGGAATGCCACCAATCATGGCCCGTCGTATCCTGGCCCAGTTGCTCCTGTACAAAATCCTCTGTGCGGGAAATAATGTGTGAGGTGTTCATGGGTTTGCTCCCTTTTCGCGATAAATAATAGTACAATGAATCCATTTCATAAATCCATAAGTGAGCATTCGGATTGAAATCCGCATTATGAAGTGGATTCACATGGACGTCTCATTATAGCCTACACACAGCCATTCGCCTACCTTATTTGAGACTACATGAAAAGTATTGGCTTGCAAGACCTAACATTATCCGTTATAATCTGCTGTAACCATGAAGAAAAAGGAGCTGATTCACCATGTGTCTTACTACAACGACCCTTATATTGAATCAACTCCATCATTACTACAAACAGCGTTAGCACCCCTGTAACTATTCAGGGTGGGCTAACGCTTTCGCGTTTGGCCTCCCTGCGGCATATGAGAACGCGCAGGACCAAGAGGTCCTGCGCGTTTTTTTGTTCTTTTTTATCTACTACCATGCCAATTTAAAGGAGCTGCCAACCATGCAAAATGTTAAAGGAACCTACGATTACTTCGGAAAAGAGCAACGTCTACGGAAAAAGGTTCAAACCCTCCTCGAAGAACAATTCGCGCTATATGATTATGAATCTATGGACACCACATTGCTGAACGAATTGGAACTACTGACCTCAAAGTACGCCGGAGGCGATGAGATCCTGAAGGAAATGTACCAGCTCAGCGATCAGGGAGAACGCAGATTGGGACTTCGTTATGATCTAACCATTCCTTTTGCCAAGGTGATTGCTCTGAATCCCGGGATTGAGCTGCCGTTCAAGCGTTATGAGATCGGAAAAGTGTTCCGTGACGGTCCGGTCAAACGGGGACGGCTGCGGGAATTCCTGCAATGTGATGCCGATGTCGTCGGCATTTCCGGCCCTGAGGCAGAAGCCGAGCTGATGCAGCTCGCAGATGAGGTCTTCCGTAAGCTGGAGATCCCTGTCGTGATGAAATGGAACAACCGGCGCTTTCTGGGCGAGATTCTTGAAGCTCTTGGCGTCCCAGCCGCCGACAGCTTATCGGTAATGCTAACTCTGGATAAGCTGCAAAAAGTCGGTGTCGCTGGCGTGAAAAGTGAGCTGACGGCTAAGGGACTTAACAGCGATACAACCGCCGCCATTCTCGAACTGATCGGGCTGGAGAATCCCGGTTTTGAACAACTGTGTAGTAAGTACAACCTGACCGGACAACCTGGGGCTGTGGAGGTACTGGCCCTTCAGACCCTGATCTCAAAAATCGGGCTGCAGGAGATCTGTCAATTCGATCCGTTCCTGTCGCGGGGCCTCTCCTTCTACACCGGTACGGTATATGAGATTTTCGATGCCTCCGGCACTTTCACTTCCAGTCTCGGCGGTGGCGGAAGATATGACGCCATCATTGGGAAGCTCGTTGAACGGGAGGATATGGCGTACCCGACGGTTGGATTGTCTTTTGGCATGGAATCGATTATGGCACTCCTGGGTGAACGCAAGGTGGAGGAGAATGACGCCTCCGTCATGATTGTCCCAATAGGCGACGATACACTAGCGCAGGCTCTGATGACCGCCGCCCAGCTTCGTAAGGAAGGTATCCGTACCTCTATTGAGACCGGGAAGCGGAAGCTCAAAAAAGTGTTGGCCTCTGCCTCCACCAAGGGCATCCGATATGTGGTCATGATCGGTGAGAATGAAGCTAGTGAAGGGATTGTACGGCTGAAGGATATGCGGGAGCAATGCGAATATGCAGTCGTTCCAGATGAAGCTATCTACCTGATCACCAAGTAGTTGAGCTTAGCGGATCAAAAAGTGAGCTGGCGCCTCAAGAAATCCCTGCGGAGCTTCTTCCGGTATAAATGACTGCACGGCAACCCAAGACCGCTGACTTGGGTTGCTTGCTGCTTTGGGGTTCTCTTGTTGTTCCGCTGCTCAGAGCAAGCCACAGCAGTCCAAAGGTACAGGAGCCTCACCTGTCCTTGGGATTGCCCCCATAACTTGAGACAAATCAAAACACCTTCAAGAGAATGGAAGCTTGTCTTATGGTAGGAAGACATCCTTGGAGGTGTTTTCCTATGCCTCTGAACGCATCTTGTTATAGCGCTCCCGATACTCTTTGGGGGTCTTGCCGTAGTGCTTCTTGAAAGCAGCACTGAACTCATCTGGTCCTGCATAACCGACGACCACAGCAATATCGGAGAGCTTCAGAATGTTCTCCTGAAGGAATGGCTCAGCCTTTGCTGCCCTCACACCACCCAAATAGCCACTCAAACTGGAACCAACATGCTGCTTGAACAACCGCGACAAGTCTGCTTCAGTCATATGGAATTTGTTCGCCAGTATTGGAAGACTCAATTCGTAACCATAATTGACCTCCACGTACTTTCTGAGCGCCAGAACCAACAGCACTCCATCCAGACCTTCAGTCTTCTGTACTTCCTCTATCACATGCTGGGCTCTTTCGCTGAGGTCTTCTAACAACCATTCACGAGAGCGATGACCGGCAAGTAGTGATTGTCCATTCCAAAGATACTTCTGAAGCGAGGAACCACCGGAAGCATACTTCCCGGCCAGAGCCACCAAGAGCAGCAGGACTCGCAGCGCCAGAAAGTTGTACTCAGCGGCAGAATGATCTTCTACACGCTCATTTGTAAAAATACCTTCCAGTTGTTCACGGACAGCCTGCATCTCGCATAGTTCAATACTTTTGGCCAATTTTCGTTCCATACCTGGGGAGAATGGGGGCAGGGTCTGAAGCTCCGTGCTATTATCAGCATCGCCCTCCCTGCTGCGGCACCAATTCCAAAGAGCAGAAGCAAATCCGTTCTTCAAGTTCTTAAGTCCCCTGAATTCCATCCCGACTCCTACTGCACTGTCCAGCATCAATTCTGCGCCAGCAGCCTTTTGTAGTTCCTGTAAGAACCGGCTGCTCTTATTCTCTTGTACGGCCTCCTTCTTAAAAGAGATCAGGAAATACATCATCGCCGGGTTCCCGAAATCGCTGAACGGATAAACGCCTTTCCATCTGGCCGCCATCTCACGGCATAGACTCTGAAAACCCTGATACAGCAATTCGCGCCGTTCCTGCCGCTCAGTCGCCCATGCAGGCGGCAGATGCATCTCCACTGCCACAAACTGCCCCCGCAGGTCATTCCCGGCAAGTGGGACCAATCCCAGCTGCGCAAGCCGTTCTCTTACAGCTCTGGTGCTGTACCACTCCCCCTTCACCAGTTGCAGCAGATAATCCTCCTGTAGAAGCCACAGCTGCTCGCTTCGTACAGCCGTTTTCGCTTTCAACCTGGAAGGCTGAGCAGAGGCCTGTCCTTCGCGAAGATCAGCGGCAAGTTTGGCAAGCAGTGCATTCAGTTCCTCTCGCGCAACAGGCTTCAGCAAGTAATCCTTCACGCCAAGCCTGACGGCTTCGCGCAGATCCTCAAAGTCAGAGTATCCCGACAGCGCCACTGTCCGCAGACCGGGATACTTTTCCTTGCATATCCGGATGAATTCGATTCCTTCCATCTGCGGCATCCGCATATCCGAAATGATTACCTGGGGCAAGGGCTTTCGCTTCAATAGCTTCAACGCTTCGCTCGCGCTCCCCGCCTCTGACACAATCTCGAACCCCGCAGCCTTCCAGTCAATCTTGGACTTGATGCTGCTGCGAACACTCTTCTCATCGTCAACTAGCATTACCCCGTACATTCTTTCAGCCCCTTGTTCAGAACGACGTACACGCTGTCTGCCGTTCAGGGAAAGCAGCCCACGTGCTCATTTATAATTAACAGTATGTTCCAAACAACAGGAAACCAGACGAATACAGGCATCTTTATTAAAAAGGGTTGTCCCAAAAGTGCACGGTCCCCTTCATGTAGAAAAAAATAATCATACACCCTGCTACGAGAGAGTGGCTTTATCATACTAATTCAAAAACGTGATGTGGTAGAGCCAGCTTGCTTCTTGTTCTGTCTGGTAACGGACTCCAGAGACGTTATCTCCAAATAACCCGACCATTTCAGAAAATAACGGACTCCAAAGACGTTATGAGCAGAAATCCTGTATGAAATCCACTGTTTGGGAGGAAATAGCGTCCCCTGAGTCCGTTACATGTTCCAGATGCTGCTTGATGTGCAAATAACGACGATAGGGTCCGTTAGCCCCCATGCATGAGCTTCAACCTTCTGAGGCAATTCGTTAGCCTTTCGTTAGCCTTTCGTTTGCCGCTCCCTTGCTCAAGAGGGTCGACCACAAAAAGAACATGGCGGGTTCAGGACTCTTCCTGAGTACCGCCATGTTCTTTTTAAGCATTATTTTTATGCAAATGGGCTGTTCTCAACAAAGAATATACCCAAGTTGTGGGACCGCCCCAACACATGCTATAAGAACAACTTTCGCTCCTTGTCGCTATCTGTTACCTTCTTGCATTCGCCTTATAGCAGCTTGTTCTAAATTTTAAATTTCTCAACAAGTGCCAGCATTTCCTTGGCACTCTGTGTGTTAGCATCTGCCATCGCGGCTTCTTCAAAGCTCTTTTCCACGATATCCGCTGTTTTCACTGCAATATCCTGCACACCAACGGCGCCTTCATTCACTGTTGCCGCCACTTGATTTACAGCAACGGTAATGCTCGTTACACCCTCACTCAAGTGATCCGCGGCGGATTCGAACTGATGCATCAGTGCATTGACCATCTGAGCATCCGTATTATAGTGCTCACTGACTTCTACCAGTCGCCCGTAGTCTCCCAGTACATTTTGGTCGATAAAATCAAGGATCGCCTCGGAGTTGTCTTTCATCTGCTCAACAGAAGAATGTACATTCTGCACAACGCCCTGAATACCAGCCGCTGTCGCAGAGGATTTCTCAGCCAGCTTACGAATCTCCCCGGCTACTACCGCGAATCCCCTGCCTGCTTCTCCCGCCCGCGCAGCCTCGATCGCCGCATTCAAGGCCAGAAGATTCGTCTGACTCGTAATCGAGAGAATCGTATCGGTCAGTACATTGATCTCCGCAATGGCATGGGAGCGCTCGATTGCTTTTTCCATATCTGTACGTACGCTTTCATAGATCGCTTTGGCCTTATCCGTAGATAACATCGCATCATGCTGGAGTGCCAGTGCCCGCTGCGTAATCTGGCTGGACACTTCTGCACCCTCCCTGGCCCTACCGGAGATCATATGTACATGGGTCTCAATCTCATGGATGGCTGCTGTCATTTCCTCAGTGGAAGCCGCCGTCTCCTCCATACCCGCTGATAGCTGCTCTGCTGTGGTCGAGTTGTCATGGGCATTCTCGCGTACCTCTATTGATAGCTTTTCCAGCGTTTCGGCATTGCCCAGCACCTTGGTCGAGATCGCAAGCAGGCTGCCAGCCATCTCCCGAAGCACTACACGTGTCTCGAACATTGCCTTGGCAATGGTGCCTGTCTCATCCCTATTCTTTTTCAAATACTCGTACTGTGCATCATACTTCAGGTCCAGCTTGGCCGTCCGATTAATCATCTCCGTCAGCTTAACAATCGGAGACGAGATTCTACCTGCCAGCCATAATCCGGTGATTAAAGTAACCAACAGAATCCCCAGACCCAACAACAAAATAAACTTCGTCATCTCTTCAGCCGGTTTCTTGATTTCGTGAATATCGCCGGTCAATACCAGTGTCCATTTCGTATCCGGAAGCACCGTGTAAGAGGCTTTCTTCTCCGAACCTTTATAAACATATTCCACAGAAGCGTCCTTTGGCATAACCCCAGCTTTAACCTGCTCTACGACAGACTTGATTTGTGCGTTCTCCACAGCGGTTCCTACTTTACTTTCATCGGGATGATAGAGAATAATTCCTGTCTCATCCACAAGGTAGGCATAGGAAGATGGGGCATTAACTGCTTTGGTATTATCCAAATATTGTGTGATACTATTGGCCGTTACGGCAGAGGCTATGAATCCGACCATCTTGCCGTCACTTTTCACCGGGTTGACAAAAGCAATTATGAACGCACCCGTCGATTTCGATTTTAGCGTCTCGCTGATCACCGGCGCCCCGGAGGCCAGCACGCTTTTCGTATAGGCTCTATCCCCTACGCTAACTCCCAGTAATTTCGTGTCGCTGTCTCCGACGATCGTCCCATTCATATCAACCACAAACATATGCTCCAGATTGCCGGCGTCTTTCACCAGGCCCTGCAGCCTATTGTTCACCTCGTTTTGCAAAGGGTCGCCAGCCTGAATGGCTCCTTTACCCGCTTTGTGGAGCAGTTCGGCGATCTCTGTCTGCCCGGCAACCAGTGCAATACTTCTCTTTTCCTTGTCGATCATGGCTTTAATATTCTCTGCTTTGTTGTCCGTAACTTGCTCCATTGAAGATTCTGTAAGATTGAGTATCGTGTGGGTTGACTTTTTGTAGGTAAATATACCCATTACTGCAGTGGAAAACAGCGTTACTGCAATCAGCATAACCGATAATTTCATTCGAATCTTCATCGTACTCGACACCCTTCCGGCATGATCTAATCTTGTCAGGAATTCAATTATTGCAATCATTTTTATTACCATTACTATCGGATGCGGGTCCAGGTTAATGAATATGAAAAGTCGAAAAACAATAAAATAGATCATATTTTGTCGAAATGTAAATTTTAATGTTTTAAAAGTTTAAATGAATGAAAAATAAGGCGGTGTTCCCACCGCCCTGCCTGGTTTTTCATCCTACTTTACATCCTACTTTAGGAAGTAGTATCCGGTTCTTTAGACCTTTTGCGGAAACAAAGCATCCCTCGCTGGACAAGGCTGCTTATCCAGAAATTGAGCCAGTGGTCCTGGCATGTTGCTGTACAGATCTTTAAGAGAAGTTCCATTATAAATGTTGCCGATGATAACAGGATGACACAGTTCAGAGATCAGGATATCACCGTTGCCATGCAAATGGAGCTGTTTCTTACCTTCGATGCAATGCGGGAAATACACTCCCGGCTGTTCCTGAAAGCCCATCTCCTCCATAAAGCGGTCCATGCAAGTAAAGTAGAGTGTGGTATCGTCCTTTTTACGCGAAATCAAATCGTTCACAGCCTGCTTAAGCTGCTCCCGGGCGGCAATGGCTTTCCAACCGGTATGTCCCATGATGATACTGTTCTGAATCTCATGAGTACGGACACCCATATCATAGACGTGATCGCTAATTTCCTTCATGTTATCCTGGGTTTCGCTGAACAGCAGCGTCTCCAGTACGGTGTCCACCGGGGTCGCCGCGAAAAGGCTGATATTTTCTCTGATCTTCTTATAGATACTTGGGTGAATATTATAATACTTGGAAAAGGCCTCCGCCGTAGTGAAGTTGAAGGAGATATGTATAGTGGTCAATCCAGCTTCCACCAATTTATCGATTCGTTCGGCGCTAAGCAGACTGCCATTGGAGTTCAACTGCGTCTGAATGCCGCGTGAGGCACAGTAAGCTACAATTTCTACGCAATCCTGATATTTCAACGTTACTTCACCGCCGGACAGACGTACTCTTTTGAGACCGGGCAATTCTTCCAGAATACGAATCACTTCCTTGCCATCGATGCTTTGCCCATCATTCCGGTTGTAGGCACAGCAGTAATCGCAGCGGAAATTGCAGTTAGAGGTGACCCCAACTTCCAGCCCCTCCAGTTCGTATGTTAACGGTTTATCCAGCTCCAGAGATTTATATTTCATGTTCACAAGTCCTCCTGCAAATAGTAAGTATGGTAAATGAATTCAACCTTAGTGATTATAAAGGTTTGCAGCGCAGGTTTATGTGACTTTTATTCTATGTAGATCGAAACCAAATTAGATAGCGCTGCTACAGTTCCAATCTTCCCCCTTCGTTCCTCCTCGCTTTTTGTTACATTCTTTTGTTCTTCTTATAAATACAAAAACAACCATAGCAAAAACCCCCTCACTACTTCGAGGGGGTTCCGCTTCATTATCTTATCTATTACATATGATCGTTCTATTTGCTGTTCAGAAAAGCCTTAGGCGACACATAGATGAACCGTTCCGCCCGGGCCATCACATGGAATTTCTGCTCCGGGAAATGACGGTAGAGATAATCCACAAAGTAGCCCGGATTCTCGGCATTTCCAGCAAAAATATCATAGTGCAGCGGGATAACCGTCTCGAATCCCGCTACGGCCGCGAACTCGGCAGCCTCCCGGTAATCCATATTGCCGGCAATATCGCGTTGGTTGCGGAAATAATCACGCCCGTTGATTGGCAGCATTGCCAAATCGATGGGCTGACGGCTGACTGTCTCAATTAACTCTGGGAATAACACGGTGTCCCCGGCATGATAGAGCGTGACTCCATTCAGCTGAAGAATGTATCCGACATAATGCGGAAGTCCTTCGCTGTCTCTGTCCAACTGCTCATGCGAGGCTGTGACAGGCAATACCTTCAGTTTAGGTCCGAGTTCTATCCAGTTCTCCGGATTCGCAGTCAGCAGTTGTTCTTCCTGCACACCCAGTTCGTGCAGCGGCGCTGCGCATACGGCCGGAGCCATAAAGCGGACATCGGCATTGTTCTTCACGATGGAAGGAATCGAACCTGTATCCAGATGGTCAAGATGATCATGTGTAATCAAGCAGATATCAGCGTTCGTGATATCTTCAGGTCCGATCGGCGCGGGATACGTACGATGCGGATTCTCGGATACATACGGATCTATGTAGACGGTAAGGCCGTCTCCTTTGATAATGACACTTTCCTGCCCAAGAAACCATACCGCCAGAGTACCGTAAGGAACCTCTGTTTCATTTACTTCCTGGATAATTGTTTGACCTTTACGCGAGTTCTGTGTATTCATAGCTGTCTCCTGCCTTTCTGCTTGAAGCCTGCTGCTATCCTGTTCAACAGACGTTTTTCGGATGCATATCCCTAGAATTCCACGGATTTGCTCATTTCAGCCAAGGCCGGTTGCCCGATAATGCCGATCCGCCAGATAGCAATGCCTTTGAGACCATATCGCTTAGCCAACCCGATCTTGGCATTAACTGAGCTCTCATTCTCGCTATATACGGAAATACCGAGAATCAGCTTGTCCTTGTTGACCTGCTGCAGGGCTAGCCGGATACCCTCATCGACCTTGTTAATCGGTTCAGGCCGGGATTCATCCTCATAGGCATAAGCCATAATGATCAGGTCATCCGCTACGCTTCCGAGTGTCTTGTAATCATAACCTTTATAAGAGCTATTAAGCGGGTGAAGAATAACGGTAAGCTTCAAGCCTGCTGCCTTGGCTTTGGTGGACAGGTTCTTCACAAAAGCATTGTACTCTCCCTGAACCTTGGCCTTGTCCCCAGTAAGTCCGAGACCCTCTAAATCAAGTGCAATACCTTTAAACCCTTTTTGGGACGCGGTATCCACAATACTGGTTATAGTCTGCTCCTGAAGCACCTTGTCTTCCAGGTTCTTAGTCAGCTCAAGCTTCCCATCCACTGAATAGACCATCAGGTAAGGCTCGGTTCCTCCGGCAGCCGCATCCAGAACAAGAGATTCCGGTGTCACATCTCCCGCTGGCTTCGGCCATCTGAAATCATCACCTGTGGTTGTAAAATTCCCGCTGCGGTCAATCCGGCTCCAGCCGAAAGCTACGGCGTCGAAGCTCGGGATCAGCGACACCTCGCCATAAGCTCCCTGTGCGTAGAAGCCAAGCTTATACATGTCTGTCTTCGGCGAAGTGATAGAGACCGTCTTGGTGGCCTGATCCCAGGTCACCACCGCACCGAACTGCCCGCTGAAGAAGCTCAGCGGAATCATCGTGGTACCACGCACATTTTGCGGAGCGACGGCTAGCTTGACCGTCCCGCCATTAACGGTGGCATCCTTGCTGCCGAGTGTAAGCACAACTACCTTGGCGTCAGCAGCATCCACCTTGGTGGCTGTGATCTGCTTGGCACCCTGATTCCACTCTACCTTGATACCCAGAGCCTCAGATATCGCCCGGAAGGGCACCATGGTCGTTCCATTCATCATAGCTGGCTCCACCGGGAAGGGTAAGGGATATCCGTCCAGGATGATCTTTACCCCATCAGATGCTCTGGCGGCCTCGGTAGTACTTGCCTGCAGGGCTGAGGCACTGCCCAAGGTGATAGCGAGGCATAATAAGAGTTTGCTGAACCGTTTCATAAGGAGTCTCCAATCTAAGAGAATATGAATTTTCAGTTTGCTATTCTATTTTTCTCCCTATCATTTTACCAAATATGATATATATAGCAAATTAAAGAAGACAAAGTGCACGTTTATATGAAGGCGCTGAGGAACACGCCCACCGCACGCTCCGTATCAACCTCAACTGCTACCTCGATGAACTCTCCAACTTTAGGCTGAGGACGCAGATCTGCAACGACCATACCAGCAGTATGTTCTCCCTTGCACTCCACCCGTACTTTCATCTGACGAGTTGTGACTAGGTCCGGTTGCAAAGCCACCATCAATGCTAAAGGATCATGCAGCGGCGCGCTTTCGATGAAATAGTTCACTTCCTGATAGAATTTGAAATAGTGAGATAGCGACTCTTCCATGAACGCGATGATCTCCCGATTCTCTTCCCGTCCCTGACGCTGTAGGAGATTCAGGTGCTCCCGCGTAATAACCGTTTTCTGAGTAACATCCAGTCCTACCATCGTCAGTGGCAGACCCGAGGTGAATACATGATCGGCTGCCTCAGGATCTCCCCATATATTGGCTTCCGCCACTGGCGTTTTGTTCCCCGGTCTGAAGACTGTGCCCCCCATCACAACAACCTTCTTCAACAGATTCTTCAGATTCGGTTCCAGCTCCAAAGCATGAGACAGGTTAGTCAGATGGGCCAGCGTGACCAGTACGATCTCCCCGGGATTCTCCTTGGCGATGCGAACGATAAACTCCGCTGCTGTTTCTTGAACCGGTTGCTGGCTGGAGGAAGCCAGTTCCACCCCGCCGATCCCGTTCTCACCATGAACGCCGGTGGCATATCCTGCGGTCTTTTTCGCTAATGCTGTGCCTGCACCAACGGCAACCGGAATCTCATACCCAGGCTGTGCCAGTGTCAGCAGTCGGAGCGTATTCTCCGTAGCCTGCTCCACATCCACATTTCCAAAAATAGTCGTAATCCCCTCGATCACTACATTCGGTGCCTTCAAGGCATATAAAATCGCCAATGCATCGTCTATCCCTGTGTCTACATCTAAAATGAGTCTAGTTTGATTCATCGCTGTTGCCTCCTTATAAAATACATAATGTTATTGTGCGTTTATGGTACCGGCAGCTCTGACAAAGCGCTCCAGCGCTTCCTGCAGCGTGGAACGGGGACAGGCGAGATTGATCCGCAGATAACCTTCGCCCTCGGTGCCGAAGATCGAGCCTTCATTGAAGGCGATTTGGGCTTCCTTGTACATTAACTTCTTGAGGCCCGGAACATCTAGTCCAAGTGCACGGCAGTCAATCCATAGCAGGTATGTCCCATCCGGACGGGTAATGCCGATCTGCGGCAGATGACGTTTCAAATAATCGGTTGCATATTCTACATTGCCGGCAATGTATTGAATTAGCTCCTCCAGCCAATCTTCGCTTTCATTGTAAGCAGCCTTAACGACCTCAGCGGCAAAATAACCAAGATTGTTAAGCCCCAGCGCATCCAGTCTACGCTTGAATTTTCGCCGCAGCACTGGGTTAGAAGCCACGATAATAGAGGTTTGCAGTCCCGGCAGATTGAAGGTCTTAGTCACAGACAGTGCTGTCACCGTGATGTCCGCCAGTTCCGGAGACAACCCGGCAAACGAGAGGTATTTATGACCCTGAAACTCCATATCGCAATGAATACCATCCGAGATAACCGTCACTCCATACCGCAGACATAACTCACCTAGACGCAGCAATTCATCACGTTCCCATATCCGGCCTACAGGATTATGCGGACTACACAGAATCATCAGTTTTGCTCCGTCCTGCATTAATTTCTCCAGACCTTCATAATCCATCTCATAACGGCCATCGCA
Organism: Paenibacillus sp. NPDC056722; assembly: GCF_042790635.1. Lineage (NCBI taxonomy): Bacteria > Bacillati > Bacillota > Bacilli > Caryophanales > Paenibacillaceae > Paenibacillus > Paenibacillus sp. NPDC056722. The sequence continues at coordinate 12,489 of NZ_JBHTYV010000024.1, read as the reverse complement.
CTGCAAAAGCGGATTCTTAACCAGCGTCCGGCCATTCATTTCGATCACATCGTAGAATGGGTGATACACAGGTGTCTGAATAATCACTCCATCCCCTGGCCCGCTGAATAGTTCCACACACAATCCCAAGCTGACTACGACACCCGGTGAATTTACAATCCACTCCGGCTTCAGTGCCCAGTCATGCCTTCTCCCAAACCAGGAGATAATCGCTTCCTGATAGGAGTCATCACTGATGCTATATCCATAAAGTCCCTGCTCCGCACGACGCAGCAGCGCCTCCTTCACGGCAGGCGGGCTTTCAAAGTCCATATCAGCTACCCACAAAGGCAGAATATCCTCATTCCCAAACAGCTTTCCGCATTCATCCCATTTGACGGAACCCGTATTGCGGCGGTTAATTATACGTTCAAAATCATACTTCAACTATCGTCACCTCATCATCTTGTTGTTCAAATATTGTAACATGGGCCGGGCAAATTAAACATGCATCCCTCTGCTGACAGCAAAAAGACGGCATCTAAGCGTGCCGCCTTTTCCAGAAATTATATTTTTGCTCCCGAGCCCGCAATGGTCCGACCCACCTGCTCCAGGATATCGGAGAGGGACGCCGGATCATGCACGTCATAGTCATCAATGTTCAGGCGCAGCACCGGACAAGCCTTGAATTCATCAATCCATATCGAATACCGGCGGTGCATCTGCTCCCAGTAAGAAACATCTGTCTGAATCTCCATCTCACGGCCACGTTCATTAATCCGGGTTAGGATGGATGGCAGACTGCCCTCAATGTAGATCAGCACATCCGGGTGCGGGAAGTACGGAGTCATTACCATGGCTTCATAAAGACTGGTATAGGTCTCATAATCCGTCTTGGACATCGTCCCTTGATCAGCATGCATTTTGGCAAAAATACCAGTGTCCTCATAAATGGAACGGTCCTGCACGAACCCTCCGCCCATCTCGAACATCTTCTTCTGCTCCTTGAAGCGTTCAGCCAGAAAATAGATTTGCAGGTGGAAGCTCCACCGCTCAAAATCATGATAGAACTTCTCCAGGTAAGGGTTATGATCCACCTGCTCCAGTGAGGTCTGGAAGCCAAGCCGGCTCGCCAGCGCACCTGTCAATGTCGATTTTCCTACACCCACGGTTCCGGCCACCGTTATGATTGCGTTCTCCGGGATTTGATATTGGTTCATTCCATAAGCTCCTTTACTTTTGCGGCAATTTCTTCATAATGCATCCGATTCTCCACGAAATCGACCGTATTGCCATCTATGGTCATAATAATAGTGGACGGCTCACGGGCAGCCAGGGAACTCATCGCATCATCGTAATCCTCGATCAGCTGCTGCAGATAGGCCTTGTCCATCCCTTCTTCAAAAGAACGGCCGCGCTTAGCAATTCTAGCCAGCAGGGTATCAAGATCTGCTCTTATATATATAATGATATCCGGCTTTGGCAGATCATCAGTAAGCACATGATAGATTTGGCGGTACTTGTCCCGCTTCGTCCCCTTCAGCGTCCGCTCGCTAAAAATCAGATTCTTATAAATATGGTAATCCGAAATCACCGGTTTGCCCTTCTCTATGTACTGGGTAATCGTATCCTCTAACTGCTTGTACCGATTGCAGAGAAAGAACATCTCCAGTTGAAAGCTCCAATCGTCCATGTTCTGATAGAACTTGTCTAGGAACGGATTCTCTTCAACAATTTCCTTAATAATAGGAAGGTGTAATGTCTCTGCAAGCATCGAAGACAGCGTTGTTTTCCCTGCTCCGATCGGACCTTCCACGGCAATAAATGGCGCTTGTCTCATTGATGCTGAATTCCTCCTCCAAATACGGACCCCTGCTCTAAAAATAGACTGATTTATTGTATCACAGCAGCATCTATTTTCGCATAATAAAAATTTAAAATGATAGCTTCAGACCGTAATCTTCCCTGCATGGCCTTCTAAGATACGTATGAGTTTCTAGCTGTCCAGAAGGAAACTTTTTGAGCAAAAATGCGTCTAACTCTAGGAGAAAAACATCCTATATTTTCCCAATTAGAACATTCGAGGTGCAAAACAAATGAATAAAAAAACATTGTTTCTCAGTCTCATGTTGGGCCTCACGCTGGCCGCAAGCGCTTCTATCGTCAGTGCTGAATCTGCTCCCGCCAGTAAAATCACGTCCTACAGTCAAGACTCCCTCATCAAAAGCGATGGCAGTCTGTGGGTATGGAGCTACAATCAGCCTGTGCCAACCCAAATCGCTGGTTTATCCGATGTGCAGGCCATGTTTGACGACGGATATGTACTGAAGAAGGATGGCTCCGTCTGGCTGTGGGAACGGAAAGGCCGTGATCTGATCATTGAACTGGTCCCTGTCAAAGGATTGGAACGGATTATTGATGTCTTTCGCTATGGACACACCACACTGGCCCTGAATGAGCAGGGCGACGTATTCGCCTCCATTCCAAATCAGGAGGAATGGGACCCCGCAACCTTTACTCCAGTAACTGGGATCGATAATGTAGCGGATATACAAGGATATTATGCTTTTGAAGAGGAACAGTACATCTTTTTGAAGAAAGACGGGTCTGTCTGGAAGGATAATAACCGATTACAGACCTTTGAGCCGGTTCAGGGGCTGAACAACGTGGTGCAGATTGCGCATAATATGGCCCTTAAGGGGGACGGCACTGTCTGGACCTGGCCCGCCACCTTTGAACGGAAGAGTGCAAAACCAAAGGCCATGACCCCGGTGCAGCTTCAACCGCTATCCAACATTAAAGCCATCAGGCATAATAGCTACTCCAACACTGCGATTGATGGGGGCTCCCGTCTCTGGTTCTGGGGGGCGACCATCACGGGTGTATCGGATGGAACTACACGGAACGATAATCCGGTACCTGTTCTCCTGAGCGGGATCAAGCATGTGCAGGATGCTTTTGTCGTGGAGAACTCTCTTCTTGCCCTGACCACGGACGGCAAGCTCTTCGCCGCCTCCACCTACCGCACCTCCATGCCTGCGGATGCCGAATTTGAACAGATTTTCTCGGATGTACAATCCATCCGCAGTGGTCCGCGCCATATCATTATGCAGAAGCAGGACGGCACACTCTGGGGCTGGGGTGTGAACAAGCATGCTGAATTGGGTTATGGTGACTATGATTTCAGCCATTATAAGCCAGTACCTGTACAGAATCCGATCTCGGTCTCGCTAAACGGTGAGAATGTAGCGCTGACCAGCGGAGTCATTACAAGGAATGGTCAGAATTTCATTCCCCTACGTTCAGTGTTCGAGAAGCTGGGTGCCAAAGTGACCTTTGATCAGATGAACAAATTAGCAACTGTGGCCCGCACCGAAGACGGCAAGCCTGCCATTACCATCAATGTCAGTGCTACGAGTGGACAGACTAGGGTGAATGATGAGTTAGTTACACTCCAGAATAAACCGTTCAATGTGAATGGCATCCTGTATCTGCCGCTGCGGTTTATCAGTGAAAAGCTGGGTGCAACCGTAGAATGGATCTCCCAGGAAGATCGGATTGCCATCACCATGAAGTAAGCAGAGCAACGAATATTAGCTGAGCTTAAGAATTAAGCATCCCGAACTGAACAAACTCTGTCTATTAGAGTTTTATCGCTTCATCGTTGGCTTCTTAAGTTCACTCCATAAGGCAATTACTTAAGCCACAAAACAACAAAGGAGCTTCCTCAAGCCGTAAACCGGCTATTGGAAGCTCCCTTTAATTACGTATAGGATTAGGACAGACGGCCGCTGAAATCCTCGAATTGGAATTCGCGGATAACCTTGATGCCCTCTTCTTCGTTATAGGAAGCAATGGCCGGCAAATTCACACCGTTGAACATGTGATTCTTCACCATGGAGTAGTGTGCCATATCCAGGAACACCAGCTTATCACCGTACTTCAAAGGCTCCTTGAAGGAGTAGTCGCCAATGACGTCTCCTGCGAGACAAGTCATGCCGCCCAATCTGTACGTATACGGATGCTCACCCGGCTCACCAGCTCCAATAATACCAGGACGGTAAGGCATAGCCAGAACGTCTGGCATATGACACTCTGCGGAGGTATCCAGAATGGCAATATCCATTCCATTGTGCATCACGTCGAGAACAGTAGCCACCAGATATCCGGTGTTCAGAGCAACTGCTTCGCCCGGCTCCAGATAAATCTCCAGATCATACTTCTCTTTCATGTACACAATACAGCGAACTAGGGTATCCAGATCATAGTCCGGACGGGTAATATGATGTCCGCCGCCGAAGTTCAGCCATTTCATACCATGCAGGTATTCACCGAACTTCTCTTCAACGACCTTCAGCGTCCGCTCCAAGGTATCGGAGTTCTGCTCACACATCGTGTGGAAATGCAGTCCATCAATACCTTCCAGCTCTTCCGGACGGAAGTTCGGCAGGGTTACACCCATTCTCGAGAAGTTGTAGCACGGATCATATAGCGGAATTTCAAGCTCCGAATATTCCGGATTAACGCGAATACCGCAGCTGATCTTCTTCGGTGCATTTTGTACCCGGTCCTTGAACCGGTTCCATTGATCGAAGGAGTTAAACACAATATGATCACTGTAGCTCATGATTTCGTCGAACTCACGGTCCATGTAAGCCGGAGCGTAGACATGAACTTCTTTGCCCATTTTCTCATAGCCAAGTCTGGCCTCGAACAAGGAGCTGGAAGTCACGCCATGCAGGTACTTGCCAACGAGCGGATACATGGAGTGCATAGAGAAACCCTTCTGGGCCAAGAGGATCTTGGCGCCAGAACGTTCCTGCACAGAATTCAAAACTTCAAGGTTGCGTACCAGCAATCTCTCATCCACAAGATAGCTGGGCGACGGCAGGCTGCTGATGTCAATACCGATTTCCTTCATTGGCCTTAGTCAAGCAGCGTTGGCGAGAAATCTTCTTGCCAAGGCAATCCTTGTTTGTTCAGTTGCTCCATGAATGGGTCTGGATCGAACTCTTCAACGTTGTATACGCCTGGTTTGTTCCAGATGCCTTTCAGGATCATCATTGCACCGATCATCGCCGGTACGCCTGTTGTGTAGGAGATCGCTTGGGAGCCTACTTCTGCGTAGCACTCTTGGTGATCGCATACGTTGTATACATAGTAAGTCTTAGGTTGGCCGTCTTTAGTACCTTGGATGATACAGCCAATGTTTGTTTTACCCTTAGTTCTTGGTCCCAGGGAAGCCGGGTCTGGCAGAATCGCCTTCAAGAACTGCAAAGGAATGATTTCTTTGCCTTCATATACAATCGGCTCGATGGAAGTCATACCTACATTCTCAAGCACCTTCAGGTGATTCAGGTAGTTCTGCGAGAAGGTCATCCAGAAACGGATCTTCTTCACGCCCTTGATGTTAACTGCGAGGGATTCCAATTCCTCATGGTACAACAGGTAAATGTCCTTTGGACCGATTTCCGGAAGGTCATATACTTTTTTCTCAGACAACGGTGGAGTTTCGATCCATTTGCCATCCTCGAAGTAACGTCCGTTTGCGGTAATTTCACGAATATTTATTTCAGGATTGAAGTTGGTTGCGAACGGGTAACCGTGATCACCTGCATTGGCATCCACAATATCAATCGTATGAATTTCATCAAAGTAGTGCTTTTGTGCATAGGCTGTGAACACGCCTGTCACGCCTGGGTCAAAGCCGCTGCCCAGCAGCGCTGTAAGGCCAGCTTTCTCGAATCTTTCCTTGTAAGCCCATTGCCAGGAGTACTCGAACTTCGCAGTATCCTGTGGTTCGTAGTTTGCAGTATCGACATAGTGAACACCGGTTGCCAGGCAGGCATCCATAATGGTCAGGTCCTGATAAGGGAGAGCCACATTAATGACAACATCCGGCCCGAAGCTCTTGATAAGCTCGATAACTTCCTCCGTATTGTCCGCATCAACTTGTGCCGTCTGAATCTTCGTACGGCCACCATCTAATTTATCTTTCAGCGCGTCGCACTTCGCAACCGTTCTGCTTGCAATACAAATCTCTTCGAACACATCCGGATTCTGGCAGCATTTATGAACAACAACACTGGAAACACCGCCAGCGCCAATAATTAACGCTTTTCCCAAATTAATAACCTCCTAAATTCCATATGCAAAATCAACAAGGCTGATTATACAGAATAGTTCCCAAATAATCAATAAAAACCGACAAAAAATGATATCTTTTGAGTAAAATCTTTGAGTTTCACTGTTAATACTCTACAATTCACCGAAATACACTGAAATGCTCTGTTTTCCTGTGATTATTACTTTTAAATTCAAAAAATCCATACGGCGAGAACTAAAATTAGACAACTAGACTATTGTATCACAGTAACCCACCAGTGGATACGAATTTTTCATAATTCAATGATATAACTCACCTATCCTGCAGATCGGCAAAAATCTTCTTCGTCTGGGAAGGATCTTTGGTATTGTACACCACATAGATATCCGGCAATTTGATCACAATATACGGCGGAGAATTTCTATACGTGTACATTTTAGTTTTCCCGTAGGTGTCAAGCTTGAAGTTGCCTATAGCTACTGTATCCACCCAGATCCCATTTGTGCGTCGTGCGCGCGGCAAAGCATCCACAAGTTTTATCTCCTCAGCATCCTTTAGATTGAAGCTATAGTTGTACAGCGGATACTCAATACTCACCTGTTGGTTCTCGCCCAACGCAAAGTGTGGAGTTGAAAATTCTGCCTGAACAGTCATCCAGCCCGTCCCGATAAGGACAACTGGCAAAAATACAAACAGACTGCGATATATGCTTTTACCCACTTTTGTCCCCGTGTTAATCGTTGTGCCGATCCCTATCCGCTTTGGTACCATAAGTGAGCTGTCGTTCGGGTTATTATATGTAGTCCCATTAATCCAATACTCATCATCATCGGTAACAAAGACCGCGCCTTCTCCCTGCCCAGCGATGTCCGCCGATAACGTCTGCACTTTGTGGTGTACCAGCAAAATACCGGCCACAGGCAGAACGCTAATGATCAGAGCGCCCGCTATCCATATTGCATTCCCCGGGGAGACCTCCCTCTGAAGAGCATAGGCAAGCGAAACAGCGCTAACGCTGTTTAGAACGGCGAGGCCAAGCCACAGCAGTGACCAGTACCTCAGGACGATCCTGTTGAGTTTCACATTAAGTTCATTGTCCACGCTGAACACCTTTGGTTTCATTTTGCCAAAAGCCCGAAATACGATAAGCATCAGCGCCACCGTCGCCAATGCAACCGCTCCGATCACCCGGTTATCGCCGTCTCCCTGCCCCCCTATAATAAATGGAACAGCACCAATGAGCGCAGGCACTATAAACCAAAAAGGGGAAATCATCATCCGCTCCTTAAGCAGCGAGAGCTTGGTATCCACACGGACAACCCTTTTCTCTCCGACAAACCATCCGTTTCTCACTTTGATCTCCTTGGCTGCCCGGTGCGCTTTCAGAAAGGGAATCCGAAGTACATACATCATGACAGCTCCCCAGACCATCGTGTAGATATAAGCTAGTGAGACGTACTTAGTCAGGAACAGGAGCGGCAGCAAAGCAAGCAATAGCCATACACTATAGGCAGCGAACCTTTTTTTACTTGTCACCTGCAGACGCGTCAGTTCTTCATCCTCCATCGCTTCAGCCGGTAGGCTCACACCAAACCACAGGCTTTCTCTGGGCTTAAGTTGACTTGCATAAGTGACCAGAATAATCGTGAAGATTAAAAGTCCTATGAACAAAAAGAGAATCTGCATTGAAGTCCCCCTATTCTGAAATAGAATTTGGTTTAAACGTCACCGCACTAAATATGGAAGTACACATCTGCATAAACTCGTCGCGGGGGATTCCCTTCAAGCTTGCTTCTGAGATGACCAGCCGCAGCTCATTCTCAAGCTTCGCTTTAAATTCCGCCTGTCCCGCCGCCAGCGGCATGACCGTAGCCCCGTGCCTGCGATCAATGGAGATAAATCCTTCATTCTTCAAAATGGCATAGGCCTTGTTCACCGTCATCGCGTTCACACCAAGGTCTTGGGCCATTTGCCTGACGGTTGGCAATTTTTCGCCGTAAGCCAGTGCTCCCGAACCTATCCCGATTACGATTTCGTTGCGGAGTTGGACATAGATCGGAAGCTCGCTTTTAAAATCCAGAGTAATGATCATAGAGCCTCCCTGTTATAGCCGTTATAGCTGTTAATTGGGTATTTGTATCATATACTCTAATACAAATAATACTTAAAGTAAAATTTTTCTATTGTATTAAGTGACATTAAGATTCAAACAGAAGATCAGGCGTTATTCTGGTGAAGTTCGGGCTTTAACTTTTAGCCGCAACACTCCGATGCCCCGCAGCAGTCTTCTTAACAATGGAAAATGACTCTAGCTCCCCAACTAAGAGCATTTTTGTACCTTAAATTTCTTTAAAAGAGGCAAAAAAAGAAAATAAGGACATTATTGTATCTTATTCTCCTAAAATAACCTTAAAAGGACTATTCAAGGGAAATTAACGTACAATATTGTCCTTAATTCCCACTAATCCTTAGCTGCAGAGTATTTAGGGTACAAAAATGCTGTTAATTACACTTATACAAAGCAAAAGGATGCCCCTAAAGCCATAATCGGCTTTGGGACATCCTTCATTCTTATCTGTTGATTCTATTACTTCAGGTTAATCAGATTGCTAATGATAACCGCAGCCTGGGCACGGTTGGCAACACCTTTCGGTCCGAACGTGTCGGCTGTCAAACCTTTAACGATACCTTCTTGGGCAAGCAGCGCTACCGCTTCTTTACCGTAAGAAGCAATGCTTCCTTTATCTTTAAAGGTTGCCAGGGTCGCGTCAGCGTCGTTTACAGACTTGCCTTTGAATTTCTTCAGGGCATTGGCGGCAATGATCGCCATTTCTTCACGTGTAATCGCACGCTTCGGATCGAACTTGCCTCCACCTACACCGTTAATCAGGCCGTTGTTGACCCCGGAAGCGATGTAGCTGTAAGACCAATCCGTTGCTTTGACATCACTGAAGGAAGCAGCGGCATTCTCATCCAGCAGGTCAAAAGCACGAACGATCATGGTGATGAATTCGGCACGTGTAACTTCTTTCAGTGGTGCGAATGAATTGTCGCTTACACCTTTGATAATGCCTTTTTCCGTCAGTTCCTTAATGGCATCTGTTGCCCAAACCACTTTACCAAGATCAGTGAAGCTTGGCACAGGTGTTGCTGCAGGCGCAGACGGTTGAACTGTTGGAGCTGGTGTTGCGGTTGGTGCAGGCGTTGCTGATGGTGCTGGTGTTGCAACAGGTCCGTTGCCACCCGATGACACTGGCGGTGGAGTCTCCAAACCACCATTGTCCATACCGTCTGCTTCAGTCGCAGCCGGAGAAGAAGCATAGATCGCATTAGCCAGCAAACGGAACTGGTTCTGCGGGTGATATTTGTTCAGTAGGTCGTTAGCAAACAATGTTACATTCAGGTTGTTCTGCTTGTAGCTCAGAGCCAATACTTGGTCCTTAGCAGCACTGCTGTTCGGCCACCAGCCGGCTTTGAAGAAATCATCGCCGTTGCCGTATTTAGCCAGCACTTCTGCACCCTCTGGAACGGCAGTGATGTAAGCCGCCGACACAGTGTACAGGTATTCAGAAGCTGCGTAAGGCGCTGTAATTACGTTATCTTGGGAGATAACCGCCTTGAACAATCCTTCATGAGCGTCAGCTCTGCCAGCTGCGTTGACTGGGTTAGAATAATCCAGACCAGGCAGAACCTTAAGATTTTTGACTGTACTCAGAATACTTCTACCATAACCGATAAACGGTTTACCGGAAGTAATCAGATTGGTTCCCGAGTTCACAAGAACGTCGGCTGCTGCGGTATCTGTTGTTACTTTAAATCCAAGATCAGCCACAATAAAGCCAGGTGCACCGCCAATGGCGACACTTGGAGCCTTCAAGAGCTTACCTGTCTTATCTGCATCCGGATTGAATGGCACAAGATCCAGCAGATATTTGGAAGCAACGGTTCTTAAGTTTGATCTGGAGACGAGGAAGCTTCCTTTTTCATATCCATATCCGTCTTTTTCGAGCAGAGTTACAGCTTTTTTGTTCGCCAGCAGCTCATTTACTGCTTTGATCGCATCATTGTTACTGTTACGGATTACGTAGCTTTGCTCGAATGGATAGCTATCTAGGTTGGTGCTAGGAATTGCAATACTGGTAACTTGCTTTGTTATTCCCTTAAAAGCATCAGCAGTGCGGATAATGTGGCGGTCGAAACCGCGCATGTCCGCGAAATTCTGTACAGTATCGGAATACATTTCATTGAAGTCGGATACGTTGAGTCCATCATACAGAACCAGGTTCGCAAATCCGCGTTTGGCCTGATGCATGTTCACGACATAGGTTCCTGCTGGGTAAGTGACAGAACCCACAGTAACACTAGTGGTGGTCTGCTCTACCTTGATGTTGTTACGAAGCAGGTATTGTACCATTTTGTACGTTTCCAGCTCATTTTTTTGCAGGTTCTTGTCAACTGGCAACACGTAATACTCAGGGAAGAAGTTTGCATTCTCGCCCCGCGGACGGCCGATCGGCTCGTATTTCGCATTGATCAAGTTTTTATCAACTGCTCTGTTATCTTCATTATTGATGCCGCGTTTGAAAATTTCCAGCTGATTCAGGAACAGCTTCTCCTTGTTGTCCACTACATAGCTTGTTGCTCCAAGAGTAGCGTAGTAGAAAGCATCCAGTGAATCTTCGTTCAGCTCAGGAACTTCAAGCGTGTGTCCCATTGCACCTTGGTGCATTGCATATACTGCTGTATACGCTGGGGAAGCATCATCCCATCCAGTGGCATAAGTGCCGGATTTATCTTTGTAATTCGGATCATTCTTTTTATCTTCACTTTCCAAGTAAGGAATATGATAGGAATCATATTTTGTATTCGCAATCGCTGCATTCCCCATCGCTTTGGCCTGATCAACCATGTTGTCCAGTACCAGGTCATACTCGATGTTTGGATCATGTGGCGGAGTGCAAGGCTCGATCAAGAAACCACTGACAAATCCGTGCATATCCAGGAAGCTAAGTGGCGTCCATTTGGCGATTTGAGCCGTTACAGCTTGTGTTTCAGGTTGAGTCTGGTAAGAGTTATCCCGGTTCGGGTCTAGCAATGTAGATGTTGCGCGTGTGTTCAACGCACGGCCATCCGGATTTTCTACATAATCCAGAAGGAAGATTACGTTATCTAATGCCGTATCAATATCCAATGATACTTTTTTGGCATTGCCTTTATCGTCAGTTGTGTCATACGATACTACTTTTTGTGTCATCAGGGTGTCGAGGAACTTGATGATCACGTCTACCCCGTTAGCTTCATCAGCATGAATGTTGTTCAGCCAGATAGGTACTTTATAGTCTTTCAGTTCACCGCTTCTGATCTTCGCCTGCAATGCGGCAGGGTCATTCATCATCAGTGGCAAGGTTTCATTCAAATATTGGTCCACAGAAGCCTTGTCTTTGCCCACGATGGAGAAGTGGATCGCACGGCCTTGGGTTGAGGTACCAATTTGTTGATACTCTACGTAGCGGTTATATTTATTGTTGCTCGGCGCAGTGATACGGTCAATCGCCGGTTTAATCTCATCGTATGTATGATAGGTATCATACGGGTTCAGCTTCACTTGCTGCACTGCCACAACATGTCCGGACGGGATGGAGGCTTCCAGGTTGTAAATACCTGCACGCTTCACATACTCTGCACGGATCCCGGAGAGCGACAAATTGACACCATACAAAAGGTCAAAATGAACCAGTGCTTTGACAGTAGAACCAGAGACAGGCTCATAAGTCACCTTAATGAATGGGTCTCCCGTATAATCTCTAACTTTAGAGTCATTATTCCATTTCTTCCAAGCAGCCAGCGGCTTCATCTCTTCTGCATTTCTGCCGAAGTTCCAGATGATTTGGTCAGTGGTTGTGCCTTGCGGAAGATCGAACGTGATTTCCAGTGTTCTGGCTTCCGTCATGGAAGCTTGGTATACCTCAGTAGATATTGTAGGTGGCGTATAGACTTCCGATGTTACCGATGGCTGGGATGTCCCTTCGGAAGATCCTGCTATGTCAGCTGCTGCAGGTGCTGTTACAGATTGCGGTGCAATCTCACTTACTTCTGGTGCGGCATAGGCTGCGGGAAGCAGTCCTGACAACACCAGGGTAAACGCAATTAATAAGGATAATAATCTTTTAGACATGGTAAACCCCCTGTATGTTCATGTTGATAGATTTCTGGCCGAAGTATCATCTCGGCTCTATGAAGCTGTGATCCTTGCATTCCTCCATTCCGGCATATCTTCTAAACCATCCGGAAAACTGACACTCCCATGTAAGAACCGGATTAATATGCAGAATAAACTATTATTATTCATATGAGATACTATAATATAGCATTTGTTTCAATTTCGGAAGCACTTTTATTAAAAT
>NZ_JBHTYV010000023.1:0-47542 GCF_042790635.1 Paenibacillus sp. NPDC056722 | reverse complement strand
GACGACGAGGTAGATAGGTTGGAGGTGGAAGTGCAGCAATGCATGGAGCTGACCAATACTAATCGGTCGAGGGCTTATCCTATAGTTAGAATGCAAATTCGTTTCGGATTCAGTTTTCAGGCGATTAAGCCTGTATGGATTATATGGAAAAAGTCTTGTTTGGAGAGATACCCAAGTGGCTATAAGGGGACCCTCTGCTAAGGGGTTAGACTGCGTAAGCGGTGCGTGGGTTCGAATCCCACTCTCTCCGCCATTCCAATCCATATGAATACTAATTATTGTGGCGGTGTAGCTCAGCTGGCTAGAGCGTACGGTTCATACCCGTGAGGTCGGGGGTTCGATCCCCTTCGCCGCTACCATAATACCTGGAGGCTTAGCTCAGCTGGGAGAGCATCTGCCTTACAAGCAGAGGGTCGGGGGTTCGATCCCCTCAGCCTCCACCATTTATAATACCGTAATACCTTACACTGTGCCGGTGTAGCTCAATTGGTAGAGCAACTGACTTGTAATCAGTAGGTTGGGGGTTCAAGTCCTCTCGCCGGCACCATTTTTTCATCTAAATTGTGGAACCGTGGTGTAGTTGGCCTAACATGCCTGCCTGTCACGCAGGAGATCGCGGGTTCGAATCCCGTCGGTTCCGCCATTTATCTTAATGAAGTATAGTTTTCCACAGAAGAGTGGAAGTGTAACTATTCCGCTTCATTGTCATGTAAAAATTTCATATGGCTCGGTAGCTCAGTCGGTAGAGCAGAGGACTGAAAATCCTCGTGTCGGCGGTTCGATTCCGTCCCGAGCCACCTTTCTTGGGGGATTAGCGAAGTGGCCAAACGCATCAGACTGTAAATCTGCTCACGTACGTGTTCGGTGGTTCGAATCCATCATCCCCCACCATTTATGAGCCATTAGCTCAGTTGGTAGAGCACCTGACTTTTAATCAGGGTGTCGAAGGTTCGAGTCCTTCATGGCTCATCCCAATTAGAAAAAGTCATCACCTTTATGGTGGTGGCTTTTTTGTTTTTTAGTTATTTTTTGTTTTTCCAGTGAAAACTGAAGAAGGATTACAGTAAGCAAGTTTAAAAATCTGGATTTCGTTTAATTATAAGGGTATTCATGCAGTGCAGAAACGAGGGATATTCCTTGATATATGATGCGATTATTGTTGGTGGTGGGATTGCTGGTTTACAGGCAGCGATTCAGTTGGGTCGGTACTCGGCTCATCGTGTGTTGGTGGTGGACGCTGGGAAGGGACGCTCGAGTCTGTGCCGGAGCTATCATAACATACTGGGATGGCCGGATGGCGTATCGGGAGAGGCGCTGAGGGCCAGTGGTAGACAACAGGCGGAACGTGTCGGAGTAGAGTTTTTGGTGGATGAGGTCCTGAAGGCGGAGAAGCAGGAGAACCATTTTCAGCTGCGGGGTATTCAAGGTCAGACCTATCGCACGAAGACGATATTGCTGGCAACTGGGGTATCGGATCGTTTTCCAGACCTGCCAGGGTTGACCTCCTTGCTGGGCTGCAGTGTATATGTCTGCCCCGACTGTGACGGGTATGAGATTCAGGACCGGCAGACCGTGCTGATGGGTGCGGGGGAAGCCGGGGCGAATATGGCTTTTATTTTACGCGAACGGACGAAGCATTTAACCTATATTAATCATGAGAAAACAGCGTTGTCCCCTGAATTGCTAAATCGCTTGAACGCAGAGGGCATAACATATATAGAAGAAACTATATCGCGTGTGAACGGGCAAGAGGATGGAATGATTACGGGAGTAGCTTTGGAAAATGGTACATTTCTTCCCGCAGAGCGTGGCTTTATTGCTTTTGGCGGAAACCCTGTGCATTCGGAGCTTGCAGCCGAACTAGGCGTGGAGTTGCATAAGAACAAGCACATAGAAGCTAATAAGCGCTCAATGACAACCAATGTGGAGAATGTATGGGTGGCAGGAGATGTAGCTGTTCATGCTGAGCAAGCGACAGTAGCTATGGGCGAGGGTGCCCTGGCAGCGATATGGATGAACAAAGCTTTGAAGAAATTGAAACGTGAAGAACATAACTATTCTGAGAGTACAACCGGAATATGACATAAAATTGCACAAGATATTATCGTTCGACCTGTTCTGACACCGCATGATGCATAGAAATATGTTAAAATAGTCGAAAAGAGTAAGAGTGGTGGAGTATGGTGACGATGGATAGCGAGACATTGCGTCAAAAGTTGGAACAGCTCACCGGAAAAAGAACCGGACTCAAGCAGTTAGGGAGGCAGCAATCCGCTTCCCTTTTTGGCGTAGGAACGGAAGGCAAGGAACAGCAGCCTGTTATCTCTGAAGGAAGTTTGTGGGTGCCCTTATATGATAATGATGGCCGTATAACGACAGTATGGGTAGAACTGGAAGGTCTTAGTTCGCGGGAAGTTCAGCTGGTCAATTATGCAGCCCAGAACTTTGCAGTAGCGCTGAAAGCCACAGGGTTTCGTGAAGAAGGCGAGGTGGAAGCCCGTCAGCTTAGCAGTTGGTTGAATGCCCAGTTGGAGCAAGAGAAGGATGACGCAGAGATCCCTGATGATATGGCTTTAAAGAGCCGGCTGTTCAGCGATATGATTCCTTTTCTCCTAAGTAGTGAAAACGTACACAGTCCTCAGGTATCTTACAGATCGTTAATGAAGCTGCTGCGGAGTTATTTTGAGAATGAGGTTCTGCTTATTCCGCTTCAGGAGAAGGAATGGTTGATTTTAGCGCGTAAGGAACTGCTCACCGGCGGGGATGATAAGGAAGATGAAGAAGAGAATGACGATGATCTGCTGGCCCAGACTTCAATGGGGCTGCATGAGCTGATCGCCAGTGAATGGGTAGGGATCTTTCATCTAGCGGTAGCACCGGCGGTTGTTCCGGTCAAAGGTCTAACGGGTTCAGTGGCGCTGCTACGGGAAACCATCATTTTAGGTCGGATTTTCCAGGTCGGCGAATATATTCATCTCCCTTGGGAGCTGCGCTTAGAGCGTCTAGTGAATAGTATTCCTGACACCAGACGACGCAAGCTACTTGGGCAGATCGGCGACTATAGCTCTGTCTTGTCCGACAAGGAAATGCTGCTGACACTGGAGACTTTCTTTGAAATGGACTGTAATGTGAGTGAAACCGCTAAGAAGCTATATATCCACCGTAATACGCTGCTCTATCGTTTGGACAAGATCAAGCAGGAGACTGGGGCCGACGTCCGAAGCTTTGGAGACGCTGCAATTGTAAAGCTGACGATGCTATTGTATAAAGTGACGAAAAGAAAATAGGTTTTTTGTGAACGTTACAAATAGCCATCCCGGCATAACTGGGGTAAGATAAATGTACAAGAAACGAATTGATGTTTTAATCCAATAAATGACTCGAGGGGGAAATACAATGGCAGGCGTACGTTTAGAGCATATTTTCAAAAAATACCCGGGTTCTGATAAAGCTACAGTTGAGGATATCAATCTTGATATTAAAGATAAAGAATTTCTAGTACTGGTTGGACCTTCCGGTTGCGGTAAATCCACAACTTTGCGGATGATCGCAGGTCTGGAAGAAATCTCCGAAGGTAAAATGTACATTGGCGACCGTGTCGTGAATGACGTTGCTCCTAAAGACCGTGACATCGCGATGGTATTCCAATCTTACGCGTTGTACCCGCACATGAGCGTATACCAAAACATGGCGTTTGGTTTGAAATTGCGTAAAGTGAAGAAAGAAGAAATCGACAAGAAGGTACGTGAAGCTGCGAAGATCCTCGACATCGAGCACTTGCTTGAGCGTAAACCAAAAGCACTCTCCGGTGGTCAACGCCAACGTGTCGCTTTGGGACGTGCGATTGTCCGTGATCCGCAAGTCTTCTTGATGGATGAGCCTCTTTCCAACTTGGATGCTAAACTTCGTGGTCAAATGCGCGCGGAAATCACTAAACTGGTTAAGCGCCTTGAAACTACTTGTATCTACGTAACGCATGACCAAACAGAAGCTATGACAATGGGTGACCGTATCGTAGTTATGTACGATGGTATCATTCAACAAGCTGCTTCTCCTGAAGAGCTTTACAACCAACCTCAAAACCTGTTCGTAGCGGGCTTTATCGGTTCCCCTACAATGAACTTTATTACAGGTACTTTGAGCGATGTAAACGGCGCTGTTCGTTTCCGTGCTGACAACCTGGATGTTGAAGTACCAGGCGGCAAAGCTCAAATCGTTCGTAACAAAGGCTTCATCGGTAAAGAAGTGGTTATGGGCGTTCGTCCAGAAGATATCCACGAAGAGCCAGTATTCCTGGAAGCTTCTCCGAACACAATCTTCTCTTCGTTGGTTGATGTTACCGAGAATCTGGGTCACGAAATGCTCTTGTACCTGAGCGGAGTGGGCAACAGCACTGTTATTGCCCGTGTAGACGGACGTTCTACAACTCGTGAAGGCAGCAAGCCAAAATTGGCGATCGACATGAACAAAGTTCATTTCTTCGACAAAGAATCCGAAAAGAACATTTTGCTGGGATAAGTCTTATCCCGCTTTGCGAGCCACCCCTTTGGGGTGGCTTTTTTATTGGCCTGTGAAGGGTATGCATCCTTCTCCGAAAGGGGATATACCCTTTGTTAAGGGGCATTAAGATTGCATTCATAGGCATTATCCATTAAGATTAGCAGGAGAATTACCTGCGGATGGAATGGGAATATCATCCTAACCGAACGCGGGATAGCGGAGAAAAAACCGCAGGCGAGGAAAGGAAGAATTCACATGGCTAAGAAGGTAAAAGTATCTGAATTGGTACAGCATTTTCAATTAGAAGTGGTATCGGGACATGAGGGTCTGAAGCGGCCGATCACGGTCGATGACCTCAACCGCCCTGGTCTGGAAATGGCCGGTTATTTTGAATATTACCCTGAAGAACGTGTTCAGCTGCTGGGCAAGACCGAGCTGGCTTTCTTCTCCATGCTGCCGGAGGAAGAGCGGAAGAGCCGTGTCCGGGGCATTTGTAATGACAATACGCCTTGTATTGTAATCACCCGTGCTTTGGAAGTACCACAGGAACTCATTGATATAAGTAATGAAAAGGGATTGCCTGTGCTGCGCAGCTCGATGGCTACTACGATTTTTTCCAGCCGTCTGACGAGTTTCCTGGAAGGGCGTTTGGCTCCTACGGCTACCATTCATGGCGTATTGTGTGACGTGTATGGGGTAGGGATGCTTATTACAGGCAGCAGTGGTATCGGTAAGAGTGAGACGGCGCTTGAGCTTGTCAAACGCGGTCATCGTCTGATTGCCGATGATGCGGTTGAGATTCGCCAAACTTCGGATAACCAGCTTCATGGTACAGCACCGGAACTGATCCGTCACTTGCTGGAGATTCGCGGCGTAGGGATTATCAACGTGATGACGCTATTTGGTGCTGGTGCGATTCGCAATCATAAGCGTATTACGCTAGTGGTTAGACTGGAAGCTTGGCAGCAGGATAAACAATACGACCGCCTGGGACTTGATGAAGAGACGACTCGTATTATCGATACGGATATTCCGCTCGTAACCATTCCTGTTCGCCCGGGACGTAACCTTGCCGTTATTATCGAGGTTGCGGCGATGAACTACCGGTTGAAGCAAATGGGCTTTAATGCGGCGCTACAGTTTACCAACAAATTAACAGCCACCATCTCTGAGGATATGGATGATCTGGACTAGGAGTGTGAGAGAATGTTCCCTTTAGCTTTGGACCCCATAGTCTTTAGAATTGGATCTCTGCCGGTTCACTGGTATGGTTTGATTCTGGGACTGGGCGCACTGGTGGGATTATTTCTGGTCATTCGCGAAGGCAGCCGGTTTGGCATTCCTCAGGAGTTCTTTATGGACATGCTTTTGCTGGGAGTGCCCTCCGCAATTATCGGTGCCCGCATTTATTATGTAGCGTTCAAGTGGAATGACTATAAGGATAACTTTGTGGATGTCTTCAAAATCTGGAACGGAGGCATTGCCATCTACGGGGCGCTAATCGGTGCCATTATATGCGGAATCATCTATTTCCGGTATAAAGGTTATCCATTCTGGCGCATTATCGATATTTGCGCACCTGGGCTGCTTGCCGGTCAGATGATCGGGCGTTGGGGGAACTTTGTGAATCAGGAAGCCTATGGCGGCGTTGTTGAGGAATCTTTCCTGCGCAGCAAGCTACATCTGCCTGACTTCATTGTTAATCAAATGTACATAGGAGATGCTTTTCATCATCCTACCTTCCTCTATGAGTCACTCTGGAGTCTGCTCGGGATCGCAATTCTAATGATACTCCGGCGCCAGAAGTTTGTCCGTGCAGGTGAAATATTCCTGTCTTACTTCATCTGGTACTCCATTGGACGTTTCTTCATTGAGGCCTTGCGTACGGACAGTCTAGGTTACAATGGAAGCAGTGGTCTGGCATCATTCATCAATGGACTGTGGAGTCCGATGAAATGGCTGGGCTTTGAACCAGGGTTCCTGGATCCAAACTACGGAAATATCCGCATTTCTCAGCTGTTGTCCTTGTTAATTATTGTTGCTGCTGTGGTGCTCATTATTATCCGTCGGACTACAGGACAGCCGAAAGCTCATTATTCCGATCCTATTGTTTCGACAAAGACCGGGAACACAGATGCCGTTGTACCTGACAGCGCAGAGCATACACCACAGCAGGCCTCTAAGGGGTCACAGGCCGGTCTCAAGCCGCCTACTGAAGAGGATAAGAAGGAGCAGTAAACTTGAAAATAGAATGCGTTCTTTTTGATCTGGATGGAACGATTGTTGATACGAACGAGTTGATTCTGAATTCGTTTAAGTATGCATTACAGCACAACAACCTGCCCCCACTGAGCAGGGAAGAGATGATTCCTCACATGGGGACTACGCTTCAGCATCAGATGAGAGTGTTCTCGGGGCTGGAGGATATAAGTGGTTTGGAAGCTTCCTACCGCTCCTATAATTACGAGCATCACGATGCTCTGATTCGTTCTTTTCCACATGTGAATGAGACGATGGAAGCATTGGCGCGGCGGGGGATTAAGATGGGGATTGTAACCACCAAGATCCGTCCGACGACTATCAAAGCGCTAGAAATGTTCGATCTGCTCAAGTACATGGATACCATTGTGACAGTGAACGATGTTACGGAACCTAAGCCACATCCGGAGCCTGTCCTGACAGCTGTACGCAATCTGAATGCTGATCTCCGTACAACCTTGATGGTGGGGGACAGCATCGTGGATATTCAGTCGGCCAAGGCTGCGGGAGTGTATGCGGCAGCTGTCGCCTGGTCACTCAAGGGCGAGGAGACGCTTAGCAAGTATGGGCCGGACTATATCATCCACGATATGAAGGAAATCTGTGATCTCGTGGATCAAGGGACGGATTAATTGTGAGAAATGTGACCCGTTATCCCGTGGAAGGGCATAACTCGTTGTGGTACATTTACCGTACGGTCAGCCCGTGGAAGGGCGTCAAAAACTTTATTTTCATTCAAATTGCCCGTTACTGTCCGATTCTGCCGTTAAAGAACTGGATATACCGGCGTGTGCTAGGTATGAAGGTAGGAAAGCATACGGCGTTTGGACTGATGGCGATGGTGGATGTATTTTTTCCGGAGAAAATAACGGTTGGTGAAAACTCAATTATTGGCTATAACACAACTATCCTGGCGCATGAGTATCTCATTAAGGAATACCGCCTGGGTGAAGTCATTATCGGGGAGAACGTACTGGTGGGTGCCAATACCACGATCCTTCCCGGGGTGACCATTGGGGATGGGGCGATCGTAGCTGCGGGCTCTGTAGTCCACAGAGACGTGCCAGCCGGTGCTTTTGTGGGAGGTAATCCACTTAGAGACCTGAAATCGTCTCAAAGCGCGGAGAGTGTGGAAGAATCGTGAATAACAGCTTGGACCCTGCAGTTGAATATTGCGTGCTTGTGCGCAACACCTGCAGGGTTTTTCGCGTCTTATATGAATAATGGAAACACAAAGCTTAACAGGAGGGAAGATAATGAAGCAAAAAGAAAGGATTCCACAGCTGGATATTTTCCGGGCCATTGCTATTTTTGCCGTGCTGGCGATTCATGCTACTTCGCGTACACTCGCGGAGACGCTGGGAACCTCCATGTTTCACCCGTTCTTATTCATTAATAAATTCAGTCAGTTTGCAGTACCTTCATTTGTATTCTTGAGCGGGTTTGTCTTGTTCTACAATTACATAGATCGGCCGCTAAGCGGCAAGACGCTTGGGAAATTCTATAGCAGACGGTTAATTTATATCATAGTGCCGTATGTGATGTTCTCGCTGATGTACTTTATATTGAAAATGACCGCAGGACATAGTTGGAGTCTGCCGCCCATGGAGCTGGCTTCCAAGCTGGGCAAGTATCTGCTGACAGGTACGGCGTACACGCACCTTTATTATGTCATTATCATTATTCAATTCTATGTGCTGTTCCCGCTGATTCTGTGGTGTCTGCAAAAGGTCCGTTCACTGGCGGCTTGGGCTCCGTTAATCGGGCTGGCGCTTCAGTGGGGCTTCGTCGTTCTTAACAAATATATGACCAACCACGGGTACTGGCAGTTGACGAAGGGAAGCCTGGCCATTACATACTTCTCTTACTTCCTGCTCGGGGCAGGGATAGCGGTCTATTACGGATCATTGAAAAAATGGCTGGTACCTTCTCGCGAAGGCTGGCGTGCCAGCAGGGGTTATGTCTGGGTTGCACTCTGGTTGCTGTGGATCGCTGCAGGTGTGGTTCATGTGGAGCTGTGGTTCAATAACTTTACCAAGAAAACCGTCATCAACAGTCTGTGGTATGAGGCATTCTCCAATCTGCATGCGCTGCTCTCCTGCCTTGTTCTGCTGCAGCTGTCCTTCCTGCTATACGGGGCGGGCCGCAGTCTGACTGCTAGATTGCTGACCTCTGCAGGCGCATGCTCGTTCGGAATCTACTTGATCCATCCGGCGCTTCTCTTCTTCTATAGAAAGCTGCCGTTCCATGGCGGTTCACTGGCCTACACCGCGGCCATTGCCGGAGGCTGGCTGGTCGCGTTGCTCGTGTCCTGGTTGATTGTCGCGATAGCCTTCCGCTATGTGAAGCCAGCATGGATTGTGTTCGGCTCTGCACCGCAGAAGGCGAAACCAGGCGTGCAGAGCTAATCTGCGGACCTGTAGCCTACATTCTGCCTAAAATACTAGGTGACAGCTTAAAAAGCGCCGTACATCCCCAAAGTGGGGTGTGCGGCGCTTTCTGGTTACTATAGAAGAAATAGCGGATTCTACTCCCCGGCTTGTTCCCGCTGGAATTGGGCAATGGCCTCGTACTGACTTTCCAGACTTCTAAATACGGAAATATAGATCGGCAGGAGCTTCTTGTACACCTTGGCATGCTCAGTGAACGGATGGTGCTGGTGTGTGGAGCCAATCATATCGAACACGACGTCGAAGGATTCTGCACGCCCAGTGGCGAGCAGTCCGAGGACAACCGCGCCTAGGCAAGAGCTTTCGAAGCTCTCTGGCACAACCACCTCCTGGTCGAAAATATCGGCCATCATCTGCCGCCACAGCGGGGAGCGGGCGAAGCCGCCTGTCGCAAGAATTTGATGCGGGCGGCCGATACTCTCTTCCATCGCCAGCAGCACGGTATACATATTGAAAATTACGCCTTCCAGCACGGAGCGGATCATATGCTCTTTGTGATGGTTCATCGACAGTCCAAAAAAGGAGCCGCGGGCGTCAGGATTCCATAGTGGCGCTCGTTCACCTGTCAGATAAGGATGGAACAGTAAGCCGCCGCTGCCAGGGGGCACCTGCTCGGCGATACGTGTCAGCACCTCGTAGGGGTCGATGCCAAGACGCTTCGCGGTTTCTACTTCGGAGGCGGCGAATTCATCGCGTACCCAGCGGAACAGCATGCCGCCATTGTTCACCGGTCCGCCGATGACCCAATGGTCTGCCGTAAGAGCGTAGCAGAAAATCCGCCCTTTGGGATCTGTAATCGGACGATTTACAACCGTTCGGATAGCCCCGCTGGTCCCGATCGTAGCGGCGACAACTCCCGGCTTAATGGCACCTACACCGAGATTGGACAGCACGCCATCACTGGCGCCAACGACGAACCGGGTCGATTGGAGCAAGCCAAGCTTGTCCGCCAGCCCGGGGAGCAGGCCCTGCATGACATGTGTAGTCGGCACAATGTTCGAGAGTCGGTCTTTGGTAATCCCGGCGATATTCAGGGCTTCAGCATCCCAGTCGAGCTGCTCCAAGTTAAGCATCCCAGTCGAAGAGGCGATGGAGTAATCAATAACATATTCGCCGAACAGCTTGGCGAATATGTATTCTTTAATGGAAATGAACTTATCGGCCTGCTGGAACAGGTCCGGATGATCTTCCCGCAGCCACATTAGCTTGGTAATTGGCGACATGGGATGGATAGGTGTCCCTGTTCGAAGGTACAGGTCCTGGCCATGCAGTTCATTCTTGAGACGCAGCGCACAACCTGCACTACGGTTATCGGCCCAGGTGATACAGGCCGTTAAGGGATTGCCGCTGCCGTCAATGGCAATAACACTATGCATGGCGGAGCTGAAGGAGACGAACAATACATCATCTGCCCGGGTCCCGCTCTGTTTCATTACATCCGACACGGTGCCGATGACCGCCTCTAAAATCTCATTCGGGTCCTGCTCTGCCACTGATGGGGACGGCTGATGAAGCGGGTAGCCGATGTTAGCCTGGGCTACAATGTCACCATTTTCCCCGAAGAGGACCGCTTTGGTGCTAGTCGTCCCGATATCCACGCCAATCATATAAGAATTGCTCATGCTTCATTCCTTCTTTCCACTGGAAGTACTACATAAGATACGAACATTTTAAAGGGGATTTCATGCAGTCTGAAGAAAATGTATTACGTACACAATTACATAAATCTTTGAAATATTCCGGTATTCTAAGTACAACGAGGTCAACTAGGCCGATTCCCTAACGATTTTAGCATACCTTGACAGGGCGGTTCCAACCCCTTTAAGCCAGAGCTCTGCTTTGCATCTGAATGGAGTGGAAGGTCCGAGGGGTTTTGTAACTACGGTAACCATCAAGAAATTAGGTTTGAAAAGCAACAGTTTTACAAGGCACAATTGACGATTTAGAGTAGTACGTGATACGATATTGCAAATACTTTAATTTGCTACCACTTTACCATAGTAAAGCAAGTGGAATTTATAAATCACAATGATACCTGATGAGGTGAACCTAGAAGATGTCCAAACCAAAAGGATTCGAGAAGCCGGCCGGCGTGCGTGACTATCTCCCGCATGCGGTATCGAAGCTGCGCAAGATTGAAAGAGACGTGCTGCATTGCATGAGCCGTTGGGGATACCGGCAGATGATCACACCTACGCTGGAATACTACGATACCGTTGGTGTTGCCAGCTCTACATCCGATCAGAAGTTATATAAATTACTGAATAACCGCGGTCAGGCACTGGTGCTGCGTTCGGAGATGACTGCACCCGTAGCCCGGGTGGTATCTTCGCTGCTGAAGGATGAGCCACTGCCGCTACGTCTCTCTTATCACGCTAATGTCTTCCGGGCAATTGAGGAAGAGGCCGGGCGGGAAGCGGAATTTTTTCAGACTGGCGTTGAACTGGTGGGTGACGATTCCCCAGAGGCGGATGCAGAGGTGGTTGCGCTGGCGATTGCATCGCTGCAGGCTGCAGGGGTGAAGTCTTTCAAAATCGCGATGGGCCATGTCGGTTTCCTAAATGGGCTGTTCCAGGAGGCTGTGCCGGGTCTGCCGGAGGCTCAAGAGGAATTAAAGAGCCACCTGCTGAGCCGGGATTATGTCTCCTTCCGTGAAACCCTGCGCCGTCTGGAGTTGCCTGAAGCGCAGAAGAAGGAGCTTAACGACCTGCTGCGTCTTCGTGGCGGTAAGGAAATATGCAATCAGGCGCTGGAACTTAGCGGTCACCCGCTGGCCCGGGCTTCCATCGAGCATTTATGCAAAGTGTGGGAGGTGCTGGAATCTTACGGGGTGTCCCAGCACGTGTTGATCGATCTGACGATGATCGGAGACTTCACTTACTATACCGGAATGACCTTCGAGGGCTACGCGGCTGAGTTGGGCTTCCCGGTATGCAGCGGCGGACGTTATGACAATCTGTTGCAGCAGTTTGGTCGTCCCGTTCCTTCCACAGGCTTTTCGCTCAAGACGAATCGTATTCTGGACGGTGTTCCTGCAGAGAATGAAACGGAAGAGCTGCCTATTCTGGTACAATACGATGTATCCCGGCGTCAGGATGGGCTGCAGGAGGCTGCGCGATTACGGTCGGAGGGACGTGTTGTAGTAACCCGTTTGCTCTCCGAGCAAGGAGATTCTGATAGCGGCGATAAACCAGGGGCTGATAGCGCCGGGCTACAGGAAGAAAGATATGAGGAAGTACGTACATTCGCGGTCCGTTCATGACTTCGAATTATAAATATAATTAACCAGATCTAAATAACTGTCGTGAGCGACAGGAGAAAATAACCAATGATCGCACCGGAAATGGAGGCAATTGAACAATGGCGCAGATTTTGAAGGTGGCTATGCCTAAAGGCCGCATTTACAATAAAGCGGCGGAATTATTCCGTCAAGCCGGGCTTCCGATTCCGCCGGATGGCGAAGAATCCCGCAAGCTGGTCGTCCCAATTCCCGAAGCTGGCATGGAATTCATACTGGCGAAGCCGGTAGATGTTCCTACATATGTCGAATATGGTGTGGCAGACATCGGAATCGTGGGGAAGGATGTTCTGCTGGAAGAGGACCGGGATGTGTATGAACTGCTTGACCTTGGTATTGCACGGTGCCGGATGTCGATTATCGGCCTGCCGAACTGGCAGCCGGGCATTCAGCAGCGGGTGGCAACCAAGTACCCCAATGTTGCGTCCCGTTACTTCCGCGAGCAGGGTCAGCAGGTGGAGGTTGTTAAGCTGAACGGCTCTATCGAACTGGCCCCGCTGATCGGACTGGCGGATCGGATCGTTGATATGGTGGAGACAGGACAGACCTTGCGGGATAACGGACTCGTGGAAATGACCAGTATCTTTGAAATTACAAGCCGTCTTGTGGCGAACCGGGTAAGCTACCGGATGAAGAATGCAGAAATCCAGCAGCTGTGTGACCGGCTTCAAGGCGTGATTGCAGGTCCAGGGCTCGAAGTTGGCGTGAGCAAGCAGCGTTAGGGATGTCTAAAGGAGGAACCAGCAGTGAAGATCCAATCAAGCAAAGAATTCAATCTTCAGCGGGAAGTTGAATATGGAACGCCGGAGCAGAATAAGGCCGTGAAGGAAATTGTGGCCGATATTAAAAAAGAAGGAGACGCTGCGCTTTTCCGTTACACGGAGCGTCATGACGGTGCCCTCTTGACGCCGGATACACTGCGGGTGAAGCCGGAGGAGCTAGAGGCAGCCTACGGGAAGGTTGAGGCGTCGTTTGTCTCCGCCATCCGCGCGGCGGCAGCCAACATTCGGGCGTTCCATGCCCGGCAGAAACGCAATTCCTGGATGGATCTGCAGCCGGATGGCACCATCCTCGGCCAGATCATCCGCCCGCTGAAGCGGGTGGGCGTATACGTACCAGGCGGGAAGGCGGCTTACCCGTCTTCCGTGCTAATGAATGTCATCCCCGCCCAAATCGCGGGCGTGCCGGAGATTGTGATGGTGACTCCGCCATCCACCGGCGGCAAGGAAGGCATTGACCCTTATATTCTCGTGGCCGCCGCGGAAGCGGGCGTACACGAGATCTACCGTGTCGGCGGTGCGCAGGCGATAGCCGCGCTGGCCTACGGCACGGAGAGCATCGCGCCTGTCGATAAAATCTGCGGCCCCGGCAACATCTACGTCGCGCTGGCAAAGCGCGAGGTGTACGGGGCTGTCGATATCGACAGCATCGCCGGTCCAAGCGAGATTGTCGTGCTGGCGGATGAGACCGCCGAGCCGGCTTATGTCGCTGCTGACCTGCTCTCACAGGCCGAGCATGACGAGATGGCCTCGGCCATTCTGGTGACGCCAACGCAAAGCTTGGCGGAATCGGTTGCCGCCGAAGTGGAGCGGCAATTACAGGCGTTGCCGCGGCAGGCCATCGCCCGGGCCTCGGTGGAGAATTACGGTGCGATCATCGTCGTAGAGTCGATGGAAGAGGGAATCTCGGTCGTTAACCGGCTGGCGCCGGAACACCTGGAGATTGTAACCGCTGATCCGATGAGCCTGACCGGGGCCATCGAGAATGCTGGCGCGATTTTCCTGGGCCCGTACAGCTCGGAGCCAGTGGGGGATTATTTTGCGGGACCGAACCATATCATACCGACCAATGGAACGGCACGCTTTTCCTCCCCTGTGGATGTGGACGATTTTATTAAGAAATCAAGCCTGATCTACTACAGTAAGGAAGCTTTACTGCGTGATGGGCAGACGATTATAGAACTGGCGCGCCGTGAAGGGCTGGAAGGCCATGCGCGGGCCATTGAAATCAGACTGGAGAACGAACTGAAAGGTGGAAACGGACATGGAGAGCAATAACGGACAGGTGGCACGCGAAGCGGGGTTAAGCCGCACAACGAACGAGACGGACATCAAGCTGTCCTTTGCTGTAGACGGGAACGGGACTTCGGAGCTGGAGACTGGAGTACCTTTTCTGAACCATATGCTGGATCTCTTCACCAAGCACGGCCAGTTTGATCTGACGGTTCAGGCGAATGGCGATATTGATATTGACGATCACCACACGGTGGAGGATATCGGTATCTGTCTCGGGCAGGCGCTACGTGAAGCGCTGGGCGATAAAAAGGGAATCAAGCGTTATGCGAGTGTGTTCGTTCCAATGGACGAGGCGCTGGCTCAGGTTGTTATTGATATCAGCAACCGGCCTCACTTTGAGTACCGGGCAGAGTATCCTTCTCAGCAGGTAGGAAGCTTCTCGACAGAGCTGGTGCATGAATTCCTCTGGAAGCTCGCACTGGAAGCACGGATTACCCTGCATGTCATCGTACACTACGGCTCCAACACGCACCACATGATCGAGGCTGTGTTCAAGGCGCTGGGACGTGCACTGGATGAAGCCACCTTGATTGATCCTCGTGTGAAGGGTGTGCCTTCCACTAAGGGAGTGCTGTAACATGGCTGTTGCGATCGTCGATTATGGCATGGGCAATCTGCACAGCGTCAGTAAGGCTGTCGAGCGTCTCGGCTGCGAGGCGTTGGTGACGGGTGATCGTGAGCAGATACTGGCTGCAGATAGCGTTATTCTGCCGGGTGTCGGCGCCTTTGGCGATGCCATGGAGCATTTGCGGGAGAGCGGCCTGGATATCGTGGTAAAAGAGGTCGCTGCCGCTGGACAGCCGCTCCTCGGCATCTGTCTAGGCATGCAGTTGTTGTTCAGCAGCAGTGAGGAGCATGGCTCCCACGCTGGCCTAGATATTCTGCCTGGGTCCGTGGTGCGCTTCGCGCCCCGTGATGGTTACAAGGTGCCGCATATGGGCTGGAACCGTTTGAGCTTCCGCCAGCCGGAGAGTCCACTTCTAGAAGGGCTAGAGGAAGGACATGTGTACTTCGTTCATTCCTATCATGTGGAAGTGGGCCGGGAGAGCAATCTGCTGGCCGTGACTGATTATGGTCATCCGGTAACGGCAATCGTCGGACAGGATAATGTCTTCGGCATGCAGTTCCACCCCGAGAAGAGCGGGGACCTCGGCGTGCAGTTACTGGGGAATTTTTTGAAGCTTACTAGGGAACGGGTTTAGGGGATTTTTAACGGCTACGGACAATGAGCTTCTGAGAATCAAGTAAGGGCTAATAGTAAGGTGCTAAAACCGTAGCAACGAGAATTAGAATACTAGTTCCGAGAGTAACAATAACCGTATCAGCTATAACAAACATAAGCCCATTGCTGGGCTATAACCATATTGTAACGAGAGCGGGGAGCGTCAATGTCTTCTTTTATAGTGTATCCGGCGATTGATATCCGGGATGGAAAATGCGTCAGATTGCAGCAGGGCGATTACAACCAGGAAACGATCTTCAGCGACAGTCCACTGAAGGTGGCGCAGTCGTGGGAAGCCCAAGGTGGAGAGTTTATCCATCTGGTTGACCTTGACGGAGCAAAGGCTGGACACCCGGTCAACGATGCCATTATTGGCGCCATTGCTTCCAGTGTGAATGTTCCTGTGCAGGTTGGTGGAGGTCTTCGTACCCTTGCCGATGTAGAAAAGCTGCTGGGCCTTGGGGTCAGCCGTCTGATTATCGGGACAGCGGCGATCAATGACCGCGAATTCACGGAAGCCGTGCTGGGTAAATACGGCGACAAGGTAGCCATCGGCATTGATGCGCGGAACGGCTTCGTAGCCACGCATGGCTGGCTTGAAACCTCGGAGGTGCGTGCGGAGGATCTAGCCAAGGAATTGGCGGCCAAAGGCGCTGAGACCTTTATCTACACTGACATTTCCCGGGATGGCATGATGCAGGGTCCGAACGTGGAAGGCATTCTGTCGATGGCAGCGGCCAGCGGCAAAACAGTGATCGCTTCCGGCGGTGTGACCAGCCTTGATGACCTGCTGCGTCTAAACGTGCATAGCAGCAGTGGTATTGGCGGCGCAATTGTCGGTAAAGCGCTTTACACTGGCAACATCGACCTTGGCGGAGCATTGAAGGCGCTAGGACAGAAATAAGATCGGGGGATATCATCTATGTTGGCTAAACGTATCATTCCCTGCCTCGACGTCAAGGACGGGCGGGTAGTCAAAGGCGTCAACTTTGTCAATTTGCGCGACGCTGGTGATCCAGTCGAACTGGCAGCTCTATACGACCGCGAAGGTGCGGATGAGCTGGTATTTCTGGACATCTCCGCTTCAGTGGAAGGCCGGGCGACCATGATTGAGGTGGTACGGCAGACCGCAGGTGAGATCAGAATTCCTTTTACCGTCGGCGGCGGAATTTCCGCACCGGAGGATATGAAGCGGCTGCTGCGCGCAGGTGCGGATAAGATTGGTATCAACACTGCGGCTATCACCAATCCGCAGCTAATTTTGGAAGGTGCCCGGCGTTTCGGTTCCCAATGTATTGTCGTGGCTATTGATGCCAAATACAATGACGCTTGGGGCGAGTGGGAAGTGTATACGCATGGCGGACGCAAGCCGACCGGAATCCGTACACTTTCCTGGGCCAAGGAAGCGGAAAAACTAGGAGCAGGTGAAATCTTGCTTACGAGTATGGATGCTGACGGTACAAAGGACGGCTTTGACCTGAAGCTGACAAGCGCTGTCTGCGATCTGCTCAGCATTCCTGTGATTGCTTCAGGCGGGGCCGGGAAGAAAGAGCACTTTTACGATGTATTTACGGAAGGAAAGGCGGATGCTGGGCTGGCCGCTACCATTTTTCACTATAAAGAAATTGCTATTCATGAGTTGAAGACTGATTTGAAGCAAAAAGGGGTGGAGATCCGATGAGCCAGGAGCAAGGAAAGAAAGAGCTGACACAACAAGAGGTCTTGGAGGGCATCCGCTGGAACGAGGCGGGTCTGCTGCCAGCAGTCGTTCAGGATGCAAATACGCTGGAGGTTCTAATGTTCGCCTATATGAACGAGGAATCGCTGCGGCTGTCGCTGGAGAGTGGACAGACTTGGTTCTGGAGTCGTTCGCGCAGTGAACTATGGCATAAGGGCGGTACTTCCGGAAATACCCAAGGGATCACTTCCATTCATTACGATTGCGACAGTGATACTCTGTTGGTCAAAGTGGTTCCTGAAGGCCCCGCTTGCCACACAGGCGAGACCTCCTGCTTCTTCCGCGAGATTCCGCTTAATCCACCAGTTGAGGTGGCACTGGACGCAGAGAAAGATGCGCAAGCGGCCAATGCTGCAGCCAATCTTTCAGACGCTCAACGCTTCGCGGTACTTGGCGAACTGGAACGCGTCATTGCTGAGCGGGAAGTAGAACGGCCGGAAGGTGCGTACACAACTTATCTGTTCGATAAGGGCGTCGACAAGATTCTGAAAAAAGTAGGCGAAGAAGCTTCCGAAACGATCATCGCCGCCAAGAATAAAGATAATGCCGAGCTGCGTCTGGAGATCAGTGATCTGATCTACCACCTGCTCGTGCTGCTGCAGGAACGCAAGCTGCCGCTGGACGAGATCATGGAAGAACTAAGCGCTCGTCACGAACGCCCACGCCGCGACTAAGGGGGTTCTTAAGAAATGCATATCGACTATCATACCCATCATGAACGCTGCGGGCATGCTGTGGGCAAGCTGGAGGAGTACGTCAAGCGCGGGATAGAGCTGGGTCTGGAACAAATGGGCTTATCTGATCATTTGCCGTTGATTCATGTGGACCCGGCCAGCTATTATCCCGAGATGGCGATGCCACTGTCAGAGCTGCCCTGCTATGTGGAAGAGTGTCTGTCGCTAAAAGAGCGATACCGGGGCATTATTGATCTGAGAGTAGGCCTGGAGGCTGATTATATCGAAGGCTACGAGGAGCAGATTCGTGAGCTGCTGTCTCCGTACCCGTGGGATTATTTAATCGGTTCCGTACACTTTCTGGGAGAGTGGGATATCACGGATTTCCGGCAAGTTCACGGCTGGGAGGGCAAGGATCCCCTGGACGTTTACCGGAAATATTATGATGCGGTTAGGAAGTCGGCGTTATCGGGATTATATGATATTATAGGACATATGGATGTGATTAAGCGCTTCGGCTATGGGCCGCAAAGCCCTGAAGGTCGTGCTGAGGTAAAGGAGCTTGAACGCAGCGCGTTGCAAGCCATTGCTGAAAGTGGCATCGCCATGGAGCTGAACGCTTCCGGGCTGACTAAGCCCTGCGCCGAGATGTTCCCGGCGGAGCATGTGCTTCAGGAGGCGCTGGCGCTCGGTATTCCGCTTACCCTTGGTTCTGATGCTCATGACCCAGCTAAGCTCGGCGAAGGCCTTCAAGAGGCACGCAGGCTGCTGTGGGAGACGGGCTTCCGCGAGTTAGCGGTATTCGAGGGTCGCAAGCGCACATCCGTACCGTTTGAACTATAAAAATATAATCTTGCAGGAGGGCGTCATGCATCATCATCAATTGCGTATTTTTTCCGGTTCGTCGAATCCAAAGCTGGCCGCAAATATTGCGGAACGGTTAGGAGTGGAATTGGGGCAGATCAAGCTGACCCGCTTCAAGAGCGGCGAGATTTACGTGCATTACGAAGAAAGCATCCGGAACTGCGACGTATTTTTGGTGCAATCCCTCTCTCATCCCATCAATGAGATGTTTGTAGAGCTGCTGGTAATGATTGATGCCGCCAAGCGTGCATCGGCTCGCACCGTCAATATTATTGTGCCGTATTACGGGTATGCCCGGCAGGAACGCAAGTCCGCACCGCGTGAGCCGATCTCGGCTAAAATGGTGGCGGATGTGCTGACCACAGCGGGTGCGAACCGCGTCATTACGATCGATCTGCATGCAGCAGCCATTCAGGGCTTCTTCAATATTCCTGTCGATCATCTGACGGCGCTTGACCTGATCAGCGGATATCTGAAGAATAAGAAGCTTACGGATCTCGTGGTCGTCTCTCCGGATGCCGGACGTGCATCGATGGCTGAAAAGCTGGCGAACCGTCTGGACTCGCCGTTCGCGATCATGATCAAGAAGCGTCCAGCCCATAATGAATCAGTCATTACTCATGTGATCGGTGATGTGGAAGGGCGTACGCCTATTATTATAGAAGATCTGATTGATACGGGAACCACGATTGTTAATGTGGTCGAGGGTTTGAAGGAAAGAGGGGCCAAGGACAGCATCATCTGCGCTACGCATGGCCTGTTCTCCGGGCCGGCATTAGAGAAGCTGGATCACCCTAACATTCAGGAAGTCGTGGTCACCGATTCCATCGCATTGCCTGATAACCACTCCAGCCGCTTCAAAGTATTGTCTGTTGCCCCTATGCTGGCACAGGCTACGCGCATCATTCTGGAAGGTGGCTCCATTGATCAATTATTCAGAGACGCGGGAATCTAGATTCCCCGTCTTTTTTTATGCGTAATCTTCATGATTGAGGTCTCAGGCACTCTCTGAAGGCTTTCTTTTCCTGTTTTTGCAGTCGGAACCCTATTCTCATGGTGAGAATCTCCTTGATACATGTGGTATACTGTGTGAAGACAGTCGGAACCATTACTGGAAACGACAGAGACCTTAAATAAGGAGTGTAGGGCTGCCGCAGGGCGCCACTCTCCTATTTTTCATAAGGATAAAGGAAGCTTACAAGGGAGGTGCGTTGCTTCCATGATGGAAACCACTTCAGAGAACGATGCGGTGAACAGCAAGCTGATCCCCGTCACTCTGGATGCCAATTTTTTCTTTGAAAGAGCCGTTCGGTCGCTGGACCGCTTTCAATATGATAAGGCATTAAAACATTTTCGCAAGGCTGTAGAGTACGAGCCGGATAATCCGGTGAATCATTGCAACATGGCGGGTATATTATCAGAGATGGGTAAATATGAAGCCTCGAATGATATATTGGCCCAGGTTCTGGAGACAATAGATCCAGGAATGACGGAATGCCACTTCTATATGGCTAATAATTACGCTAATATGGAAAGCTTTGAAGAGGCGGAGCGGGCGCTCGTCACATATCTGGAAGAGGATGCCAAGGGAGAGTTCCTGGCTGAATCCGAGGAACTGATGGAGCTGCTGCAGTACGAGCTGGATCGCCCGGCACCGCTGAACCGGATCAAGAGCCGGGAAGGGGTCGTGGAACATGACCGGGCCCGGGCACTTCTGGAAGCAGGTCAGTTTACGCAGGCAGTGGGACTGCTGGAAGAGATCGTGAGCGCTACTCCGGACTTTCTCGCCGCACATAACAATCTGGCCCTGGCCTATTTCTATATGGGGCGTTTCGCCAAGGCCCGGGAGTGCATCTCCGAGGTGCTTGAGCAAGATTCCGGCAATTTGCATGCCCTGTGCAATCTGGCGATCTTCTTGCAATATGAAGGGGACCGGGATCAACTCACCGGGCTGGTACGCATGCTAGAGGCTACAGTTCCCTTCCACCAGGAGCATGTCTTCAAATTGGCAACGACCATGGGTATTCTAGGCCGCCACCGCACCGCTTACGGCCATTTCCGTCGTCTGCTGAAGGATGAAGAGGTTGGCGGGGATGCTAGCCTCTACCATTACTGTGCGGCTGCAGCCAGCAACAGCGGGCTTTATGCCGAAGCCCAGCGCTGCTGGCGGCAAGTTACCAAGCTGGACCCCGAATCGGTGGTCCCGCAGTTCTTCTTAGCCCAGCTGGAGCAAGCCCAGAGTGAAGGGATCGAAATGCCGCTGGTGAGCTACAACTATCAACTGCCCTTTCAGGAGAAGTTGAAGCTGTGGAAGGATAACAAGGGCAGCTTCGCCGAGGAAGTGAAGACCAATCCGCTGCTGCGCTCCTCATTCTTCTGGGCGCTGCGTTATGGCGAT
Source organism: Paenibacillus sp. NPDC056722 (assembly GCF_042790635.1). Lineage (NCBI taxonomy): Bacteria > Bacillati > Bacillota > Bacilli > Caryophanales > Paenibacillaceae > Paenibacillus > Paenibacillus sp. NPDC056722. The sequence goes on along the minus strand of NZ_JBHTYV010000023.1, from coordinate 26,064 downwards.
ACCAACACGAAGCTGCAGGTCACCGAAGCATTGCGCTGGATTGACGACGCAGAGATGTCCCGGATTCTACAAGACCTGCTTAGCCAACAGCCTTTGCAGGAGGAGAAACTGCAGGAGGCCGCTCTGCTTAGCCTGCAGAAGCTGATTGGCAGTGGCCCGGTGGAGAACGCGCCGCTGCAGCAAGATCCAGAACCGGCCCCCTTGTTCCAGAAGGGACAGCCGGAATGGAAAGAGGACTGGCAGCGGGTCATTGACCAGACCGCCAGCATGATGGACCGCCGCTATGATGCCGGCCAGAAGAAGGACGCCGAGCAGCTCTGGCAGCAGTTCATCGGCCGGCTGTACCCGGATGTGCCTTACATCCGTCACGCTGAGGGCTGGTGTGCCGCCTTGGAGTATCTGACCGCCAAGCTGCATAAAAGGCCGGTCACGTTCCGTGAGGTCGCGCAGCGATATGGCGTCACCGAATCGATGGTCAGCCGCTATGCCAAGCGGATCGCAGCAGAATGTGAAATTAACTAGATCTTGGACAGGAGCTTGACTCCGCGTTTACCGAGAACAGATAAGTGCCTGATGCATACCGGAGGATGTCTGAAAATATCACAATTTATAGGCGTTATGACATAAATGAGACCTATTTTTTGACGAGAAAACGGATGTCGATTCTCTTTTTTGGAGGACGGCCAACCCGTTTCTTATAAAACCCTATCTGCGAGGAGGCCACTGTGATGTACAAAACAATTGTAATCGGAACAGGCCCGGCCGGGCTGACTGCCGCTATTTATCTAGCACGTGCCAACTTGAACCCGCTGGTTATTGAAGGTTTGCAGCCGGGTGGACAGCTGACCACCACTACAGAAGTAGAGAACTTTCCAGGATTCCCTGAAGGAATACTCGGTCCTGATTTGATGGATAATATGCGCAAGCAGGCCGAGCGCTTCGGAGCGGAGTTCAAGAATGGTTGGGTGGAGTCTGTTGATTTCTCCCAGCGTCCATTCAAAGTAACGGTAGATGGATTAGGCGTACTAGAGGCGGAGTCGGTGATTATCTCGACCGGCGCTTCGGCAAGATATCTGGGTATTCCCGGTGAGCAGGACAACGTGGGGCGCGGGGTCAGCACATGCGCAACCTGTGACGGATTCTTCTTCCGCGGCAAAAAGATTGTTGTGGTCGGCGGCGGCGACTCCGCGATGGAGGAAGCCAGCTTCCTGACCCGGTTTGCTTCCAGCGTCACGCTGGTACACCGTAGGGACGAACTGCGTGCTTCGAAGATCATGCAGGATCGTGCGCGGGACAACAGCAAGGTAGCCTGGGCGCTTAACCGCACACCGCTTGAAGTCACGACAGATGAGTCTGGCGTGAAGGGCTTGACGGTGCGCAACAATGAGACGGGGCAAGAAGAGCTTGTTGAAGCAGACGGTGTATTTATCGCTATCGGGCACACCCCAAACACGGCATTCCTCGGTGGACAAATTACCACGGATGAAGGCGGATATATTGTAGTGAACCCGGGTACAACGGAGACGAATATTCCAGGCGTCTTCGCCTGTGGCGATGTGCAGGATAACCGTTACCGCCAAGCGATCTCGGCTGCGGGCACAGGTTGTATGGCTGCAATGGATGCGGAGAAGTTCCTCGAAGGTACCATGGTGCATGACTGGAGCGAGACTCTCGATAAATAAGCATATTTTCAATGTAATACAACCGCGTACCGTTGAGGGTACGCGGTTTTTTTTATGTTTAGATTAAATCTCCATATGTAGCACGTTCGTCCCCAATATTTCCCTCTGGATTATTCTTAAATTTCATCTATATAGACGAATTAGAATGACAAACAAAGCCTGAGTTAATAATCATGATTTCCGAAGTGTAATTAACGGCATTTTTGTATCTTAAATAGTCTGCAATTAGTGGTTATTAGAAATTAAGTGCAATATTGTACCTTAAATCTTCCACAATACCCCTTTTAACGTGATTTCTTAAAAATAAGCTACAAAAATGCTCTTAGTTTGCTTATATGCCTCTATTTGAGAAATATAAGGTACAAAAATGCTCTTATATGGCCTGAACTGAAAAATTTACTTAAGGGAACGGATTGGAAGGGGATTTTGGATCTGTAGGAGCGATAGTGTCGTCCTAAAAGCTTTTCGTAGGAAAACTGGCATCGGAAGCATAGGCATACGCGGTCCGGGCTTTACCCGCGAATAGCGGTACAATCCCAATAAATCTGGAGACAACCGTAGCCGGAAGTCCAAACACTTGCCGTAATGACAACTATAGACTTGTTAACATCCAGGTTCAATCTACATAGTTGAAGAGGTTACGATTATCGAAAGTTTGTTGCTTGAAAATCTCTACCTGCCCGCTTAAAAACACTTTTTTTCACTTTGTGATTGCAATCACTATGGTGCCTGTTTTCCTATGATAATCTGATGTTGAGAACAGTTCTCAGTGAGGGGGAGTACAGATGAAAAAGGTGCTGAAGCTGGATGAATCCATCTTCGAACTGGTGGGCAGGCACCCCGAGGTAATGGAGATTATGGTGGAGCTAGGATTTCACGATATTGCCAAGCCAGGAATGCTGCAGACGGCCGGCCGTTTCATGACCCTGTCCAAGGGAATCAAGTTGAAGAAAATGGACCCGAGTACAGTTAAGCTGACTTTTGAGCAGCGGGGGTTCAAGGTTCTGGAATAGATGCTCCGCCGAATGACCCCCATTACAGACAAGGAGAGAATACCAATGAGCGAACTGATCAATAACCGTGAAGCCACAGTGCCGGAGCAGACCCGCCGTCAAGCCATGCTAAAGGAGATTATCAAGGAACTGCATGCTGGAAAAAGCGTAGAGGAGGTCAAAGCCCGCTTCGCTGAAGCGGTAGGGAATGTGACGGTAGCCGAAATTTCCGCGATGGAGCATTCGCTAATGACAGAGGAGGGCATTCCGGTCTCCGAGGTGCAGCGCCTGTGTTCCGTGCATACGGCAATTTTTAAAGGCTCAATAGAGGAGATTCACCGTTCCTCGACGCCGGAAGAGCAGCCTGGACACCCTGTGCATACATTCAAGCTGGAGAACCGTGAGGTGGAAAAGCTCCTGAACTTCCGTCTATCTCTGCACGCAGACAAATTCGGGAGAGCGGACAGCGAGAAGATGGTCTACAAGCTACTGGAGGACCTCAGTCTGTTGCTGGACCTCGACAAGCATTATAGTCGTAAGGAAAATCTTTTGTTCCCTTATCTAGAGAAATACGGGATCTATGGTCCGACCAAAGTGATGTGGGGCGTCGATGACGGCATCCGCAGCCTGATTAAGACCGCCAAGGCGCAGCTGAGTCCTTATCAAGGTAATCAGAAGGAAGTTGGCGAGCTGCTGACAGAGATCATCCAGGAAGTTAATGAGATGATATTTAAGGAAGAAAATATTCTGCTGCCTATGGCGCTCGACAAGCTGACTGAGGATGAATGGGTGAAGATTGCCCGGGAAAGCGATGAAATCGGCTCTTGCCTGACCTTCCCTGAGCAGGAATGGATACCGGAGCGTGCCTCGGAACCGGAGGGAGCCGCCGAATTCGTAGCCTCAGAAGAAGAAGGCGGGACTGTACCGAAGGGCTTTATCCGTTTTGAGACTGGACTGTTGTCACTTCATCAACTGGAGACTGTGCTCAATCATTTGCCGGTGGACCTGACTTTTATAGATGAGAACGACGTGGTACGGTATTTCTCGCACGGCAAGGAGCGTATTTTCGCCCGGACCAAAGCCGTTATCGGCCGTACAGTACAGAACTGCCATCCGCCGCAAAGTGTACATGTAGTAGAGAAGCTGCTGGAAGATTTCAAGGCGGGCCGCAAGGATGCCGAGGATTTCTGGATTGCGATCAAGGATAAATTCATCTATATCCGTTATTTTGCTGTGCGGGATAAGGAAGGTAACTATATGGGCACTCTGGAGTTTACGCAGAATATTGCTCCGATCCGGGCGCTAGAGGGACAGAAACGCATTTTATCGGAGTAACATCAGCACTGCGAGTGGATTATAATATACCAGGGAGTCCTGGTAGTCGAATATATGACTCTCTACCCCATTGGGCAGGGAGTCTTTTTTTAAAATATAAGAATTTATATGTTCTACGCTACAAATTATCCTTATATTTCTCGCTGAAACGGATACCGTCCCTTAGAGGACGGCAAAGCCGTGTCTACTTACTAATATAGAATTAATCAGTCTCACAGGAGATATATAACAAAAAGCCGGGTGTGTCGCCTTTCCTTGACCGCAGGGAGGGCTTCTATTATAGTGGGTACGTAGGATTAACTATTTTAGTATAGAAAAAGGTGGCTTGTTACATGTCTGAAAATATCTACGTTGGCGTGGATTTGGGCGGAACCGCAATCAAGGTTGGAATCTGCAATGCCGAGGGGCACCTGCTGCATACTTATGAAGGTCCGACAGGGACCCAAGAAGGCGTCGATACGGTTATCGATAATATCGTAAAGTACGTACGTCAAATCGTTGAAGACTCTCCATACACTTGGGACCAGCTTGCCGGTGTGGGAGCAGGGGTGGCCGGGTTCACAAATATCCGTGAAGGAATCATCATTCTTGCGCCGAACATAGGTTTTCGGGATGTGCCGATCCGTGCCATTCTGGAGGAGCGTTTAAACAAGCCTGTCAAAATAGACAATGATGCCAATGTGGCAGCTCTTGGCGAAGCCTGGAGCGGTGCGGGACGCGGCGTAGACAATTGTGTTTGCTATACTCTCGGAACCGGTGTCGGTGGCGGTATTATCATTAACGGTAAGATTTATCAAGGCTTCGGAGGCCTGGCTGGTGAGCTTGGACACATCTCTGTTGTGCCGGATCTGGAAGCTATTCAATGTGGCTGCGGCAAGATGGGTTGTCTGGAAACCGTTTCCTCGGCAACGGGAATTATTCGTATGGCCAATGACGCTGTAGCACGCGGTGATCGTACTTCCCTGTCCATAGTGGAGAAAATCGCTGCTAAGGAAGTATTCGATGCGGCAAAAGCTGGCGATGAAGTTGCGATCCGTATCGTTAACCGTGCTGCCTTCTATCTGGGCAAGTCTATGGCTGCTGTAGCTGCTGTGCTTAACCCTGAGAGCTTTATTGTAGGCGGAGGCGTGTCCAAGGCCGGAGATATTCTATTTGATGAGGTTCGCCGTGTATTCGCTAAGCTGGCGCCTGAGCCGCTCCAGGGTGGCGTAAGCATTATCCCTGCCGAGCTGGGTAATGATGCTGGTATTGTTGGCGCCGCAGGCTTGCTGCTTCGCTCTTAGAGTTGTTCTCGAAAGACCGCCTTTATTCATATAATATCCGATAGGAGGGGACGCTTGATGACGGAACTGGAGGAAGCTCCGACCGGAGGAGCCACCCTGATCATCATTACAGGCATGTCGGGTGCGGGCAAGACGATTGCTGTTCAGAGTCTGGAAGACTTAGGCTTCTTCTGCGTCGATAATTTGCCGCCCGTACTGATCCCGAAGTTTGCAGAGCTGATCGAGCAGTCCAAAGGCAAAATCGCCAAGGTCGCGCTTGTCATCGATTTGCGGGGGCGGGAATTTTTCACGGCCCTGTCTGAATCGCTCAGTTTTATTAAAGAACAGTTCACCATCGGATGCGAGATTTTGTTCCTCGACGCGACCGATTCCGTACTCGTCCAGCGCTACAAGGAAAGCCGGCGCCGGCATCCGCTTGCCCCGAAGGGCATGCCGCTTGATGGCATCAAGCTGGAACGCAAAATGCTGGATGAACTGAAGAGTTCAGCAACCCAGTACCTGGACACCAGCAGCATGAAACCGGCGCAGTTGAAGGAGAAGATTGTATCTCGTTTTTCCCACCTTGGAAAAAGCACACTCTCTGTCAATATCACATCGTTCGGCTTCAAGTACGGAATACCCATTGATGCAGACCTCGTTTTCGATGTCCGCTTTCTGCCCAATCCGCATTATGTGGATCACCTGCGGCCTCACACAGGCCAGGATAGTGATGTCTATGAGTACGTAATGAAATGGCCTGAAACGCAGGCGTTCCTGACCAAACTGCTCGATATGCTTCATTTTCTGATTCCCCAGTACCGCAAGGAAGGTAAATCCCAGATTATTATTGGCATTGGCTGTACCGGCGGTAAGCATCGTTCGGTAGCGATATCAGAATATCTGGGTAAAATGCTGGGGGTCAGCGAGACGGAATCCGTCACGGTCAGTCATCGTGATTCCGAGCGTGATCGGCATTAACGAGAGAAGGGATCAATAGTGGCTGAAGAACAAAGACAGCGTCCCCGAATCGTCGTGATGGGCGGCGGGACCGGACTGTCTGTAATGCTTCGCGGTTTGAAGGAAAAGCCGCTTGATATAACGGCTATCGTCACGGTAGCCGATGATGGGGGCAGTTCCGGCATTCTGCGCAGTGAGCTGCAGATGCCTCCTCCAGGCGATATCCGCAACGTCCTCACGGCGATGGCGGATGTAGAGCCGCTGATGGCGGATATCATGCGATACCGCTTCAGCAATGGTGAGGGGCTTGCCGGGCATAGCCTCGGCAACCTGATTCTGGCGGCGCTCACCGATATCTCCGGTGACTTCGTCACCGCCGTGCGTGAGCTCAGCCGATTGTTCGCCGTACGCGGACGGGTGCTTCCGGCTGCGGGCGATGCGGTTGTGCTGCATGCCGAAATGGCGGATGGCAGCATTATCACCGGCGAATCGAAGATTCCGGAAGCCGGTGGTGTCATCAAGCGGGTGTTCTTGGAGCCTGCCGATGTGGAACCGCTCCCCGAAGCGCTGCAGGCCATTGAAGAGGCTGATGCGATTCTTCTTGGACCGGGCAGTCTCTACACCAGCATTCTGCCGAACCTGCTTGTGCCGAAGCTGGCGGAGGCGGTCGTGAATTCGAATGCGATCAAGATTTTTGTCTGTAATGTCATGACACAGCCCGGAGAGACGGATAATTACACCGTGAGTGATCACCTCCAGGCGGTCTATGAGCATATTGGGCTGCATCTGTTCGATTACGTCATCGTCAATGATGGCGAAATCCCAGAGCAGGTACAGAGTAAATACGCCGAGAAGGGCGCACGTCCGGTGCAGCTCGACCGGGAGGCGCTTGAAAGCAACCGCTATAAGGTGATTGCCGATAAGCTTGTACTATTTCGGACGTATTTAAGGCATGATACGGATAAGTTAAGCCATCACATTTACCAGCTTGTACAGGACTGGATGACCAGAAAACCTGTCAGCAACGGATCGGGCCCCGAGGCTTAGGTACAGTTGTCTGCGGAATTTCCCGTAGCGGTAATAAAGTGATATCATGAAAGAGGTGAGATTCTTGTCTTTTGCGGCACTTACCAAAAAAGAGCTGACGATGGTGGAGAGCCAGCCCTGCTGTGAGAAAGCGGAAATGTCAGCCCTGATCCGGATGAACGGTTCGGTGCAGCTTTCAAGCAAAAAGGTGGTTCTTGACATCTCGACGGAGAACGCCGCGATTGCAAGACGGGTATATTCTTTGCTTAAGAAATATTACCAGGTCCATATCGAGCTGCTCGTGCGTAAAAAAATGCGTTTGAAGAAGAATAATGTCTATATCGTTCGAATCCCGAGCCATGTGCAGGAGATATTGAATGATCTAAGAATCGTCTCCGAGGGCTTTATTTTCACGGATGGGATTGACCATGAAATTGTCGCTAAGAATTGCTGCAAGCGGGCTTATCTGCGCGGAGCATTCATGGCGGGCGGATCGGTCAACAACCCGGAGGGCTCCTCTTACCATCTGGAGATTGCTTCTATGTATGAGGAGCATTGCAAGGCGTTAGTGGATCTTGCGGGTGAATTCCACCTGAATGCCCGCTGCATTGAGCGAAAAAAAGGCTTCATTCTGTACATCAAGGAAGGCGAGAAAATTATCGAATTCCTTAGCTTGATTGGGGCGCACCAGGCCTTGTTCAAATTTGAAGATGTGCGGATTATGCGCGACATGCGTAATTCCGTCAACCGGATCGTGAACTGCGAGACGGCCAATTTGAACAAAACCATCAGTGCAGCCGTGCGGCAGATTGAGAATATCAAGCTGCTGCAGCGGGAAGTTGGCCTGCAAAGCCTGCCGGATAAGCTGCGTGAAGTAGCAGAAATACGGCTGGCGCACCCGGATATCAACCTTAAAGAGGTTGGTGAGATGTTGAAGGGAACGGTCAGTAAATCGGGCGTAAACCACCGACTGCGGAAGATTGATGAGCTGGCGGATAAGGTAAGAGGCGGCTAAGTATTTTTTTCTAGTGTGGAATAAGTAATAATGATATAATATTATAAAATTTAATGTGAAATTTTTGGGCAGATCTCAATTAGGGGGTAAGTGTTTCATGACAAAGCACCCGGTAGTTGTACGGCTGAAGACGGGTCTCCATGCTCGGCCGGCAGCATTGTTCGTGCAAGAAGCCAACAAGTTTTCGTCGGAGATTTTCGTGGAAAAAGACGATAAAAAAGTAAACGCTAAGAGCATTATGGGTATCATGAGTCTGGCGATCAGTTCCGGCACGGAGATTTATATTAGCGCAGATGGCGCTGATGCGGATCAAGCTGTAACCGCTTTGACCAGTTTGGTGAGCAAGGAAGAACTGGAGAACCAATAATTGTAAGGCCTTACTTTATATTCGGCAGGACCAAAAGCCCCCTTGTGGGCTTTTTTTTATATTGAAAACTATAAATTTGAATTTATTAGACTATTGATAATGAGGTGTATAGTTATGGCGAAGCATGTGAGATTGGTAACGCCGGGTCCTGAGTATAAAGAGGCCTATTTGGAATTTTACCGGGAATGGGTCGATAGTGAGGAAGATATCGTTCCTTGGGTTGTTGAGAAGGATCCTAGTGATTTTGCAGCGATGTTGCACTTTCTGGAGGAGAACCGACTAGGCCTGGGTCTACCGGAAGGCTGGGTGGCGAATTCAACATTTTGGCTGGTGACCGAGGATGGGCAAGTTGTCGGCGCTGTTAATATCAGACACACTTTAACCGAGCGAGGGCTACTCGTGAGTGGGCATATCGGCTATGGGATCAGACCTGCGGCCAGACGCAAGGGGTACGCTACAGAATTGCTAAAGCAGGCGCTGGTGAAGGCCCGGGAGCTCGGTATTAATAAAGTGCTGGTACTCTGTGATGCAGTGAATACAGGATCGGCGAAGACGATTGCTAATAACGGCGGCGTCGAAGATAAGCCCTACACCGAGGAAGATGGGAATGTCATCCGTCGCTTCTGGATTGAAACCGGAGGATATCTTGAAAAGAGTCTGGAATAATCGATAAATATTTTTGTGTTCCGATATAAAATGATGCAACATTTGCCAACCCGTCCCGTCTAAAGGGTACCAACTAATCAAGAAGGCTGAAAGGGGATAGTAAACATGAATAAATTAGCTAAATCATTTGGAACGGTAATGCTGGCAGGGAGTTTGCTTGTTGGAGGCAGTGCTTTGAGCGCTGTATTCCAGGGGACTGCCACGGCCTATGCGGATGAGGTACAGAAGAATGTAGTAAATGTAGTCGGTAAAGGCGAATTGTCGATCAAACCGGATATCGTCTATCTGTCCATCGCTGTGGATACTTCGGCAGCAACGGCACAGGAAGCACAGAAAACGAACGCAGCCAAGATCCAAAAAATCACTACACTGCTGAAGGGCACTTGGAAGATCGCGGATAAGGACATTCAAAGCACCCAATTCTATGTACAGCCAAATTACACCTACAATGAAAAAGAAGGACAGCAGGTAAAGGGCTACAACGCTAATCATACATTGGTGGTTGCTTACCGTGATCTGGCAAAAGTAGGAGAGTTATTGGATGCTGCTTCGGCTGCAGGAGCTAACAATATCGGCAATGCCCGTTTTGCAGTAGAGGACAGCGCTGCTTTTGAAGCACAGGTTATTGAAAAAGCAATGGCTAACGCCGATGTTAAAGCTGGTGCGATCGCCAAAGCCGCTAAGCGCAGCCTGGGTCAGGTGATCAGTGTTAGCCAAAACGACCTTGGTAGCCAACCAGTGTTCTTCGATCAAACTTTAAAGGCGATGGCCGCTTCAGCTGATGCCTCTGGCAACACATCCGTGCAGCCGGGAGAAGTTAAAGTGACTACACAGCTTAATGTAACCTATGAATTGAAATAAACCAGCAGTCCCGTCATGAATGACGATAGGCTGTAATCATGAAGGGGCCATTTCCAGCCGCGTGTGCGGAGGGAGTGGCCTCTTTTTGCTGCGGATATTCTATAGAAAGGTACGAATTCTCTCATTTTGTTTAATGAAATGTAATAACACTACCTGTTATGCTGCTAATTTACTAAGGAATTGTAAAGAGATTTGTAACGACTGCATATGGCGTGTTCTCTATAATTAGAGGAGTGCAAATGACTCGGAGGGAGAAATGACAGATGAGTAAGATATCGATGAAAAATGGACGAAAATGGGGCGTGGGCCTGCTGGCGGCGGGGCTGCTGCTGGGCGGAGGCGTGCTGCCAGTACATACTAGCTTTGCTGCACCTGCTGTGAACAATCCGAGCAAAGCGGACACAGTAGCAGTTCTGAAATGGAATGGTGCCCTTACACAGCAGACCGGAATTGTTAGAAACGGACAGGTTTTTGTGCCGGTAACTTTTCTGCGTGATGTCGTAAAGCTTCCGGTAACCTACAGTCAAAAGGACAGCGCCTATACGATTGGAAAAGACAGTGCGGAGACGAAGCTTCTGGTCTCTTCGTATGGGGTGTCCATCACGGTGAATAACTTTTTCATTAACGATTATGAAGGACTAAACGTCAATAACCGGCTTTATGTACCACTGGGCCTCCTGACCGATTATATGGGTTATAAAGGTGACTGGAACGCCCCCTCTGGCCGCCTGAACCTTATGGTCAGTCCGCAGAATGCACTGAAAATCACCACGGCGAATTATGCCAAGGGTAGTGAGGATAAGGGGGCAGTCATCAACCTCGATTACCCACAGATAAGCGGGCTAGCTAATACGGATGTGCAACAGAAAATCAACGCTGCACTCAAGCAGTCGACCATGAGATTCGCGGCTGGGGCCGAAGCAGACATCGCAGACAGGGACGAACAGAGCCCTCCCTATGAATATGATGCAGGATATGCGGTGACCTACAATCAAAATGGTGTGCTGAGTGTTCTGCTGAATCAGTATGGTTATAGCGGGGGCGCGCATGGTATGTCCTACCGTCAGGCCTTTACCTTTTCTTTGAAAGATGGGAAACAGCTGCTCTTGCGTGATCTGTTCGGCGCTAATCCCAATTACAAGAAAGACCTGAACACCAAGCTGAGCCAGCGATTCAAAGCTGATGAAAGTTATTTTGGCGGCTTCACAGGCCTGAATACGGAGCAAAGTTACTATTTGAAAGACGGTAAGGTCGTTATCTTTTTCCAACTTTATGAATACACTCCATACGCTGCCGGATTCCCTGAATTCGCCTTCACTTTCAAGGAGTTGTTACCGAATGGGGGTAGCCCGTTTTCCGCTTTAAAATAGAGCCAAGGACACCTCCCCGTTACCTATTCTATGCAAGGCTCATATGATACATAGAGGTCCAGCATAGAGCGGGGAGGGAGAGTTATGAGCTTTCAGTATACAGCGCTGGGTGATTCCTTGACGACCGGATTTGGGGCGTTGCCGGGCAATGGATTTGTGCCAGTATACCGCAGAACGGCGGAGTCCAGGCTGGGTTCCTTCGTGGCCTCGTCCAATCTGGGTGTTAATGGGATGACTACAGCTGAACTGGAACAACGTCTGCGTAGAAGCAACGTCTTCCGGCAATCGGTGCGGGAAGCGGACATTATCACGATATCTATCGGCGGCAATGACCTAATCCGTGCAGCAAAGTCGGGGTCAGGCCCTAATGGGATTTCACCCAGGGTTCTGCAAAAATCATTGCAGGAATGTAGGCAGAACTTCGGCGGCATCATGAACTCGCTTGGACAATTGAAGGCGGGTACACGGGAGCCTTATATCATAAGAATCGTGGGATTGTATAATCCCTACCCCCAAGTAGAGGAAGCGACAGCATGGGTACGTCAATTTAACCAGTATGCTTCTGGTTACAGCAGCCGGGTAGTAGGTTTCGCTTCGATCTACGGTGAGTTCGCCGGCAACGAGCGAGGTTTGCTATCGATTGACCATCTTCATCCCAATGGACGGGGATATCGGGTGATTGCGAGCAAACTGGATGGACTCGGGTACGGAATGCTGTACTGATTAACAGACGTAGGATAAGAGCATAAAGTCCGATCGAATATGTAAAAAAAGCCCCTGGATCTGCAGCGCAGATTCAGGGGCTTTTGCATGCTCAGGAGAATTAAACTCCAGGAACCAGTGTCTTCTCAATCACTTTGTCAACAATACCGTACTCGGCAGCATCAGCAGCGCTCATGAAGTAGTCACGGTCAGTATCCTTCTCAATACGCTCCAGCGGTTGGCCAGTACGTTCGGACAGGATACGGTTCAGCTTGTCACGCAGCTTCAGGATACGACGGGCGCGGATTTCGATATCCGTTGCCTGTCCCTGAGCACCGCCCAGCGGCTGGTGAATCATGATCTCGCTGTTCGGAAGCGCAAAACGCTTGCCTTTAGCACCGGCGTTCAACAGGAAAGCTCCCATAGAAGCAGCCATGCCCACACAAATGGTGGAAACGTCAGGCTTGATGTATTGCATTGTATCAAATATAGCCATACCAGCAGTGATTGATCCGCCAGGACTGTTCACATAAAGGTGAATATCCTTCTCCGGGTCCTCAGCTGCCAGGAACAGCATTTGGGCGATGATGGAATTGGCCACCACGTCATTAACCTCCGTTCCGAGGAAAATGATGCGGTCCTTCAGCAAGCGGGAATAGATGTCATAAGCGCGTTCACCGCGGTTGCTCTGTTCTACTACCATTGGGATATAACTCACGTGGAAAACCTCCTTGGTATTGGCTCTTCGAATGTGTTCATTTTTTACTCTTACCGTAATAACCACATGATAAACAAATTCAAACAAAAAGTCAAAGAAAGTCAAACTTAGTTGCAAAAAAAAGAGCCACATCATGGCACTTTGGTTAAGAACACTATAGAACTTACAAATAAAGCTGTTAAAATTAGTGGCGCGCCCGCCAAGAATCGAACTTGGATCTCAGGCTTCGGAGGCCTACGTCATATCCATTGGACCACGGGCGCAACAGAAATTATTATAATACAAGAAGGTTACAATTGCAATGTATTAATATCAAAGCGTTAGAATCTTTATTTCCCATGGGTATCGGATGGAAATGGTACAAGCCCGCCCTCGCTGCAGAACAAGCAATATAGATGCGGTAAAGCCCTTACATCCCGTGATATATGTATAAGTTGAAAAGAGGTTGTGAATTCTACTCTCGGAAGACTTGCGCTCCCTGCGAAATTTGGTTAGAATAGGGGTGGGACTTAAAAAGTTAACCCGGGACGTTTTAAGACCATGAACAAGGGAATAGAGAAAGACGAAGTTGCAGGAGTGAAAGCATGCGTAATTTATTGGAAATCCAAAAGCAGCTTCTGCCTGATCTCATGGAAACCCTTAAGAGACGGTACACGATTCTTCATCAGATCATGTTGTCCGATATTATTGGGCGCAGAACGCTGGCCGCTTCCCTTGATATGACGGAGCGGGTGCTGCGTGCCGAGACGGATCTTCTGAAATCGCAAGGGCTCATTGAGATCGAGAGCGTAGGCATGCGCATTAGCGATGCCGGTCGCAGACTGCTTGACCTGCTGGAGCCGATCGCCAAGAGCCTGTTCGGCCTGGATGATCTGGAAGAGAAAATCCGCACAACCTATGGTCTTAGTAAAGTTATCATAGTACCGGGTGACTGCGAGTCGTCACCGTTCACCAAACGAGAGCTTGGACGCGCTGGCGCCAAGGCGTTACTCGGTGTACTGCGTTCAGACGATACCATTGCCGTTACAGGCGGCTCAACGCTAGCCGAGATGGCCGATCAGTTGTCCCCCCCGCTATCCCATTCCTATAAGAACGCCTGGTTTGTACCGGCGCGCGGAGGGCTGGGAGAGAGTATGGAGATTCAAGCGAATACCATCGCATCCACGATGGCCAAACGGGTAGGCGCAAACTACCGGCTGCTACATGTACCGGATTTGCTCAGCGAGGATGCTTATCAGTCCCTCGGACTGGACTCCAATATTGGAGAGATCGTCGGCATCATCCGCCGCTCACGTATCATCGTGCACGGTATCGGTGACGCCCTGGAGATGACCCGCCGCCGTAATCTGGATGAAGCCACAGTGGACGAGATCCAAGGAGAAGGGGCGGTAGCCGAATCTTTTGGTTATTACTTCAATGAAGAGGGCAAGGTGGTTCACACCATGCTCACAATGGGACTGCGTCTGGAGGATATCATGCGGACGGAAGTCGTCGTCGGAATTGCCGGCGGCAAACGCAAGGCCAAAGCCATTCATGCGATGCTTCGTTTTGGGCAGGAGGATATTCTGATTACCGATGAGGCCGCTGCGGTGGAGATTGGCAGAGAAATCGACAGTGAATTACAGCTTCCTTTATAGTTTTACAGAAAATGGGGAGCAACGTTAATTATTTTGCATTATACTTAATATTGTTGTCATGACAAGCTTTACGGCCTGTCTTGAATAAATAAAACGAAATCTAGGAGGAACTATTCAATGAGTGTAAAAGTAGGTATTAACGGTTTTGGACGTATTGGCCGCCTTGCTTTCCGCCGTATTCAAAATGTAGAAGGTATCGAAGTGGTAGCAATCAATGACTTGACTGACGCTAAGATGCTTGCTCATTTGCTTAAATATGATACAACTCAAGGCACTTTCAAAGGCGATGTTGAAGTGCATGATGGATTCTTCAAAGTAAACGGTAAAGAAGTTAAGGTTCTTGCGAACCGCAACCCAGAAGAATTGCCTTGGGGCGACCTTGGCGTTGACATCGTACTGGAGTGCACAGGCTTCTTCACAACTAAAGAAGCAGCTGAGAAGCACTTGAAAGGCGGAGCTAAGAAAGTAGTTATCTCTGCTCCAGCTACTGGCGATATGAAAACTATCGTTTACAACGTTAACCATGACATCCTTGATGGTACTGAAACTGTTATCTCCGGTGCTTCTTGCACAACGAACTGCCTAGCTCCAATGGCTAAAGTTCTGAACGACAAGTTCGGTATCGTTGAAGGCTTGATGACTACAATTCACGCTTACACTGGCGACCAAAACACTTTGGATGCTCCTCACTCCAAAGGTGACTTCAGACGCGCACGTGCAGCTGCTGAGAACATCATCCCTAACACTACCGGTGCTGCTAAAGCGATCGGTCTGGTTATTCCAGAGCTGAAAGGCAAACTCGACGGCGCTGCTCAACGCGTTCCAGTAGCTACAGGTTCCCTGACTGAGCTGGTAACTGTACTTGAGAAGAGCGTAACTGTTGAAGAACTGAACGCAGCTATGAAAGAAGCTTCTGATCCAGAAACTTATGGCTACACTGAAGATGAAATCGTATCTTCCGACGTTAAGGGTATCACTTTCGGTTCCCTGTTCGATGCTACACAAACTAAAGTATTGACTGTTGGCGACAAACAACTGGTTAAAACCGTTGCTTGGTATGACAATGAAATGTCCTACACTGCTCAATTGGTTCGTACTTTGGAGCACTTCGCAAAAATCGCTAAGTAATATCACTTTTATATAAGCATTATCTATAGAGCGGAAACAGAAGTTCCTTGTTTCCGCTCTTTCTAAATGCATTCCTTGTAATTCCTGTTCGGATAAACTATGGGTGTGGAGGAAACTGTCATGAACAAAAAGAGTGTACGTGATGTAGAAGTAAAGGGTAAACGCGTATTCGTACGCGTCGATTTCAATGTTCCTGTAGAAGATGGTAAAATTACAGATGATACTCGTATCCGTGAAACGCTTCCTACGATTAAATACCTGATCGAGAACGGTGCAAAGGTCATTCTGGCCAGCCACATGGGCCGTCCTAAAGGTGAATTCGTAGATTCCTTGCGTTTGACAGCTGCTGCTGAGCGTCTGTCCGAGCTGCTTGGCAAACCAGTGGCAAAAGCAGATGAAGCAGTTGGCGAAGCCGTTAAAGCTAAAATCGCTGAACTGGGCGAAGGCGACGTTCTCGTACTTGAGAATGTACGTTTCTACCCAGGTGAAGAGAAGAACGATCCTGAACTGGCTAAGCAGTTTGCAGAACTGGCTGACCTGTTCGTGAATGACGCATTTGGCGCGGCTCACCGTGCACATGCATCTACAGAAGGCATCGCTCACTTCCTTCCAGCGGTATCTGGTCTGCTCATGGAGAAAGAATTGTCCGTACTTGGCAAAGCACTGTCCAATCCGGAACGTCCTTTCACTGCCATTATCGGCGGTTCCAAAGTAAAAGACAAAATCGACGTGATCGACAACCTGCTGACACTGGCTGACAATGTCCTGATCGGTGGCGGCTTGTCCTACACCTTCACCAAAGCATTGGGATTCGAGATCGGTATTTCCTTGGTGGACAACGAGAAATTGGATGTTGCCCTTGGATTCATCGAGAAAGCAAAAGCGCTTGGCAAGAACTTCTTGCTTCCAGTTGACGTTGTAGTAGCCGACAAATTCGGTGCCGATGCTAACACGAAGATTGTTCCTTTCAATGAAATTCCAGAAGGCTGGGAAGGTCTTGATATCGGACCAAAAACCCGCGAAATCTATGCAGATGTAATCAAAAACTCCAAGCTGGTTGTATGGAACGGTCCTATGGGCGTATTCGAAATCGACAAGTTTGCTGAAGGTACACTTGCAGTAGCTAATGCTTGCGCAACTA
Source organism: Paenibacillus sp. NPDC056722 (assembly GCF_042790635.1). Lineage (NCBI taxonomy): Bacteria > Bacillati > Bacillota > Bacilli > Caryophanales > Paenibacillaceae > Paenibacillus > Paenibacillus sp. NPDC056722. The sequence continues at coordinate 9,205 of NZ_JBHTYV010000023.1, read as the reverse complement.
CAGAAGGTTACACTGTAATCGGTGGTGGTGATTCCGCAGCGGCAGCAGAGAAGTTCCATCTGGCTGACAAAATGGATCACATCTCCACTGGCGGCGGCGCATCCCTGGAATTCATGGAAGGCAAGGCTCTTCCTGGCGTAGAAGCACTTAACGATAAGTAAGACGTAGAAGGAGGCAACCAAGCCATGAGAACACCTATTATCGCCGGCAACTGGAAAATGTTCAAAACTGTTCCGGAGGCGGAAAGCTTTATCGCCGACATCAAAGGCAAAGCGGAAGTAGAAGGCGTAGAGACTGTAATCTGCGCTCCATTCACTAACCTGCCTGCTTTGGTAGCAGCAGTAAAAGGTACTAACATCAAGATTGGTGCACAAAACCTGCACTTCGAAGATAACGGAGCTTACACAGGCGAGATCAGCGGCGTAATGCTTAGCGATCTTGGTGTGGATTATGTTATCATCGGCCACTCCGAGCGTCGTGCTTATTTTGGCGAGACAGACGAAATCGTGAACAAGAAGCTGCACGCAGCATTCCGTCACGGCATTACTCCAATCGTTTGTGTAGGCGAAAAGCTCGAAGAGCGTGAAGCTGACCAAACTAAAGACGTTTGTAAAGTTCAAACTGAAGCTGCATTCCAAGGCCTTAGCGCTGAGCAAGCAGCTAAAGTGGTTATCGCTTATGAGCCGATCTGGGCCATTGGTACAGGTAAATCCTCTACTTCCGAGGACGCTAATGAAGTTATTGCCTACATCCGCAGCCTTGTAAAAGGTCTGTATGATGAAGCAACAGCTGAAGCGGTTCGCATTCAATACGGCGGCAGTGTGAAGCCTGAGAATGTAACGGAGTACATGGGTCAAAGCGACATCGACGGCGCTCTCGTCGGCGGTGCCAGTCTGCAGCCTGATTCCTTCGTGTCCCTGGTTGAGGGGGCGAAGTAATAATGTCAGCACCAAGACCTGTAGCTCTTATTATCATGGACGGTTTCGGTCTGCGCGGTACGGATGAAGGCAACGCTGTTGCCCAAGCCAACAAGCCCAACTATGACCGTTATCTTAAGCAATATCCGAACACCACACTAACCGCTTGCGGTGAAGCTGTGGGTCTGCCGGAAGGACAAATGGGGAATTCTGAAGTGGGTCACCTTAACATTGGTGCCGGCCGGATCGTATACCAGGATCTTACCCGTATTGACAAATCGATTCGTGACGGAGAATTCTTCGATAACGAGACGCTTGTTGCGGCTGTAAGAAATGCTAAAACAACCGGTAAAAAGCTTCATCTGTACGCGCTTGTATCCGACGGAGGGGTACATAGCCATATTCAACACTTGTTCGCGATGCTTGATCTGGCGAAGAAGGAAGATATGCACGATGTGTACATCCATGCCTTCATGGATGGCCGCGACGTAGCGCCTGATAGTGGTCAGAAGTTCATTAAGGACCTGCTGGCTAAGATCGAAGAAGTTGGTGTAGGCCATATCGCTACCGTATCTGGACGTTACTTCGCGATGGACCGCGACAAACGTTGGGAACGGGTAGAGAAAGCTTACCGTGCAATGGTTTATGGCGAAGGCCCGAAATACACAGATGCACTGCAAGCAATCACTTCATCTTATCAGAATTCTGTATATGATGAATTTGTTGAGCCAAGTGTAATTGTGGACAGCGAAGGCAAGCCTCTGACAACGGTAGAGAGCGGCGATTCCGTCGTATTCCTTAACTTCCGTCCAGACCGTGCCATTCAACTGTCGCAAGTCTTCACCAATGCGGATTTCCGCGGTTTCGACCGGGGTCCGTTGTTCCCGCAAGGACTGCATTTCGTATGCCTGACGACATTCAGCGAAACGGTGCAAGGATACGTAGCCTACGCGCCGAAGAACCTGGACAACACGTTAGGTGAAGTGCTAGTGCAGAATAACAAGAAGCAATTGCGCATTGCAGAGACTGAAAAGTATCCGCACGTGACTTTCTTCTTCAGCGGCGGCCGCGATGAAGAGCTTCCTGGGGAGACCCGTATTCTGATTAATTCGCCGAAGGTAGCAACCTATGACTTGAAGCCGGAGATGAGCGCATACGAAGTGGCTGCAGCCTGCGTAGCGGAAATCGAAGCCGATAGACAAGATGCTATTATCTTGAACTTCGCCAATCCTGACATGGTTGGACACTCTGGCATGCTGGAGCCGACCATCAAGGCTGTCGAAGTAACAGATGAGTGCGTAGGTAAGGTAGTAGACGCGGTTGTTGCCAAGGGCGGCGTAGCGATTATTATCGCCGACCACGGTAATGCGGATATGGTGTTTGACGAGGACGGTCGTCCGTTCACGGCGCACACTACCAATCCTGTACCGTTCATCCTCACCGATGAAAATGTTGTACTGCGCGATTCCGGCATTCTGGCGGATGTAGCACCAACTATTCTGGATCTGATGGGCCTTCCGCAACCTGCGGAAATGACCGGACAATCCATGATTGCCAGCCGCAAGTAAGCTTCACCCGGCGCTGGAACGTTTAATAAAGCAAGATTAAGACTATACCAACGATAAAAGGAGATTAACTAACATGACTATTATTTCTGACGTATATGCTCGTGAGGTCCTTGACTCCCGCGGTAACCCAACTGTAGAGGTTGACGTTTACCTGGAATCCGGTGCTAAAGGCCGCGCTATCGTTCCTTCCGGCGCTTCCACTGGTGCACACGAAGCTGTAGAACTTCGTGATGGTGACAAATCCCGTTACCTCGGTAAAGGCGTTCTGAAAGCTGTTGAGAACGTAAATGAGCTGATCGCTCCAGAAGTTATCGGTATGGACGCTCTTGACCAACTGGGTATCGACAAATTGATGATCGCCCTTGATGGTACTCCAAACAAAGGTAAACTCGGCGCTAACGCTATCTTGGCTGTATCCATGGCTGTAGCTCGCGCAGCTGCTGACGCTTTGGATGTACCTTTGTATGTATACCTTGGCGGATTCAACGCTAAAGCTCTTCCAGTACCAATGATGAACATCATCAACGGTGGTGAGCATGCTGACAACAACATCGACGTTCAAGAGTTCATGGTTCTTCCTGTAGGCGCTCCAAGCTTCAAAGAAGCTCTTCGCGTTGGTGCGGAAATCTTCCACAACCTGAAATCCGTACTGAGCTCCAAAGGCTTGAACACAGCTGTAGGTGACGAAGGTGGTTTCGCACCGAACCTTGGTTCCAACGAAGAAGCAATCACTACAATCATCGAAGCTATCGAAAAAGCAGGTTACAAACCAGGTGTTGACGTATTCCTGGGTATGGACGTTGCTTCCACTGAGTTCTACAAAGACGGTAAATACACACTTGCTGGCGAAGGTAAATCTTACACTTCCGCTGAGTATGTTGACCTTCTTGCTTCTTGGGTTGATAAATACCCAATCATCACCATCGAAGACGGTATGTCCGAAGACGACTGGGATGGCTGGAAATTGCTTACTGAGAAATTGGGCGACAAAGTTCAATTGGTTGGTGACGACTTGTTCGTTACTAACACTGAGCGTCTTGCAACAGGTATCGAAAAAGGTATCGGTAATTCCATCTTGGTTAAAGTTAACCAAATTGGTACACTGACTGAAACTTTCGACGCGATCGAAATGGCTAAACGCGCTGGTTACACAGCGGTTATCTCCCACCGTTCCGGTGAATCCGAAGATAGCACCATCGCTGACATCGCAGTTGCGACTAACGCTGGTCAAATCAAGACAGGTGCTCCTTCCCGTACAGACCGTGTTGCTAAATACAACCAATTGCTTCGCATCGAAGACGAACTGGGTGAATTGGCTCAATACAACGGCCTGAAATCCTTCTACAACCTCAAAAGATAATTTACTTCTCTCGAAGAAGTGAACAGAAGACCTGCCGTTTTCGGCAGGTCTTTTTTTGATTGTAGACAAATCGCTGGATTTCAAAGGAACTTATGGTCTTACTGGTTGTATTACCCCAGTTGTTATGATAAAATGAGAATGCTGTTTAAGATTCGTGAACCCTAAATGCCTATAGATATGATGCTTAGACGTAGGAGGTGGAAGTGAATGGATATCTTTTTGAAAGTATTGCTCCTTGTTTTTTCGATCGGTCTGATTACGGTCGTTCTTCTGCAAAAGGGGAAAAGCGCAGGTCTTTCCGGTGCCATCTCCGGCGGTGCTGAGCATCTTTTCGGTAAAACAAAGGCACGTGGTATGGAACTCGTACTGCAACGTGTAACAGTTGGTTTGGCAGCCGGATTCTTTATCATGGCGATCCTTGTTGCAGTTTTTGTTGACTAGATTCTTTATAATGTACATGCAAAGCCTTGGCTCTCTTCTGGATGGAACAGAGCGAAGGCTTTTTTTGTTATATATCTTAATTTTTTGTCCCGACTTAACGTCCAGATTACAGTTCTAGGGATGCCGACGATTGATTTCGTGTATACTAGGGTATGAAGTAGGTAAAGGTAAATTTTACTTGCGGCATATTTATCCTATAGGGACAAGCCATACATATATGCCAGCGGCTACGGAGCCGCGGAGGGCCGAGGTGAAGGAACAAATGATAACACAGGAAGTACTACTTGATTTTATGCGCGAAACAGCTTACAAACCTATGACTTACGACGAACTGGTGAGCCATTTCGCTCTGGAAGATAGCAACGAGTTCAAAGCGTTCGAGGATCTGCTGATTGCCTTGGAACAGGACGGGCGTATGGTGTTGACCCGCCATGGCCGCTACGGCGTGCCGGAACGGATGGACCTGCTGCGCGGAAGACTGCAAGCACATGCTAAGGGCTTTGCTTTTCTTATCCCCGATGATCGGGAACATCCTGACGTATACATCCATGCGAACGACCTAAAGGGTGCCATGAATGGCGATATCGTACTGGTGCGCGTGAGCTCCAAGAGCCCATCCGGTGGACGGATGGAAGGCGAGGTTGTACGGATTGTTAGAAGAGGTGTGCTGCAGACTGTAGGCGTATTCCAAAGCTTGGAGACTTATGGTTTTGTGCTGCCTGATGATAAACGGATTAACCGGGATATTTTTATTCCTAGGGAGTCCTTTAATGGTGCGGTGGACGGCGAGAAGGTCGTTGTACGCATCGTGAATTATCCGGAGGGCCGGTCAGCGGCTGAAGGGGAGATTATCGAGATTCTTGGGCACAAGGATGATCCGGGTATCGATATTCTGTCTGTTATCCGCAAGCATCAGCTGCCGGAGGCTTTCCCAGAGGAAGTTATGGCGGAGGCGAATGCTGCCCCAGATGCCATTACCGAAGAGGAGATCGTTCAACAGGGACGACGCGATCTACGCGGTCTGAACATTGTTACCATTGACGGTGAAGATGCGAAGGACCTCGATGATGCAGTCAACGTAGAGCGGCTCCCGAACGGAAACTATAAGCTCGGCGTTCACATTGCGGACGTCGGCTATTATGTGCGTGAGAGCTCAGAACTCGATAAAGAAGCTTATGATCGCGGGTGTAGCGTGTATTTGGTGGATCGGGTAATCCCGATGCTGCCACACCGGCTGTCAAACGGGATTTGCAGCTTGAATCCGCAGGTAGACCGTCTGACGATGTCGTGTGAGATGGAGTTCAACGAGCATATGAAGGTTGTGAAGCATGATGTCTTCACGAGCGTTATTCGTACCAAAGAGCGGATGACTTATAAAAATGTCCGCAGAATTCTGGAGGATGAAGATCCTGAGCTGCTGGAACGTTACAGTCCGCTGATTGAAGACTTCCGTCTGATGAAAGAGCTGGCCATGAAGCTTCGCGATGCGCGGATGCGGCGCGGGGCGGTTGACTTTGACTTTGAAGAGAGCAAGATTATTGTTGATGAGAACGGCAAGGCTGTAGATATTGTAAAACGGGAACGTTCTGTTGCTGAGCAGATTATCGAAGAATTCATGCTCGCAGCCAATGAGACAGTGGCTGAGCATTTCCACTGGCTGAAGGTTCCTTTCCTATATCGGATTCACGAAGACCCAGACCCGGAGAAGCTGCAGAACTTTATGGCTTTTGCGGCCAACTTCGGCCATCATGTCAAGGGCCGGGGCAACTCTGTTCACCCGCGTGCGCTGCAGAACCTTTTGGAGGAGATTCAGGGTACGAAGGAACAGACGGTTATCAGCACGATGATGCTTCGCTCTATGAAGCAGGCTAAATATGATGCGGAAAGCACAGGCCACTTTGGCCTTGCCGCAGAATACTATTCCCACTTCACGTCGCCAATTCGCCGTTATCCCGATCTGGTTATTCACCGGGTGATGCGCGAGGTGATTGAAGGCGGCGGTGTGCTGACTCCAAAGAGACAAGAATATCTTGCTACCCGGATGCCGGACATTGCCCAGCAGTCCTCTGAGCGCGAACGCGTAGCAGTAGAAGCAGAACGGGATACCGAGCAGCTTAAGAAAGCAGAGTACATGCTGGATAAGGTGGGCGAGGAATTCGACGCCATGATCAGCAGTGTGACCAGCTTCGGGATGTTCATTGAGCTGGAAAACACCGTCGAAGGACTAATTCGTCTCAGCGCGCTGACCGATGATTATTACCACTTCGACGAAGCCCATATGGCGCTTATCGGTGAGCGCACTTCGAAGGTGTTCCGCATCGGCGACGAGGTGAAGATCAGGGTCGCCCGTGTGAACATGGACGACCACACGATCGACTTCGAGCTCGTCGATATGAAGCCGCGTGCGGCAGGCGAGCGCCGCAGCGGTGGTTTTGGCGGCGGACGTGGAGGCAAGGGTGGCCGCCCGGGCGGGTTCAACAAGCCGGGCAGCGGTAAGGCCGGCGCTGGTAAGGGCCGCGGCGGCAAAGGCAAGCCCGGCTCAGGTGCCGATGCTGGCAAGGCAGGCAGAGGCAAGGGCGCGGGTGTTACGGCCGATGCTGGCAAGGCCGGTAAAGGGAAGACAGGCGCGGCAGGTGCACGTGCCTGGGAAATGCCGCGCGGTGCCGAAGGCAGCGCGGCTGGCAGTGGCCGCGGCAAGCGTAAACGCGGCGGCCGTGGGGCCGGCGAGGATGCGAGCCGGGCAGCAGCAGTGCTCGCTCCCGGCGTAAGCACGGGTGCAGAGCGCAGCGACGGCGCCGAGCGTACCGCTGGCGGCGCGAAGGAGCAGGGCCGAAGTGGAGGCATCAACTTCGGCTTCGGGTCTGGCAAAGGCGGCTACAGCGCGCCAGGCAGCGGCCATGACCGCAACGGCCGCAGCGACTTCCGCGGCGTAGACGGCAGCACGAAGTTCCGCAGCCGGGAAGACCGCGGCGGCACCAGCTCTGCTGGGGCGGGCACCGAAGGCAAAGGGCGTCGCAAGAAAAAAGCCAAGGGCGGCGTGTTCATCGGACAAGCCGTGACCCCGGGCAACGTGGAGACCGCAGAGCAGGTATCCTCTAAGCGCAGTGGTAAAGACGGCGAAGGTAAGAGCCGTAAGAAGAAAAAGAAGTAGCACGCAGCGCAATAAGCTGCTGAAGGAGTCTTGATTAAGACGCTGTTCTCTGTTTGCAGGGAACAGCGTTCTTTTTACAGCAGCAAATAAGCATTTGCTTAGCCCGTAAGAGTCCTTGGCACAGAGATAAACCTCAATTCCATACTCCTAAGGGACGAAGACACACAAAATTCCAAGACACGAGGAGAAGGTTAAGTATAAATTGAAGACTGACCTGCCAACTTCCTTGCGCTCCGTGGATTCCATTTGTTACAATATAGATCTGACGTTCGGATGATTTTATGAAATATGATTCAAGGAGTGATTCTCATGGGTAAAAAGGCAGACGGGAAAGTGCTCGCCCAGAATAAAAAAGCATCCCATGATTATTTTATCGAGGACACTTTTGAGGCTGGAATGGTGCTGACGGGAACGGAGATCAAATCGCTTCGTAACGGCCGCGCTAATATTGGGGATGCTTTTGCCACGATTCGTAATGGCGAGATTCACATTCACAATATGCATATCAGTCCTTTTGAGCAGGGCAACCGTTCCAATCCTGATGATCCTACCCGTACACGTAAGCTGCTGATGCATAAAGCGCAGATTCACAAGCTGCTTGGTCTGTCGAAGCAGGATGGTTACTCCATCGTGCCGCTGAAGATCTACGTGCGCAATGGCTATGCGAAGCTGTTGATTGGCTTGGGTAAAGGTAAGAAGCAATATGACAAGCGTGATTCTGCTGCTAAAAGAGATGCACAACGCGATATTCAACGTGCACTGCGCGAGAAGCAAAAGATCGCCAGATAGTCTAGTTGGTGCGTTGTTTGTAGCAGTTCCAGTTTCAACCTTCAATTCCTTTAACCCACGTGTTAAAGTGTTGATAAATGTGATATACTGTGTAAGTAAAGTAATTGCTTCTAAGCAGTCTTCTGATGAAGAAGCTGTGGATTGGATCTCTCTTGCTGGATGATCCGCTTAATCCGAAGCGCCCTTTTTAATGAGGGGCCGTTCTTGGATTCGACGGGGGTAGTTCGAGCATGAGCAGCGAGTAGTGGGGACGCGTCCGCTTCATCAACGCTAAAGCCTATTAAACGGCAAACAACAAAACAACTACGCTTTCGCAGCTTAATAACCTGTGTGCGTGCTTCTACCCTGCATCGCCCATGTGACAGGGATAGGGGCTAACAAGTAGTGGGATACGCCGCTTGGTCTCCGCCTGGGGTCGACGGAAGAAGATAATCAGGCTGACCCAACGTATAGCCGGTTACAGGGCGATACTCGGGTGACATCAAAACTGTGACTACACTCGTAGAAACTTATGTGCCGTTATCTTCGGACAGGGGTTCGACTCCCCTCGGCTCCACCAATACCATCAGTGAGACCACCTCAAGAGGTGGTCTTTCTGCATTTCTTGGGCTTATGACAGGGTACGTTGTGGTTAAAAAGCTTGATGTGACTGGGTTTGTAGGGTGTGCTGTTGATGTAACCAGTGACAGTCACTGATGGTAGTCAGGGTGGTACCGCAATGAATATGTGCAAAAATACGTGGCTTTTGGAAATTAAGTAGCGTGTCAGGATAGATAAATTTAAGACAGACGATGTTACATTAAGCTATTGGGAGTACTTATGGTTAATGTACTTGGTTTTCCCGAGGAACCTACTCAAATTGCCTTTTTAACTAGGTTTTTAATTAGGACGTGTCTGAAAACTAAAGAATAATGTGGTAAGATTTGAGAAAAACGAATGGAGCATCAAGCATGATTCAAAGACGGTACGAAATAAGTGA
>NZ_JBHTYV010000022.1:0-48389 GCF_042790635.1 Paenibacillus sp. NPDC056722 | reverse complement strand
GGAGTGACTGGTGCAACAGGTGACGCAGGTGCGACAGGAGCAACGGGAGCAGCTGGAGTGACTGGAGCAACAGGTGACGCAGGTGCGACAGGAGCGACAGGAGCAGCAGGAGCGACTGGTGCAACAGGTGACGCAGGTGCGACAGGAGCAACGGGAGCAGCAGGAGCGACTGGTGCAACAGGTGACGCAGGTGTGACAGGAGCAACAGGCGCGGCTGGAGTGACTGGAGCAACAGGTGACGCAGGTGTGACAGGAGCAACAGGAGCAGCTGGAGTGACTGGTGCAACAGGTGACACAGGTGCGACAGGAGCAACAGGTGAAGCAGGTGCGACAGGAGTAGCAGGAGCGACCGGTGCAACAGGTGACGCAGGTGCGACTGGTGCAACAGGAGCGGCTGGAGTGACTGGTGCAACAGGTGACGCAGGTGCGACAGGAGCAACGGGAGCGGCTGGAGTGACTGGTGCAACAGGTGACGCAGGTGCGACAGGAGCAACGGGAGCAGCTGGAGTGACTGGAGCAACAGGTGACGCAGGTGCGACAGGAGCAACGGGAGCAGCTGGAGCGACTGGTACAACAGGTGACGCAGGTGCGACAGGAGCAACAGGAGCAACAGGAGCAGCCGGGGCCACAGGCGCGACAGGAGTGACAGGAGCAACTGGAGCAACGGGTGCAACAGGAGCAACAGGAGCGACCGGTGAAACTGGTGCGACAGGCGCGACAGGAGCAACGGGTGCAACCGGGGCCACAGGAGCAACAGGAGCAACAGGAGCAACAGGAGCAACAGGAGCGACAGGAGCCACAGGTGCAACAGGTGAAACTGGTGACACCGGAGCCACTGGTGCCACAGGAACCGCAGGTTCCAGTGCGATCATTCCTTATGCTTCAGGCCTTCCAACTACGTTGACTACAGTACTGGGTGGTCTGCTGAACACCTCGAGCTTGATTGGTTTTGGTACGAACTCCATAGGTCTGACGATTGCCGGTGGTACGATTGATCTTACCGGCGGTGCAGGGCTCTTGGTCAACGAAGCGTTCTCCGTTCCACGTGCGGGTACCATTACCTCAATGGCTGCTTTCTTCAGTACAACAGCTGCACTAAGCTTGTTAGGCAGCACGCTCACTATTACTGCCCGACTGTTCCGTTCGACAGCGCCTAACAATAGCTTTACGGCAGTGCCAGGAGCAGTTGTAACACTGGCTCCTGCGCTCACAGGTGTTTTGGCACTCGGCACCATCAGCAGCGGAACAACTACTGGCCTTTCGATTCCGGTCAATCAGGGAGACCGTTTGATCCTGGTCTTCTCCTCAACGGTAACGGCAGGGCTTGATGTGGCCACTACGGTTGCCGGTTACGCGAGTGCCGGTGTCGCTATCAGCTAATCTTCATCTGGTTCGGTTCAAAATCTTAAACAAGCAAGGGCTTGTTACAAGCCCCTGCTTGTTTTTGTCCCTATGCACCATTCAAGAAAGGAGATATCTATGGTTTCAATAAGTCTATGCATGATCGTGCGTAATGAGGAGGAGGGACTCTTCCGCTGTCTTTCAACGATTAAGGGAATCGCCGATGAGATTATTATTGTGGATACAGGTTCCACGGACAAGACAAAGGAAGTAGCACAAAGTTTCGGAGCCAAGATTTATGATTTTGAATGGATTGACCACTTTGCTGCAGCAAGAAACTATGCTTTCAAGCAGGCGACGAAAGAATATATTCTGTGGTTGGATGCCGATGATACGATTTCCAAAAAGGATCAGATTCTTTTTAAAGAGCTAAAAAAGACGTTGCTCCCCCATTTTCACAGCGTAACCATGCCCTATAATTTGGCGTTTGACCGAGATGGGAATGTGACCTCGAGCTTGCGGCGCAACCGGCTGGTTAGGCGGGACAGCAACTTTCAGTGGATTGGACCTGTGCATGAATACCTGGCGGTCGGTGGGAACATTCATCACAGCGAAGTGTGCATCACGCATCAAAAGGATAAAGAGCATACGGACCGCAATCTGCGCATTTATCGCAAAAGAGCAGAACAGGGAGAACAATTCTCCCCTCGCGACTTGTATTATTACGCCAATGAGCTTCGCGATCATAGCTTGCATCAGGAAGCTGTGGAGTACTATAACAAGTTTCTGAATACAGCAGAGGGATGGGTCGAGGACAACATTCAGGCCTGCCTCAAATTAGCTGAGTGTTATGGACAATTGGGCGATAAGGAAAAAGAGTTCCAGGCGCTCTGCAAAACTTTGCAGTACGACGCTCCCCGTGCGGAATTCTGCTGCCGGATCGGTGCTTTTTTCCTAGAAAAAAACCACTGCAAGGAAGCTATTTACTGGTACCAACAGGCGGTCGAACTGCCAGAGCAAGCAGAGAATATGGGCTTCACCAACCGGGCTTATTCAACCTGGCTACCGCATCTGCAGCTCTGTCTGTGCTATGACCGGATAGGGGAGCACCTGCAGGCGAATACACATAATGAGTTGGCCTTAAAATATGCCCCGTCCCATCCAAGCATGCGCTATAACCGAAAGTATTTTAAGACACTTCTGGGTCCTGCTTATAGCACGGGAACTGGTATTGGAAATGAAAAATAAAATGACAATCCCTCCACGGGGTAATCGCCGTAGGGGGATTGTCAATTCTCTCTTCTTTTATCTGACAGGCTGTCCTGTTGATTAATATTGCATCAAATCCGCAGAATTTCCCGGATATCCTGTTCAGTTAGTGCGGACAAGCTCTCTTGTCCGGGCTTAATGACTTCATTGATCAAATTCTTCTTCTTTTGCTGCAATTCGTACATCTTGTCCTCTACGGTACCTTGAGCAACGAGCCGGATTACCTGTACTACATTCTTCTGCCCGATGCGGTGAGCACGGTCGGCGGCCTGCTGCTCTACAGCGGGGTTCCACCAGAGATCATAGAGGATGACGGTATCCGCTCCGGTCAGGTTCAGTCCGGTGCCGCCTGCTTTTAGCGAGATCAGGAACAGGTCTCCTTCCCCTTCGTTGAAGCGGCGGCATAGCTGAGTCCGCTGGGCAGGTGGCGTTTGGCCATCGAGATAAAAATAGGGAATGCCTTGCACCCCAAGCTCACGACCGATCAGATCCAGCATACTTGTGAACTGTGAGAAGACTAGCATTCGTTTACCGGAGCTGCGGCATTCATCGATGATTTCAAGCAGTTGTTCGAACTTGCCGGAGCTGCCTTGATAGCCTTCGATAAACAGAGAAGGGTGGCAGCAGAGTTGACGAAGTCGTGTCAGTCCGGCCAGAATTTTGATCCGGTGTTCCCCAAATCCGCCGAAGCCGTCGCTGTCCAGATGCTTGAGTGCTTCTTTTTGCAGTCGGGCAAGGTAAGCCACATACAGCTTCTTCTGGTCTGGCAGCAGCTCGGATGCTTGTACAGACTCAATCTTGTCCGGCAGTTCCTTCAATACATCACGCTTCAGGCGACGCAGCAGGAATGGTCTTACCCGCTTAGCAACTGCTTCTCTCGGCAAATCATGGAAAGTCTTCTTATTCCCCGGGAATAATCCAGGAAAAACAGCGCCAAAGATAGACCATAGATCTTCCAGCGCATTTTCTACAGGCGTTCCAGTCAAAGCGAAGCGATAGCGGGCCTCCAGACTTCTAACCGCCCGGGCCGTCTGGGTGACTTCATTCTTGATGAATTGTGCTTCGTCGAGAATCAGTGTATGAAAGGATCGCCCGCTATACAGCTTCACATCCCTGCGCAGCAGCGGGTAGGAAGTGATGATCACATCTGCTCCGGCAGTGTTCTTAAGCGTACGGTTTCGTTCCGTCAGGCTGCCATCTGCGATGACCGCCTTTATCTCCGGAGCAAATTTCTTCAACTCGTTGAGCCAGTTGTAGATTAGTGAGGCGGGGGCGACGATCAGCGCCGGGCGTCCTCCGTCCCTGATGTCCGGCAGTTCAGAGAGCAGGAAGGCGATGCTTTGCAGTGTTTTGCCAAGACCCATATCATCGGCCAGAATACCACCGAATCGGTAATGGGCCAGTGTCTTGAGCCACTGGAACCCGAGCTGCTGATAATCCCTCAGCACAGGAATGAGGCTGTCCGGTACCGGGAAATCCAGATTGTCTGGATTTTGCAGATTGGCCAGCAGCTTGCGGAAGCTTTTGTCGAGCTTGACCGCATCACCTTTATGATTGGTTGAACCGAGATGCAACCCCTGAAGAAGAGGCAACGAGAACTCCTTGCCTTGAATCTCTCCAGTTTTGATCCCCACTTCGTTCATAAAAGTGATAATTTCCTGAAGCTCCTCGGTGTCCAGTGGCAACAAGGCCCCGTCCGGAAGACGGTAATACCGGCGCTTTTCTTGAAGTGCCTTCAGAAGGGTGGCGATCTCATCGTCAGGAATGCCACCCATATCGAACTTGAAATCAAGCCAGTCCGTTTTTTCATTCCAGCGGACGCTGACCTTAGGAGGTGGATTACCTGTGAGCAGCCGCCCTTTAACAGCGGTGGTTGCATAGACATCCAGCAAATCCTCCAATAGTGGAACTGTATGGTACAGAAAATCGAATTCGTCATCTTCGTTGCTCATGAGAAAGCTGCTCTCCGTTCTGACGAAAGCTGCTTTCTCCATCAGCCCCATGATTTGGGCTTCCCGTTCGCCATCCCGCATAAGGATAAGGTCTGTCCCGCGGCTGCGCTGTTCTTCCAGCGGATTCAGGACGATATCCCCGTACTGGAACTCCAGACCGGCGAGCAGCCGGTCCCTGATCCGATCCAGATAGAGCCGGGCTTTTAAAGGGCTATGGAGGATTCTGTCCGAGATGGAGTCGGCGACCGTGACTGTACCCAGCTTCAAGAGACCAGGAATAACCTTGTCCATGAATGACTCGATCTGCTCTGGCGCAATGCCTAGGCTACCTTGGCGGGAAGCGCCGAGCATTCGTTTGATCCCGGCGAGCCGCCCGCACTCTTGAGAGGGTAGTTCCAGCAGCCGGCCTGCGGACAGCACCAAATTGTAATCCTCCAACACCGTGATGTTGTCCAGTCCCTGAACCTCCAGACGGTAGCCGCCGCTACCCGCCTGATCCAGTTGAAACATCAGTGGAGGTGCTTCCTGCGAAAGATTCACGCCTTCGTATAGACTATCCTCTTGCTGGAGGTAGACCGATGATGCCGATGCCAGCAAGGGTTGCAGTTCCTTCCAGAAATAAGGCGGAATAGGGAGTAACCGCTCCCGCTCCCCGTTAGATCTATTCCCATAGTGCGAATTAATCCCCATGCTCTCGCGGTAGACCTTCTCACTTTGCACGATCTGGAGGAGCTTCTGGATAACCTCATTATCCTTTTGAACAAAGCTGTATTGCGAGGGATTATAAATAAAATGCCGCGAGAATTCAAAATTCTTCCCACGATGAACGGCTTCCAGGAAGGTTCTGATCTTCTGCACAATATATAAACGTCTGGGTCCTACCTTCAGCTCGATACCCAGCATTTCAGCGCTGCCGTAGCCAGAGAGCATGGGTCTCACTATCCATTCCACAACGAGCGTATCTCTGGTGTCCACATAGCTCCCCTCGCCGCTGGGGCGGGGGCGCAGGCGCGAATTCCCGAACATGTCCAGCATACTTTTAACCAATTGATTGTCTTGTGCAGGGCTTCCTGAGGAATGATGAAGATTGCGCGGTGTCAGCCTGCTGTCTTCCCTGTCCGACTGCCTTTGCTGATGCAGGGCAGAGCCCCCGGAACGCTGATCCGAATGACCAGCATGCGCCAGATCGTGGATATGAATCAGTACGGCAGCGATATGCTTGCAGAAAGGCCCGCCGTGTGAATAGGCCGGACAACTGCACTCCGCCCTGACGTCTCCATCACTGTCCACGGCAACCTTGACGTCATAGCTGAGATGCCCCTGTACGATGGCCTCATACGCTGTCCGGCTGACGATTCCGCCGCGATCCTCTTGTTGTTCTTCCCAGGTTAATTGAACCTTGTCGCTGTGGAAGAGGATGGCTCCTTCTTCTAGAACGGACTTGCCGCACAGCAGCTGGATTACCCGTTCCGGTACACTGTATCCCATGCCTTTGTTCCTTTCTTTTGTACATCGGTTTGTTCACGTTCCGTTACAAATCTAGTCCTATATTAACAGAACAAGCGTGCGCATTCAAAGAATTGGCGTATGCTATAATGTCAAAAAGAGTGTTTGTCATATCCAACACATTAACGCATATCAGCGGAGATCTACATTTGTTGGTATATTCAAAACTGCATAAGGAGAGATGAAAAATGGATAGCTGTTGTCAATCATCCACTAAAACAACAACACCCACTCAATGCCCTGCTTGTCACCAAAAAGGCAAAGGTATTCAATTGATTACGCTCAAAGCGTTGCTTCAACCAGAAGCGTTAGAAACCATTCACCCCGAATCGGCTTACGCTTTTTGCACTAATCCGTTTTGCGAAGTTGTCTATTTTAGTAACGAGCAGACCTTTGGCAAAGATATGCTCAAAGTCTCGGTGTTCCAAAAGGACGAGGCGTTGGATGTGCCTGTTTGTTACTGCTTTGGGTGGACTAGAGAACGCTTAATAACAGCTGTTCAAGTAAATCAGAATCCAATTGTACATATACGAGAACAAGTTCAAGCTAATCGTTGTGGATGTGAGGTTAATAACCCGCAAGGAGCCTGTTGTTTAGGTAATGTCACTACATTCATTCGAAGTCTTGACAAACGGTAGTTGTGGTCAGCTTTATGAGCAATAATTTTTACGAAAAGAACCTACACAAAAAAAAGCGGAGTTCCGGCTTTACTGCCGAATCTCCGCTATTTTAGTACGTTCTCTATAACTCAGAAATAGACTTTAATTTTCCATTATAGAAGTACAGGTAGACATTACCGTATACTACCAATCCAAGAGATTCATTAGTCCGGTCTGGATCGCCCCATGAGAAGTAAACTTCATCGAAAGTCATACCGACAACTACCTTTTCAGCAACAATAGCTGCCCACATTTTATCACTGCTATTAGTTAGTGTACGAGGACTTTTATAGAGGAAAGTGCTGCTGATATTACCGATTTGATCCCCTACAGGCGCCAAAGTAATGGTGATTTCTTCACCACTGGCCCGGCGCAGGACAACGTCAACATCGCCAGTTTCATTGTCCGCCTGAACGCTCTTTATCGTCACCTTCTCCATATTTTTGAACGGGCTATCCTCGATCTGGGAATTCCGCACCCAAGCCACTGTGCCATTAAAGGTCTTTTTCAAGTATTGCAGGTACTCCACCGTATACATCATAGCCTCGTCATAGATGTCTTGATCAAGGGTCCATGCTGTGCCATCGTCCTTGAGCATTGAATACTCAATCGAGGAGCTTCCATCATACTGGACGTCAGTAATCCAATGCGTACCTGGAAAACCGTAGACATAGACCTTCTTGCCTACAACGCTGCCAAAGTTTCTTGGAAGCTTGCTGAGCGCTGTCAGTGTGGCATTGCTCTTCGCCTTGCCTTCATCTCCGCTCCAGATGAACAGTGAGTAGGCACTGGAGGCGTACTTGCCATCAATCGCGCCGATGTTCAGCAATGTCTTGAAAGCAACATAGTTGGAATTGTTGTACAGGACGGAGTTGTCCTTGTTTAGTGTAGTGGCACCTTTGGCGCCGCTCACACTGATGCCTGTAGCTGTCTTGGTCATGCTGATTCCCGGAATTTGATCCAGTAGCTTTACAGGTACATATGCTGATGAATTGACCAGGACCGATTTGGCAGTTGAGATAATCAGCTTGCCGTCCACAAACGTAGAGATTTCGTTATAAGCTGGTGCCGCTGCCGCAGCGGCTTTCCCTGTTCCCGCAGGGCTGCCCAGCCCGACAACGAGCAGTAGGGCAGTTAGGATTACGACCAATCTTTTCATAAATTTTCTTCCCCCAATGTATTATGCTTTAACCGGTGTCTGACGGCTTAGCGTTCTATACATTCGGTGGGACTCCAGTAAATTCCTGCCGGTTCGACATAATTCTATGGGGAACTGACCGCAGATCATGATGTTCATTAGCGCCTCAGCGCCAGAGTATACTTCCCGAATTGTTGACAGCAGCAATCTCCAGGTAAAAGGGAGGGCTCTCCAGTAACTATTACTGTGCAAATAGACCCAGCGGAAGGCGCTGTGGTCTATTTTTTATAAGCTATATCCACTAATGAAACGGGACTAATAGACTCATTTTGCGGGTTTTTACACTCTCTTAACAAAAAACTACCAAAATATGCCCAAATTAATAATTCCAAAACATTCCTCTGCAACGCCATTGACAATTGTAGACGAAAATAACATTAGCAGTTACCTATAGGAAAAGGGTGAATCTAATTGAAAAACAGTAAATGGATAAGCGCAACCTTGGCTTCGGCACTTCTAGTAACCGCAGGGGCAGGGAGCGCATTAGCTGCCAGTGCAGGTGGTAGTAAGACAGGAACAGTAAGTGCAGCAGTCTCCGGGCCGGTAAAAGTCAAGGAAGGTACCGCTACATGGACTGTAAACGGCACGCCAGTGACATTCAATACTATTGACAGCGGCGGCTATAAACTTTATGCACTTAGCCAAGTAGCCGGCGAGATCGGAGCTCACGTAGCAGCTAGCGCAAGCGGCATTGAGCTGAACGACAGCAAAGGCCTACATACCCTTCAAATCAAACCAGGCTCCAAGAGCTTCCAAGTAGATGGTGAAGCACAATCATTCACCATTGCGCCTGTAACATACAAGAACAGCACTTATGTAGAACTGACCAAGCTTGTCGTATCCTTGGGCGGTGAACTGGATGCTGAAAGTACTTCTATCCTGAGCTTTGCTCGTCCTGAAGGTCTATTCGATACACTTCACTGGGCAGCAGACGGTACCGTAATCGCTAACCATAGTGATGCCGAGACTACTCAACTTCTTAAGTTTGGTGGGGATCAAGGTAACTACCAATTGTTCTCTACCGATGACAGCGCAGTAGATTTCGCTGTATCCGCAGATCAACGTTGGGGCGCTTTCAATGATGAGACTGGCCAACTTCGTCTGATCGACCTGAACAGTGGAGCCATTAAAGCACTGGGTACAGACAACAGTGTAAAGACTGATCTGATCTGGTCTAAAGACGGTAAGAAAATTTACTTTATCCAAGGGGACAAGCAGGAGAAGATTGCTTCAATCTCCGTGGAATCGGGAACTGTAGCTACTGTGCTTGCTGATAAAGTCGAGAACAAATCCGAGCTGCGCGTGTCTGCTGACGAGAAGAGTGTTGCGTACATCGTTAACCTGACTGGTGTAGCCAAGAATGACGCTGACAGCACAGAAGATTCTCTTACAGTAGACTTCAGCAAAGCGGGAGAGCAGCTGTATAAGCTGGATCTGACTGTGAAAGACGCTAAGCCTGTTGCACTTACTACTTCCGCAGACAACAAGCTGTACCCTGAAATTCTTGCTGATGGCAATGTAGCTTACCTGAGTGCAGATGCTGACGGTAAGGCTGCGAACACACTGAAGAGTGTGAAAGCAGACGGAACTAGTACGAATATCGCTCTTGATGTTGAACCTACATGGGTAAGCAGTGTGAACGATGGTCTGGTGGTATCCGGTACGACAGCTGATGGCGCTACAGTGGTTTACTCCATCAATGCTAGCGGAGCGAAAACTGAATTGTACCGTTCTACAGAAGATGTATCTGAAGTAGCTGTATCTAAAGATGGCAGCAAGCTGGCAATCATCAGCGATGGTAAAGTGGTTGTCATCAAAGGTGGCAAGGCTCTCGAACTGACTAAATAATATTAATTCGCTTGCACTTCATAGTCCTTACTAATTTAACGGCGAATAGCCGAGAGGAGAAATAATTCATGAAAGTTTTTAAAAAATTCACAGTAACTGCACTTACAGCAGTTCTTGCTGTAACAACAGCTTTTGCAGGAATTGCTTCTGCAGCCAGCAATCTTTCCGGTAAAATTACGGTTAATGGTTCCACAGCATTGCTTCCACTAACGCTGCAAGCAGCTAAGGAATTCCAAAAACTGCACCCTAAAGTGAAAATCGCTGCTTCCGGTAAAGGTTCCGTTACTGGACCGCAAGCTGTAAAAAAAGGCATCGCTGACATCGGCGCTTGCGACTGGGATGCCAGCATTGACGTTCCAGGCTTCAAAGCTTTTGACGGCCAAGTAGCTAACAAAGTAGCTGTTATTCCATTTGCTACAATCGTTAACAAAAATGTCGGTGTAGACAACCTGACTACTGATCAACTTAAAGGTATTTTCTCCGGTAAAATCACGAACTGGAAAGAAGTTGGCGGTTCGGATGCTGATATCGTTGTAATCACTCGTGCGTTCGGTTCCGGTACACGCGTTAACTATCAAGCTAAAGCTTTGGCTGGTGGCGATATCGTGAAGAAAGAAAAGAACTACAAAGAAACAGGTTCCAGCGGTGACATGAAAACGGCTGTAGCTACAACTCCTAACGCTATCGGTTACATTGACTTGGTGTATGTAAGTGGCGATGTGAAGGCTGTTAAATTCAACGGCGTTGAAGCTACTACAGATAACGTAATCAACGGTTCTTACAAGATTTGGGCTTACGGTTACTTCATGACTAAAGGCCAACCTACTGGCGCAACTAAAGAATTTATCGATTACGTACAAAGCAAGAAGTTCCAACAAGGTTCCCTGAAGAAGCTTAAATTTATTCCAATCGCTTCGATGAAATAATAGTAATATCCAAAGATTATATTGAACGGTAACAGCGGCCAGCTCCTGGAGAATCAGCGGGGGCTGGCCGCTTACAGGAGGGAACGTATGGGGGCACCAGTCCACAACCTGGAATCCAGGCTGAAACAAAGCTCAGTTAAGGTCAGCGCTAATGCAAAACGTCATGGCAGGCATTTGCTAAGCAATTCAATATTCCGGTATTATTTTTTGTTCAGTATTCTGGCGCTTTGCTTTGTACTGGGCATGGTTATCTTATTTATCGGCAAAACGGCGATGCTAATGTTCGGCCA
Source organism: Paenibacillus sp. NPDC056722 (assembly GCF_042790635.1). Lineage (NCBI taxonomy): Bacteria > Bacillati > Bacillota > Bacilli > Caryophanales > Paenibacillaceae > Paenibacillus > Paenibacillus sp. NPDC056722. The sequence goes on along the minus strand of NZ_JBHTYV010000022.1, from coordinate 37,400 downwards.
GGTCTCATTGGCTGACTTCTTCTTCTCTTTTAATTGGAGTCCGGAAGAGGATGCTTTCGGGGCAGCCGCTTTTATTGTGAATACACTTTCGCTAACTGCGCTTACGATGGTCATCGCAGTTCCCGTTTCGGTAGGGATGGCGGTGCTTATTGCCGAGATCGCCCCGAACTGGCTGAAGACCTTTATTCGCCCAGTGCTTGACCTGCTGGTTGGGATTCCTTCCATTGTTTATGGATATCTGGGCCTTACCGTATTGCTTCCCTTCCTGCGTGACGTTAGTGGTCAGGGTCTCGGTGACGGAATACTGGCCGCGGCACTTGTCCTGTCTTTGATGGTGCTACCAACCATTTGCCGGATCAGCGATGATGCCATTGTGGCTGTGCCGCGCAAATACCGTGATGCAGCTTATGCTCTCGGCTCCACCCGTCTGCAAGTGATCATGCGCGTAGTCCTGCCTGCTGCAGGCCGGGGGATTATTTCTGCGGTTATTCTCGGGATGACCCGTGCTGTTGGTGAGACAATGGCTGTGGTTATGGTTATCGGGAATACGGCCCAATTGGCCAAAACACTGTTCACACCTTCATCGGTGCTGACAAGTAACATCGTAATGCAAATTTCTAATGTGGAATTTGACTCGACCTGGAACTATGCGCTGCACATGATGGCCTTCTTGCTGCTCGTGATCTCGTTCGTGCTGATTCTGATCATTCGGATTCTCGGAAGAAAGCGGAGGGATGCAGCATGACCAGCTTCACACGGACACGCCATACGGCGCGGGCTCAGCGGCGCGATAAATTGGCTACATACGGATTTTATGCGCTGGGCGGCTTGATTCTGTTGCTGATCTTCTGGCTGCTGATCTCGATTATGAGCAAAGGCTTGCCATCCCTGAGTCTGGACTTCCTGATTAAGCAGCCAGAGGAAATGGATGTTGGCGGCGGTATTGGTCCTGTACTATTCAACTCTTTCTATATTCTGTTCATCTCACTTATCATCTCGGTTCCAATTGGACTGGGTGCAGGGATTTACATGGCAGAATACGCGCCGGATAACAAGTTTACCGGTGGATTGCGGATTTGTGTAGAAGCCTTGTCCTCGGTTCCTTCCATTGTATTCGGTATGCTCGGTCTAGCGATCTTCGCTGAATACTTCGGTATTGGACTTACGATTCTGGGCGGGGGCGTCAGCTTGGCGCTGTTGAACTTGCCGATGCTGGCTCGTGTTACAGAAGAAGCGGTACGTGCCGTTCCTGGCGATATCCGTGAAGCGGGCTATGCACTTGGTATGACTAAGTACCATGTCATTCGTACGGTCGTGCTCCCGGTTGCTCTGCGGTCTATCGTGACAGGTATCTGTCTCGTTGCCGGTCGTGCCTTCGGGGAGTCTGCGGTTATTATCCTGACTGCCGGTCTGAGTACCTCGGGCGAAATGTGGGACTTTAACCTGTTCTCGCCGGGCGAGACGCTAGCGGTGCACTTGTGGTACGTCCAATCCGAAGCGATCGTCGAGGATGCACGTCAGATTGCTGACCGGTCAGCAGCTGTGCTGGTTATTGTCGTCCTGCTCATCAACCTGGCCTTCCGCTTCCCGCTGTGGCTGAACAACCGCCGTCAGGGACGCTGATCCCAGTTGAAGTGAAGACTTCTATTCAATAGTGCTATAACTTATTACCTCAATCTAAAGCTGTCTCCGGTAGTTTTCATACTGCCTGGGGGCGGCTTTTTGCGTTGCGCTTTAGTAGAGATACAATAATCCTTTTTCGGGTTATAAGACTCCGTCTACGGGTGGTGAAGGGCACTCTTCACCTTCTAAACTTATATAGAAGTCGAGAAGGGCTTTAAGTCTGGCTCGGAATCACGATTTCTATCCTTTTAAAGAAAGAGGTTTCCTTCTATGTCAACGATACAACAAACCACAGATGGGAAAGAGAAGCAGAAGCTTCTAATCTTGAACGAGAATCTGTGGAAAATAATGTACCGGCTCTCCTGGCCAGCTATCATCGCCATGGTGTTGTACGGGTTAAACGCGGTGATCGCCGCTGTATTTGTGGGCCGCTATGTAGGCGAGACAGCCTTAGCCGGTGTTTCCGTAGCTTACCCATTGACTCAGATCAGCCTGGGGTTAGGCTCCCTGATCGGAGTTGGGGCGGGTGCGGCGCTGAGCATTGCCATTGGAAGGCAGGATCAGCACACCCAGCAGCGATTGATGGGTAATGTGAATTACCTGACGGTCATTGTGACCGTAGTCTACATGGTGCTGGGCCTATTATTTTCTACCCAATTGGTGTCAATTATGGGGGGAGAGGGGCAAACGCTGACGCTGGGTAACAGCTACTTCAGAATTACCGTCTGGGGGTCTTTCTTCTGGATCTACGGTTTGGCCGCGAATATGATTGTCAGAGCTGAGGGCAAGATGAAATCTGCAGCAGTAGTGATGGGCATTGGCTTGGTGGCGGATGTTCTATGCAATTATTTGCTGGTGGCCGTCCTGCAGCTTGGGGTGGAGGGTGCCGCCTGGGCAACCAATATCGGTATGTTCGTCTATACACTGCTGGGCTGGATTTATTTCGGCAGAGGATGGTCTTCTTTCAAGACCAAAGCCTTTGCGATTTATCGGGATAGAGCCACGCTAAAATCCATTTTCAGTCTGGGCATGTCCTCCTTCATTATGAATTTTATGAACCTGGTACAGGCTGTAATTGTGTTCAATGCTCTGTCCAAATACGGTACCGTTGCCGATGTGGCCTTCTACGGAGTTGTTTTCCGGGTGTTCACGTTCTTACTCACACCGATCTTCGGTCTTATGCGTGCGCTCCAGCCGGTCATTGGAATTAACTTCGGGGCTGAGAAATACGAGCGAGTCATTCAATCCTACAAAATATTCACATTAGCTTCCATGGTGCTGACCCTGCCATTCTGGATAATCGCCATGTGGAATCCGCAGATGATTCTGGGGCTTATGCTACCTGATCAGACCTTTAGCGGGCCGGAGCTGACGTATTTCCGAATCAACATGGCGGTCCTGCCGCTATTGGCGATGATTTTTATGGCGATGACCTTCTTCCCGTCAATTGATAAAGGAAAACCGGCTGCGATCATCGGGATTGCCAGACAGCTCGTGTTCTACGTTCCGGTGATGCTTGTGCTGCCAAGAATCATGGGAGTTTCCGGGGTGTATTGGGGGACGCTGGCGATTGATGCCATTGTCGTACTATGGACGGCGTGGATGGTTCGCAAGGAATTCAGCGTTCTGCGGAAGAGTGGAGAAGTCCCCGTCACAGAAGCGCAGTTGCAAATTTAAGGTTTATTTAATCAAAATGGCGTATACTGTTCGTTTAGAAAAGATAGAGGAGGATATGTATGCGCCGTTTTACGTCTTCCAAAGGACTGAATATGCTACTTTTACTGCTGCTGCTCGGCGGATTTCTGCTTAATTTCTTCATGCAGACCGCTTCGCTCGGAATGAATGCCGGCAGTGCTTTGGCCTGGATTTCACAATATTACTGGCTTTATATATTTGGTAGCTTATTCTTTTTCTTTGTTTTGCTTTGCTTTGCTGTAATCATCCCTAATATTTATGCCGGAACGCTACTGGCGTTCGCAGGTTGCCTCCTGATTGGCATAGCGGATTACAAGAAGCTGTCCACGACTGGGGAGCCGCTGTTTCCCTGGGACTTAATGCAGCTTAAAAACGCTCGTGAGATGAGCAAAATCACATCAGGGATGATCTCCCCGCTCGCGGTGGTATTGGCAGTCGTCCTGCTAGTCGTAGCAGTTTATTTAATCTGGAAGCTGCCTAAAGTGAAGATTCGCTTCTCACTGCGCGCAGCCTTAACGGTTCTCTCTGCTGCTATGATCGCCGGATTTATCTGGATGGTTAGTGGTCAGCATGCGCTGGCGACCTCTATTCAGTACCAGAATATTTACTGGAACCAGAAGGTCAATTACAGCCAGAATGGTTTTGTGTTCGCCTTCACGGGCAATCTCAAGCAAAAGCTGATCGAGAAGCCGGACGACTACAGTCAGGAGTCTATTGCCCGGATTGCTAAGAAATATGGTGCCTTACCGGCTGATAAAGATAAGACTGCTGCGCTGGCGGAGCGTCCTAACATCATGTACATGATGGACGAAGCGTTCTTTGATGTGACCCGTCTGCCGGGCTTCACCTTCAGTGAAGATCCGCTGGCGTACATTCATCAGGAGGGGCAGAACACACCGTCCGGTTACCTGCTCTCGCCAGAGTTTGGCGGGAACACAGCCAATGTCGAATTTGAGGCGCTGACCGGCCTGTCGATGTATTTTCTTAAAGACGGCTCGATTCCCTATCAACAGAAGATTGTCAAAATGTCAGGGATGCCTTCCATTGTTAGCATACTCAAGGACAGAGGCTACCAGGCGCTTGCCGTTCACCCTTTTGACGATACCTTCTATAATCGAAACCGGGTCTATCCGATCCTGGGCTTCGACGAATTCACCAGTGAGAAGGAAATGGAGAACTCAGAGCGGATCACGCCAAACGGCTATATTTCCGATATGTCTGCCGTTCAGGAGGCCGTGGATAAGTTGAAGGCAGCGAAGCAGCCGACCTTCCTGCATCTTGTAACCATGCAGAATCACTTTCCCTTTATTAAAGGATTAAATGGAGAGAATACCATTAGTGTAGGCGGCACACAGCCGGCCTGGAAGGACGAACTGGAGACCTATGTCCATGACACGAAGCTGACGGATGAGGCGGTGGCTTATCTGGCCAAGGAGCTAAAGACAATCCAGCGTCCGACAATCGTTGCTTTCTGGGGCGATCACCTGCCGGCGCTGTCGGCTGATATTTACACCCAGGCGGGATGGGACAACGATCCGAGGTTGAAGCATGAGACGAAGCTAATCTACTTGGCTAATTTTGATATTGGAAAAGAATCGGCGGGAACGATGAGCCCTGCGTTCATCGGGCCCACGGTATTTCAGTTGTCGGGTCAGGAGATGCCGGTATTCTATAAGCTTCTGCGAGAGGTGCAGGCAGAGATTCCGGGCCTGAGTAAAAGTGTGCTCATCGGTTCTTCCGATCCTATTAAGGATTTGAATGAGAAGCAGAAGGCGCTTTTAGAGGATTATCGGCTTGTGGAGTACGATATTCTGGAAGGTGAGAATTACTCACAAGACCTGCTGTTTTAAGCGGTTAGTACAACGTTGCTACAATAGCAGATCTATTGGTAATGCCCGGGGCAACCCGGGCATTTTTTGTCGGTTTTCTGAATGAGAACGCAAAAAAGCCTTCCGTAAAGGAAGGCTTCTGCATGACGTCCCGGAAGGGATTCGAACCCCCGACCGTGCGCTTAGAAGGCGCATGCTCTATCCAGCTGAGCTACCGGGACACGTCTAATGAGTGAAAAGCAAGCAAAAATTATGTTATCATACATAAGAGTGTTTTTCAAGCGGTTTTTTTAAACGTGGCCAAGGATATGCTATAATCAACCAAGATATCGTTTTGAAAAAAAGGAGGTGCCCTCATTAAACAATCAAATTCCCCTGCCAAAGACAATATCGTGTTATTTCCGCGCACGCTGGATTATTACCAGATTCAGCTGACAGTCATGCTGGAGAGTGAGCGTTACGGGGAAGCAATGGAGCTGCTGCGGTTTTTGCTGCAGTGCCAGGGACAGGAAGAGCGGCACTATGAGGAATGGCAGTCCCTGCTTGACTGGCTGGTGGCAGCTTTTCCTTATGCCTCCGGCAGCGGAGAATCGGACAGCAGTTCCCGGCAAGAAGAGGAAGAGCTCCAGGAAGAGGATATGGCCCGGGTGCTGGCGAGATCCAAGCTGGAGGAAGATGCTGACTACCCCATCAAGCTACTGAGAAAGATTATGGAAGAACCACTGTCCGAATCGACAATTCTGGCGCTGGAACAGCTCTCCTATCTGGAAGGGGAAGGAATCGATGAGGCACTGAGTCATTGGCTTCAGCAGAGCAATGTCCATCCACTCCTGCAATTCCGTACGCTGCAGACACTGCGCCGACGTGGCGCCCAGGGAAGCATCCATCTGGTCCGGGGCTCGGAAACGGCCGTTGTCGAGATCGAGAGTGTGCCGCTACAGAACGAGGAATTCCCGCCGCAGATAAGTCAGGTTCTGGAACGAGTGGCTGAGCAGGCCGAGGTACATGAGCCTACGCTGTATTATTTTGCCCAGGAGCTCTGGGGACAGTTCGTGATGTCTATCTATGGCTCCAGAGATTACCGGACGCTGCTGGAAGGCGAGTACGCCATGCTGGACATATGGGCCGGAGCGCTGCACCAGATGGTCTCCGAGAGTCTGAATGGCGCTCGGCAGGAAGAGGAAACCCGGGCCATGTACGGGATCACAGATAGCATGCGCTTTCAATTTGAAGGAGCGTACCGCACTCTGAAAGGATTTGTAAAGACTTCTCTACTTGATAAATGAAGTGATGTTGTATATAATATAATGGTTATTCTGTGCGTGAACTGCGTGAATATTTGAGTAAACTTGTGAACCTATTTTTGGAGGGGAAAGTATAACATGAAAGCAACTTGGGAAAAGATAGAGAAGAACCTTGGCGTTCTTGAAGTCGAAGTCGGAGCAGACCGTGTAGCTGCAGCACTCGACAAAGCTTTTAATAAAGTAGTAAAGAAGGCAAACGTGCCTGGATTCCGTAAAGGTAAAGTGCCACGGCCGATTTTCGAATCCCGTTTTGGCGTAGAAAGCCTGTACCAGGATGCAATTGACATCCTTCTTCCTGAAGCATACGGTGAAGCGGTTGAACAAACCGATATCTTCCCTGTAGACCGTCCTGAAGTGGACATTGAGCAATTCGCTAAAGGTCAATCCTTCATTTTCAAAGCGAAAATCACTGTGAAACCAGAAGTAGTCCTTGGTCAATATAAAGGTCTGGAAGTTCCAGCTCAAAAAGCTGAAGTTACAGAAGATGAGCTGAATGCAGAATTGACTCGTCTGCAAGAGCGTCATGCCGAGCTGGTTGTCGTTGAAGACGAAACAGCAGCTCTGGGCGACATCGCCGTGATTGATTTCGACGGTTCTGTTGATGGCGTACAATTCGAAGGCGGACAAGCTGAGCGTCATTCCTTGGAACTGGGAAGCAATTCCTTCATTCCAGGTTTTGAAGAGCAAGTTGTAGGCATGGGCACTGGAGACTTCAAAGATGTTGAAGTAACTTTCCCTGAAGCTTACCATGCTGAGAACCTTGCAGGTAAAGCTGCTGTATTCAAAGTGAAGCTGCACGAAATCAAACGCAAACAGCTTCCAGCTCTGGATGATGAGTTCGCTAAAGATGTAAGTGAATTCGATACATTGGATGAGTACAAAGCAGACCTGAAGAAACAACTGGAATCCCGTAAAGCGGATGAACTGAAAGGCGCTCGTGAGAACGCTGTTGTTGATAAAGCTGCAGCTAACGCTGAAGTTGAAATTCCAGATGCGATGATCGCTAGCGAAGTTGAGAACATGGTTCGCGATTTCGACAACCGTCTTCGTCAACAAGGAATGAACATGGACATGTTCCTGAGCTTCTCCGGCCAAACTCGTGAAGACCTGCAAAACCAAATGAAGGGCGATGCTGAAAAACGCGTTCGCAACAACCTGGTTCTGGAAGTTATCGCGAAGCAAGAGAACATTGAAGTGTCCGAAGAAGAAGTTAACCAAGAGCTGGCTACTATGGCTGAATCCTTCAAACGTACTCCTGAGGAAATCCGCAGCATTCTTGCAGCGAACGGTTCCCTGGGCAGCTTGAGCGAAGAGCTCTCCCTGCGCAAAACCATTGATTTGCTTGTTGAGAGCAGCGTAGAAGTAGAAGCTACTGAAGAAGCAGCTGAAGATAAAAGCGCTGAGTAATTCCCGCGCGGACTGATCTACCTATAATGGCCTGTTAGCAGGCCTTCATACACAGAAGATAAGGCACGTATATTTAGCTACGTGCCTTATTTTTTACATATGACATGTTTTTCACTGCCTGTCAGAGATTATAATTCTCAGAAGCTTCGGGATGCGGTTATGAAACCCTGTCAATACGGATATAATTGCGAGGTAATGTCATACACTTAAGCATTGTAATGGACCACGGCAGTGAAAAAATGACATCGCGCCTTGAACGTGTTAAAATATTTCTGAAACGGAAAGACTAATCTATACAGAGAAAAGAGGTTGGTGACATGAGTCTGGTACCAATGGTTGTGGAATCTACAAGTCGGGGCGAACGCTCATACGATATCTATTCCAGGTTGCTTAAGGACCGCATCATTTTCCTGAGCAATGCGATTGACGATGATGTCGCCAATCTGGTTATCGCCCAGTTGCTGTTTCTGGCTGCGGATGACCCCGAAAAAGACATACACCTGTACATCAATTCACCCGGTGGTTCTGTAACAGCCGGCATGGGTATATATGATACGATGCAGCACATCAAACCGGATGTTTCAACGATTTGTGTGGGCATGGCCGCAAGTATGGGGTCGCTGCTCTTGACGGCGGGTGCGCCGGGTAAACGTTTTGCGCTTGCTAACAGCGAGGTTATGATTCACCAACCGCTGGGCGGCGTTCAAGGCCAGGCTTCCGATATCTGGATTCACACAGACTGGATTCTTAAGACCAGACAGAAGCTGAATCAAATTTATGTAGATCGCACAGGTCAGCCCCTTGAAAAAATCGAACGGGATACCGACCGCGATAACTTCATGAGCGCGGAAGAAGCAAAGGAATACGGGCTTATTGACCAGGTCCTCACTTCACCGATCAAATCTTAAAGGGGTGGTTAGATGTTTAAGTTTAATGATGAAAAAGGACAATTGAAATGTTCTTTTTGCGGTAAATCGCAAGAACAGGTACGCAAACTAGTAGCCGGACCTGGCGTTTATATATGCGACGAATGTATCGAGCTGTGCACGGAAATCGTGGAAGAAGAGCTCGGTCATGAGGAAGAGCTGGATCTGAAGGATATTCCGAAACCGAAGGAAATTCGCGATATTCTTGATCAATATGTTATCGGTCAGGAGCAAGCTAAGAAATCCCTGTCGGTAGCGGTATACAACCACTATAAACGTGTGAACAGTCAGAGCAAGGTGGAAGATGTCGAGCTGACGAAGAGTAATATTCTATTGCTTGGTCCGACAGGTTCCGGTAAGACCCTCTTGGCACAGACTATGGCGAAGATTCTTAACGTACCTTTTGCTATCGCCGATGCGACTTCTTTGACCGAAGCCGGTTATGTTGGTGAGGACGTGGAGAATATTCTCCTGAAGCTGATCCAAGCGGCCGATTATGATGTGGAAAAAGCCGAACGCGGTATTATCTATATTGATGAAATTGATAAAGTGGCACGTAAATCCGAGAATCCGTCCATTACCCGTGACGTTTCGGGTGAAGGTGTACAGCAGGCCCTGCTGAAAATTCTTGAAGGCACAGTAGCTTCTGTTCCACCGCAAGGCGGACGCAAGCATCCACATCAAGAATTCATCCAAATCGACACTACGAACATCCTGTTCATCGTTGGTGGTGCCTTTGATGGCCTGGAGCAAATGATCAAGCGCCGTATCGGCAAGAAGGTCATTGGTTTCAACGCTGCAGCTGAAGGTCAAAAAGATCTGAAACCTGGAGAATACCTGTCCATGGTATTGCCGGAAGACCTACTCAAATTTGGTCTGATTCCTGAGTTCGTAGGCCGTTTGCCGGTCATCTCGACTCTAGAGCCGCTGGATGAGAAGACTTTGGTACGGATTTTGTCCGAACCGAAGAATGCACTCACCAAGCAATACATCAAATTGCTGGAGATGGATAACGTTGCGTTGAAGTTCGAGCCACAAGCGCTTGAAGCGATCGCGAAGGAAGCTATCAAACGCAATACTGGTGCCCGCGGCCTGCGTGCCATCATCGAGAGCATTATGCTTGACGTGATGTACGAAGTACCTTCTCGCGATGACATCAAGGATTGTGTCATTACCGAGCAGGTAGTTCAAGAGAAGGCTCTGCCGGAATTGAACGTTAAGAAAGACAAGAAACAAGAGGAAAGCGCGTAACGCTTCTTTAACAATACATGCCATCGTCTCCACCTTTCTTCCGCTTATCCCGCTTCACTGGCGGGAGCGAAGGGGTGGAGCTTTGGCGTTATGGGGGAGAAATCATGTTCTTGAGACACCAGACCCGTCCCGTCAATGTAGGCGGAGTCATTATTGGCGGTAATAACGAGGTTGCGATTCAAAGCATGTGTACTACCAAAACTGCGGATGTAGAAGCTACTGTAGCGGAAATTCTGCGGCTTGAGGAAGCCGGATGTCAGCTGGTGCGCGTCACCGTTAACAATGAAGAAGCTGCTGAGGCCATCAAGGAAATCAAGAAACAGATTCATATTCCGCTTGTAGCGGATATTCATTTTAACTATAAGCTGGCACTCATGGCGATTGAGAACGGCATTGACAAGGTGCGGATTAACCCGGGTAACATCGGCCGCCGTGAGAAGGTTGAAGCGGTAGTTAAGGCTTGTAAGGAAAAAGGGATTCCGATCCGGATTGGTGTAAACGCCGGCTCGCTGGAGAATCACCTGCTTGAGAAGTACGGCTATCCAACGCCGGAAGCCATGGTCGAGAGCGCTTTGTATCATATCGGGATTCTGGAAGAGCTGGATTTCCACGATATTATCGTATCGCTTAAGGCGTCTGATGTGCCGATGGCCATCGAAGCCTATCGCCAGGCGGCAGAAGTCATCCCTTACCCGCTGCACCTTGGTATCACTGAATCCGGCACGTTGTTCGCCGGAACAGTGAAGAGCTCCGCCGGAATCGGCGCATTGCTCTCCATGGGAATTGGTAGCACCGTGCGGATTTCACTGAGCGCCGATCCGGTGGAAGAAGTCAAGGTAGCGCGTGAGTTGCTGAAGACCTTCGGTCTGATCTCTAATGCGGCCACGTTGATTTCTTGTCCGACTTGCGGACGACTGGATATCGACCTGTTCTCGATTGCCAACGAAGTGGAAGAGTACATCTCCAAGCTTAAGGTGCCGATCAAAGTATCCGTGCTGGGCTGCGCCGTTAACGGTCCAGGCGAAGCGCGTGAAGCGGATATCGGAATTGCCGGTGCGCGCGGAGAAGGCTTGCTGTTCCGCTACGGCCGGATGATCCGCAAAGTGCCTGAAGCCGACCTCGTCGATGAATTGAAGAAAGAGATCGATGTCATCGTCGAGCACTTTGAAAGAACCGGGGAAATCCCTGGCCGCAAGCATGCCCAATTAGGGCCGATTGAAACGGCATAATAGGCTGAAAGGGTAATTTCTCAGCCGGTGTCAGGTAACTATAGGGGGGCACGCGCCAGCAGTAGCTGACCGCGCTAATGGTAACTGATCGCGCCAGTAGTAGCTGTCCACGCTAACAGTAACCGGCTGCGCCAGCATTAGCTGACCGCGCTAACAGTAACTGATCGCGTCTGCAGTAGCAGATCACCTAACAGTAACCGGCTGCGCCAGCAGTAGCTGACCGCGCTAACGGTAACTGATCGCGTCTGCAGTAGCAGATCACCTAACAGTAATCGGCTGCGCTAACAGTAACTGATCGCGTCTGCAGTAGCTACCCATACTTACTTTGTTAAAGACTGTCCCGCCATTCTAATTAAGGACATTTTTGTACCTTAATTTGGATTAGAAACGCGGTGAATGGGAAATAAGGACATTTTTGTACTCTAATTTGTCCATTATTCCCGATTAGAGAGTTTTGGTCTCAAATAAGATACAAAAATGCACTTATATTAATAATATGCATGATTATAATGGAATTAAGGTACATTTTTGTCCTTATTTAAAGTTTAGGCTAATTTTATAGCGAGATAGCTAGAGGCGAAGAACGCCCTGCACGCACTCCGGAATGATCCGGCGGCGCAAGCGGGGCGTTTTTTTATATTACAATAAGGAGGTAATTGGGATGGACTATGAGCAAGCGCAAGAAATGTTTTTGACGAGCCATCTAGCTGCACGTTCGGGTGAGCGGCTTGGACGGCTGAAGCGGGGGTATGGGCATGCTGAGAAACTGTTTCTTCAGAATGTATGGTGGCCACTGAGAGGAGATTTTGTCCATTTGCATCCGGAATATGAAGTGTTGGACTGGCGGGGGCGCTCTTATTTTGCGGATTTTGCCTACTTGCCCGGAGCGGTCAAGCTTTTGTTCGAGATTAAAGGATACGCGGCGCACGTGAGAGACATGGATCGTCAAAAGTATAGTCATGAGCTGAACAGAGAGACTTTTCTGTATGGAATGGGCTATCAGGTGCTCTCATTTGCTTATGATGATGTGGAGCAGCGCCCTGAGCTTTGTATCACCCTATTAAAATTAGCATTAAGCCGCCATCAGACGATAAGTTTACCTGAAGGTAGAATGGGTCTGCTGGAGAAAGAAATCATGCGTTTTGTGGTAGGGCAAGGAGGAAGAGTTCGACCTAAGACGGTGGCTGATTTTTTTGCATTGGACTCAAGGCGGGCGCGTACTCTGCTGTCAGAATTAAGTGTCAAGGGTTGGCTCGTTCCGGTGAAAAAGGGAGAGGGGATACGAAACGTAGAGTATGCGTTAGGGCGTGAAATTTTTTATTACTGGGATTAATGGTGGGAAGTAACTGGTTTACGAATAGTGATGGGGTAGCAAAGAGTCTGTGAATAATGATGCTGTGGCTAATGGTATTGGCGTTAATGGAGCTGCGAATAATCTAGTTGATTTGAACTGTAGTGGCACTGGGGCAGGTCGAAATCGAAGCAGAGATCACAAGGGGACACGAGCACTTCGTCGCCAGTCGGACTTTAGGACAGATAATAGGCACGGATATAACCGGAAAGCAGAGTTGCATACAGAAATCATCTCCTCCGAGCGTTTATGAATGACCGAAACGGCTATACTACCTAGTAGTAGCCAAGGGTGCAAGAGAGGTATTCAGAACGAACAGGAGGATGACCTATGGAATTAAGTATATTGCTGATGATCGTGCAGCTCTTTTTCGCGCTGGTTATCGGCGTTTATTTTTGGAATCTGCTGCGGGGACAGAAGACCAATAAGACGGCGGTAGACCGGGAATCGCGAAAAGAGCTGGATAAGCTGCGCAAAATGCGGATGGTCTCGCTGACCAAGCCGTTATCGGAAAAGACACGTCCGGCCTCTATCGGAGATATTGTCGGGCAGAAGGATGGCCTGCGGGCCTTGAAGGCCGCGCTGTGCAGTGCGAATCCGCAGCATGTCATCATTTACGGGCCGCCGGGTGTTGGCAAGACGGCCGCAGCGCGTGTAGTGATGGAAGAGGCGAAGAAGAACGTGCTCTCCCCGTTTAAAAACGATGCCAAATTCACAGAGATTGATGCTACTACGGCCCGTTTTGATGAACGGGGAATTGCCGATCCGCTGATCGGCTCCGTGCATGATCCTATCTATCAGGGAGCCGGGGCCATGGGTGTGGCCGGAGTGCCGCAGCCCAAACCTGGTGCAGTCACGAAGGCACATGGGGGAATTCTATTTCTCGACGAGATCGGGGAGCTGCATCCCATCCAGATGAACAAGCTGCTCAAAGTGCTGGAGGACCGGAAGGTGCTGCTGGAGAGCGCCTATTACAATTCGGAAGACAGTAATACACCTGCGTATATTCATGATATTTTTCAAAATGGCCTGCCGGCCGATTTCCGTCTGGTAGGCGCAACAACGCGCTCGCCGGAGGAAATTCCGCCTGCGCTTCGCTCGCGCTGCATGGAGATCTATTTCCGGCCGCTGCTGCCGGAGGAGATTGCCGTCATTGCCCGTGATGCTATTCAGAAAATCGGGCTGAAGCCGAGCCCTGAGGCGGTCACCGTTGTCCAGCAATATGCTACCAACGGTCGGGAAGCCGTCAACATGATCCAGTTGGCGGCTGGTCTTGCACTGACAGAGCAGCGCGAAACCCTAAGCGCGGCTGATGTAGAGTGGGTGGCAAGCAGCAGCCAGCTCCCGCTGCGCACCGAGCGCAAGATTCCCACAGCTCCGCAAGTGGGGTTGGTCAACGGGCTGGCTGTTTACGGGCCGGGCATGGGTACGCTGCTGGAAATTGAAGTGTCGGCGGCACCCGCTACGGGTGGTCAGGGCCGGCTCAACATTACCGGCGTTGTCGATGAAGAAGAGACACGTGGTGGCTCCCGCACGATCCGGCGCAAGAGTATGGCTAAGGGCTCGGTGGAGAATGTCCTGACCGTGCTGCGTACCATGAACCTGGAGCCGGATCGCTATGATCTACACGTTAATTTCCCGGGGGGCACACCCATCGACGGGCCTTCCGCCGGGGTGGCGATGGCTGTGGCAATTGTCTCGGCTATCCGGGGGCTGCCCGTGGACAACACGGTGGCGATTACCGGAGAGATTGGGATTCATGGCCGGGTGAAGCCGGTCGGTGGCGTTATTGCCAAAGTGGAAGCCGCCTTCCAGGCTGGAGCCACCACGGTTCTGATTCCCAAGGACAACTGGCAATCCCTGTTCGAGGATCTCTCGCCACTGCGGGTCATTCCCGTGGAGACCGTGGAGGAAGTGTTCCGTCACCTCTTCGGCGCACATATCGCCGATGTGAGACTGCCGGCCGTATCCGGGGAAACATTCTCCGGAGCGCCCTCGCTGCTTAAAGCCGATGCTTCCGGCGAAAGCGCCAATCTGTAGATTTTTTTATTTTGCAGATCCAATATCACCGCCAGTAGCTTGCAAAATAGATTGATGTACAAACATAGCAAACACCGGCAGGCCGCATAAAAGCGGCCCGTTGGTGTTTTGATGCTGCTTTTGTTAAAATGAATGCATATGACATTACTTGAGAGCCATTGGGGGTGTGAAAGCGATGATACAGAACAAATCGAAAGGTCGTCGTTTTCCTTTATTGCCGCTTAGAGGCCTTCTTGTGTACCCAAGCATGGTGCTTCACCTGGACGTGGGCCGCGAGAAGTCAGTCAAAGCGCTGGAGAAGGCTATGGTTGAAGATAATTTAATCCTCCTTTGTTCTCAATCAGAAGTGAATATTGAGGAACCGGGTCAGGAAGATATTTTTCGGGTGGGTACCGTCGCCAACGTAAGGCAGATGCTGAAGCTGCCAAACGGCACAATCCGTGTGCTGGTAGAAGGTGTGGAACGGGCCGAAATCATTCATTATACGGATAATGAAGAGTATTATGAAGTAATGGCGCGCGAGCTGCCAGAGGAAGAGGGAGCCGATCAGGAGAGCGATGCCCTGATGCGCACTGTTCTGAATCAGTTCGAGCACTATATCACACTTTCCAAGAAGGTTACGCCAGAGACGCTTGCTGCGGTGTCGGATATTGAAGAGCCTGGGCGTTTGGCTGACGTGATCACCAGTCATTTGGCGCTGAAGATCAAGGATAAACAGGAGATCCTGGAGACCATTGATGTTCGCAAACGTCTGGAGAAGCTGCTCGATATTCTCAACAATGAGCGTGAAGTGCTGGAACTGGAACGCAAGATCAACCAGCGTGTGAAGAAGCAGATGGAGAAGACACAGAAGGAGTATTACCTGCGCGAGCAAATGAAAGCGATCCAGAAAGAGCTTGGCGAGAAGGAAGGCCGGGCAGGGGAAGCGGAAGAGTTGCGGGCCCAGATGGAAGAGAAGGATCTTCCGGAACGTGTCAAAGAGAAGATCGAGAAGGAGATCGACCGTCTGGAGAAAATGCCAGCCAGTTCCGCAGAAGGTGGCGTAATCCGCAACTATGTGGATTGGCTGCTTAGCCTCCCATGGAATGACTGGACCGAGGATGATCTTGATATCGTGAAGGCTGAAGAGGTGCTGGATGCCGACCATTATGGTCTGGAGAAGCCGAAGGAGCGGGTGCTGGAATATCTGGCGGTTCAACAGCTCGTTAAGAAGCTTAAGGGACCTATTCTTTGTCTTGTAGGGCCTCCGGGTGTCGGCAAAACATCGCTGGCCCGCTCGATCGCCCGTTCTCTGAATCGCAAATTCGTCCGCATCTCGCTCGGCGGTGTGCGGGATGAAGCTGAGATTCGCGGCCACCGCCGCACGTATGTCGGTGCCATGCCAGGTCGTATCATTCAAGGCATGAAGACAGCCGGCAGTACGAATCCGGTCTTCCTGCTGGATGAAATCGATAAGATGGCTGCGGACTTCCGCGGCGATCCTTCAGCCGCGCTGCTGGAGGTGTTAGATCCGGAGCAGAACAATACGTTCAGCGACCATTTTGTCGAGCTGCCATTTGACTTGTCCAACGTCATGTTCGTCACAACAGCTAATGCGGTGCACAACATCCCGCGTCCGCTTCTGGACCGGATGGAGATGCTGTTTATTCCAGGATATACGGAGCTGGAGAAGCTGCAGATTGCCAGTCGATATCTTATGCCGAAGCAGAAGAAGAATCATGGTCTGGAAGAAGATCAGCTGAGCATACCGGAGGAGACCCTGCTTAAGATTATCCGCGAATATACGCGGGAATCCGGGGTGCGTAACCTGGAGCAGCAGATTGCCGCCTTGTGCCGCAAAGCTGCGAAGCAGCTGGTCTCGGCAGAGAAGGATGTTGTAGTCATTCTTGAGGAAGACCTCAAGGATTACTTGGGGACCTCCAAATATCGTTATGGCATGGCCGAGCTAGAGGACCAGATCGGAACGGTCACAGGTCTGGCCTGGACCGAGGTTGGCGGAGATACGCTGCTGATTGAGGTGACGGTAGTTCCGGGCGCTGGCAAGCTGATCCTGACCGGACAGCTAGGGGATGTCATGAAGGAATCGGCGCAAGCTGCTTTCAGCTACACCCGTTCGAAAGCGGTGGAGCTGGGGCTGGAGCCTGATTTTTACGAGAAAAATGATATTCACATCCACATCCCGGAAGGTGCCATTCCGAAGGATGGACCATCCGCAGGTATCACGATCGCCACGGCGCTAATCTCTGCGTTGACCAAACGCTATGTCTCGAAGGATGTTGCCATGACCGGTGAGATTACGCTCCGCGGCCGTGTCCTGCCGATCGGTGGATTGAAGGAGAAATCGCTTGCGGCGCATCGTGCCGGGTACAAGAAGATTCTGCTGCCTAAGGACAATGAACGCGATTTGAAAGAAATTCCCGACAGCGTCAAAAAAGATGTAGAGTTCGTGCCGGTGTCCCATATGGACCAGGTGCTGCATCATGCGCTTGTCGAGCATCAGACCTGAAAATCAGCAGTGAGCCACGAAGTAGTGTGCATTAGAAAGGAAGTCCTATGAAAGTTAACAATGCCGAATTTATTATCAGTGCCGTCGGCCCTGATCAATACCCTGATGACGCCTTGCCAGAGATTGCTCTGGCAGGGCGCTCCAATGTAGGAAAGTCCTCTTTGATCAATCGTATGATTAACCGCAAGAATCTGGCCCGGACAAGCTCTACCCCGGGTAAGACGCAACATATGAACTATTACCTAGTTAATGAGAACATGTATTTTGTGGACTTTCCAGGATACGGGTATGCCAAGGTGTCCAAGACCCAGCGTGCGACCTGGGGCAAAATGGTGGAAAAATATTTGGCCGAACGGGATACGCTGAAGCTCGTCCTGCTCGTCGTGGATCTGCGTCACCCGCCTACGAGCAATGACAAGATGATGTTCGACTGGCTGAAGCACTATGACATTCCACTTTGTGTGGTAGCCACCAAGGCGGACAAAATTCCGAAGACGCGCTGGCCGAAGCATGTCAAGATCATGAAGCAGGAACTGGGCGTACTGCCTGGTGATCTGTTCATTCCATTTTCATCGGAAATCGGACTTGGCCGTGAGGAGCTGTGGGCACTGGTCGCCGAGTATATCCAGTCTACTGAGCAAGAAGTGGTAGAGGATGAAGCTGCCGTTCAAGAGCCGGATGCTGGTGAAGCTTCCGAAGCGTAGAGCGTGCAGAGTAGATGTGGAATGAAGCTCGTGTTCATTGTATAATCTTGCTAAACAGTGTTACCAAGAATTGAGGGATCAAGATGGCTCAGCGTCTGGCTACGGAATATGTGAATGCGACTTTGCAAATGACGGAATTTCAGATGAATCAGTTCCTACTCTCGGCAGATACCAGTTATATCAGTCACCGTGTGAAAGTGCTCGGCGGCGGAGAACAGGAGATTGTGCTGGAGGAAGCTGGTGGAGAGGAAGTTCATTTGTCCTTTGAACGCAAAGGTAGCATTTATGTCTGCAAGTTATCCTGCAGGGTGGTCAACCCCCATTTGAATAATGCGGTCCGCAAGCTGTTCGTGACCTACAAGGGAACAGGAACGGTGAACCGAATATACAAGGGCTTCACGATGATGTATTACTATGTGGCTGGCTCTGTCCGCCAAATTTCGGAAATTACGTCTAGTGGCAGCAAGCTGATCTACCAGCACAAGCATACGGCTGCGGAAATGCTGAAAATGTATCATTCCAACCTCGTAGAAGAGGAGATTGCTAGCCTCAGGCGGCAAGTGGATAGGCTGCTGGATGCACGCAATGACGCGGGATCGTTGTCCCGGATTGCAGAGATTGATGGTGAATTGAGCGCTGCTGCCGCAAGGTTTTTCCAATTGGAAGCCTAATGAAAGTGTTACTGAAAGGTACAATCATTTCCAAGCGAAATGGTTGTATTTTTTTGTCGAAAAACTAAAGATATAGGAAGAAAGGACCGATAGAGAACTTATGATAGATATACATTGCCACATCTTACCCTTCGTGGATGACGGAGCTAGTGACTGGGATGCTGCGCTAGCGATGGCGAGTGATGCCCTGGCGGATGGAATCACCAGTGTAGTCGCCACACCACATCATGCCAACGGACAATATATGAACCCTGCAAGTCATACACTGCTAGCTGTGGAGGAGCTGAATGAGAGACTTCGGCGGGCCGGGAACCCGCTTAACGTTCTTCCGGGTCAGGAAGTCCGTGTTTATGGTGATCTTCTGGCTGATCTGGAGCAGGGAGAGCTATTAACTTTGGCAGGTTCCCGTTATCTTTTGCTAGAGATGCCATCCTCACGAATCCCCCGCAACATGGAGGAAGTCTGCCATGAACTGATCATTCAGGGAATCGTTCCGATTATTGCACATCCGGAGCGCAATGCCGAGGTTGCGGCAGAGCCAGCCAAACTGCAAAAACTGGCTGAAATAGGTGTGCTGGGTCAATTGACTGCGCAGAGTCTTGCGGGTACCTTTGGGAGCAAGCTGCAAAAGCTGTCGCTAGAGCTATGCCGTATGGGGGCTGTGCATATGATCGCCTCCGATGCCCATGACAGCGTGCACCGCCCGTTCGGCCTCAGTGAGGCATACAGGAAACTGGAGGCAGAAATGGGTGTAGAGGTCTGCGACTATTTCCGTGAAAATACGCAGAAAATTGTCATGAATGAGCAGGTATTTCAACAGCATTTTGTAAAAATACGAACAAAGCGTCAGAAATTGTTCGCTTTTTTTTCCCGAAAGGGCTGACCAATTGCTGGAATGATGGTAGAATGGTTTTTATTGGGTTGCAGACACCATGATTTTTCCAGTTGTACCAATTAAAAAAATACATAAGAAGAGGTGGATGAACAGTGACTTTGAAAAAGAAACTGGCAGTATCGACTTTGGCAGTCAGCTTGGCTGCAGCGTCTTTTGCAGGAATTCCGTTTAGCAGCGAGGGGCTGGCTAAGCAGCTTGGATTTACAGGAGTAGCGGCGGCTTCAGCAGTTACCCAAGATACTGTGAAAGATAAGATCAAGAAACTTTATGCCGAGCTTGATGAGGCAGGAAGAAAAAACTTGCTCGCCTACCAAACCGAAGCAAGCAGCATTACTACAACTCAATTTGAAAATATCTTCTCTGCATTCCTTAACAATGAGAAACTGGGCCTGAGTGCAGACAACAAAGATACACTGTATACAGCATTTGTTGGTGTATCCAGCGTTGTCTACGATGTATATGATGGCGATTATAGCAAAATTAAAGAGATTCGCACGAATGCCGAGAACATTAAACTGCTGAAGGAAATTGCAGTTAAAGCAAATGTTGCCGATTTAACTTTTGACGATGTAGTAGATTTCATCTTTGGTGAGAACGGTGTGGAAGCGACACTTCGTAGCCTCGTAAGCAGCAAAACCAAAGAGGAATTGATTGCGATTGCAACGAATCCTGCTGGACAGGAAGAACTGTTTAACGAAGCTATTGATAAAGTTCTGAACACCAGAACTGGCTCTACCGGTGCAGCAACAGTAAGTCAAGTTGTTTACAACCTTAATATCACTTCTGCTGATGTTAAAGCAACTTTGAAGACTTTCAATACAGAGATTAAATCTGCTAAACCTGCAGTACAATCACTAGTATTGGCATATATTCGCGCATTTGGACTAGGTAATGGTGGACCTGTTGATCCTGGAACTCCAGGAACTCCTGGAACTAACCCTGGTGGTGGAGACAGCTCCCCTGGCACACCTGCTGTTACAGTTGTTGTTAAAGACGGCGGTGTCTACGATGTGTCCAAGCTGGTATCCATTGTTGACGGCAAAGCTACGCTGAAGCTGGTTGACGCTGATGTACTGAAAGCCTTTGACGCACTTGTTGCAGCAGCTAAAGCCGCAGGTAAAGAAGCTAAGGATCTGACACTGACTCTGGATCTGGGTACTGTGAATGCTAAGACTGTAGAAGTGCCGCTGTCCAAAGCGATCATCGATGCAGCAAAAGCTAAAGGTATCGCTAACATTGGAGTAACGTTCAACGGTCTGACTGTGACGATTCCTGTAGGACAATTCGATGCTGCAATTGCGCTGACAGTTTCCAATGCTGACGATGCAGTCGTAACTTCCGTAACCAAACTGAAACTGGCTTCCAGCGTATATGAATTCGGATTGACTGTAGACGGTAAAGCCGTAACTACTTTCAAACAACCGATTACACTGAAGCTGCCATTGAAAAATACTGAAGGTCTGGACAAAGAGCTTCTTTCCGTAACCAAGCTGGTATATAACAGTCTCCAATTCCAAGGTGGTGTACTTGACGGAGATTACATCGTAGAACCGCGTGATACGTTCTCTTCTTATGCAGTACTTGAGAACAAAGTCTCCTTCAGCGATATTGCAAGTGTTCAGGCATGGGCTGGAAGACAAATTCAAGTTGTAGCTGCCAAGGGCGCGATTGAAGGCGTAGGCGACGGTAAATTTGCTCCGAAGAGCAACGTGACTCGCGCTGAATTCGCGAAGATGCTTATCCGTGGCTTGAACCTGGAGAACAGCTCTGCTACCCAATCTTTCAGCGATGTAAGAGCTAACGACTGGTTCGCACCTTATGTAGCAGTTGCTGCTGAGAAGGGCATTATCAATGGTCGTGGTGATAACAAGTTCGATCCGAATGCAACGATTACCCGTGCTGAGATGGCAACGATGATCTCCCGTGCGTTGAAATCTGTGAAGGACATCAAGGACACAGCTTCGCTGTCGGCCCTGAGCGCATTCAGTGATGCTGCCAAGATCAGTTCTACTCTGAAGGAAGGCGTTGCTTTTGCAGCAAGCCATGATCTGGTCATCGGCAATGCTGGTAAATTCAACCCTAACAATTCAGCTACTCGCGCTGAAGCAGCTGTAATCATCTACCGCACTATTAACTTCAAATAATATAGTAAATTGGAGAACCTCCTTTCATGCAGATGAGAGGAGGTCCTTCTCTGGGATATTCTAGAAACAACTTGGAGGTAATTTCACTTGTCATCACAAGAATTGGATCTTCGCGATTATTTCCGGATCGTCAGGAAGAGACTGTGGATGATCGTCAGTATTGTTGTAATCGTGTGTGCTCTTGCCGGGGTATACAGCTTGTATATCAAGAAACCGGTGTATGAAGCATCCACCAAAATTATCGTCAACCAGACTCCGACCCAGTCGGCGATGACGCAGCTTGATCTTAATCAGATCAATACCAATATTCAACTGATTAATACGTATAAAGAAATTATCAAAACACCGGCTATTCTGGATACCGTTATCAAGAATTATCCGCAGTTCAACATTACTACCGAAGAGCTTCTGAAAAAGGTTAATGTCAGCTCCGTCAACAATACGCAGGTGATGACACTTGTCGTTCGAGATAATTCCTACACACAAGCCGCAGAAATCGTGAACGCCATTTCGCTTGTGTTCAAGCAGGAAATTCCATCGCTATTCAATGTTCAGAACGTATCGATCTTGAATGAAGCTAAAGTGAATCCTCCAGTTGAACCTGGACCGGTCGAACCCAATGTGTTGTTGAATATCGCCATCGCTTTTGTAGTGTCGTTGATGATTGGATTAGGCATCGCCTTCCTACTCGAATACATGGACGATACCATCAAGACGGAAGCGGATATTGAGAAATATCTGGGTCTGCCTACAATTGCAATGATTACAAGAGTGGGACAAGAGAATGGTGCCAAGCCCACTTCAAGACAGGCTCAAGTCCAAACTTCTGGAAAGGCAGGGGACCTTGAACATGTCACAGTCACCAAATAATCAACAACGTCACCTCATTACCGTTACCAATCCGCGCTCGCCTATATCGGAAGCATTCCGCGCGCTGCGTACGAATATTGATTTTTCTTCGGTGGATGAGAAGATCCAGATCATTATGATTACCTCCTCCGGTCCGGAAGAAGGTAAGTCCACTGTTTCGGCCAACCTGGCTGCCGCATATGCGCAGTCTGACAAGAAAGTGCTGTTAATTGATGGCGATTTGCGTAAGCCTACCGCCCATAAGACATTTAAGCTCAGCAATCGCTATGGACTATCGTCTCTACTGTCCAAGCAAGCTGATCTAGAGGAGGTAGTGCAGGAGTCGGGTGTACCTAACCTATCCCTGATCACATCAGGACCACTTCCGCCGAACCCGGCTGAGATGATGGCCTCCAACCGCATGACCACCGTGCTTCAGGAAATGCGTGAAGTATTTGATATTGTGATTATCGATACGCCTCCACTACTGGCAGTGACCGATGCGCAGATTGTGGCTTCGAAGAGCGATGGCGTAATCATGGTAGTTAGCTACGGTAAGGTTAAACGAGATATTGCGATGAAAGCCAAGTCCGGCCTGGATCGGGTAGGGGCGAAAATGCTGGGCGTCGTGTTGAATAACGTCAAACGCAAGGCCAGCGAGGGTTATTACTATTACTATTACGGAAATTGACCAGAGTCGTAGGGAAAATGTTATTTTTGGAGGCACTGAAAATGACAGCGAAAACTAGAATAGTTGTATTATTCCTCGTAGACCTTGCCATCATCTGGTTCAGTATTGTGACATCCTATCTGTTCCGTTTTTATGATGATATGCCTCGGGAATATTACATTCAAATGTATCAATACGGGCTGATCTCTACCGTAACCTTCGGCGGGAGCCTGATTTACTTTGGCTTATATCGGCGAATGTGGCAGTATGCCAGCATCGGAGAAATCATATCAGTCATCAAGGCTATTCTGGTAGGGGCGCTGCTCTCTTACGGCATAGCCTTCATCATTTTACCGGAACGTGTGCCATTTGGCGTGGAAGTTCGTTCGGTGGAGACCATTTTGGTTCTGGTAGGCGGTGTGCGTTTCTTATGGAGGATGTTTCATAGAGAGCGAATCAATTATAAGGACACGCAGACACACACCCTCATTGTAGGCGCAGGAGACTGCGGTACGCTTATAGCCCGGGAAATGATGGGCCCAATGTTTGCTCACAGCAAAATAGTGGGATTCATTGACGACAGTATGAATAAATATCATATGTCGATATTGGGGATTCCTGTACTGGGGAATCGTTATTCCATTCCTAGCATCGTGAAAGAACGAAATATCCATGAGATTATCATTGCTATGCCATCCGTCTCTCGCACGGAGATTTCCGAAATCATTAACATTGCCAAGAAGACAGGCGCGAAGCTGAAGATTATCCCTGCACTCAATGATCTCATCGCTGGCAAAATATCTGTCAAGAAGCTGCGTGATGTCAGTGTAGAGGATTTGCTGGGGCGGGAGCCAATTGTCGCAGATATGAACGGTATTCTGGGGTATGTCTATGGCAGAACCGTATTAGTTACCGGAGCAGGCGGGTCGATTGGTTCGGAGCTGTGTAGGCAGATCCTGCCTTTCTCACCGGACAAGCTACTCTTACTAGGGCACGGAGAGAACAGTATCTATACCATTGAGATGGAGCTTCGCAAGAGCTTTCCCGAGGCACAGATCATTACAATCATTGCGGATGTACAGGACCGAACTCGGATGATGGATGTCTTCCGCAGTCATAGACCGCAAGTGGTCTTTCATGCAGCAGCACATAAACACGTTCCCTTGATGGAGCGGAATCCTTCTGAAGCGATCAAGAATAACGTGTTCGGCACACGCAACGTGGCAGATTGTGCCGACAGATATGGCGCTCAGCGCTTCGTGATGATCTCTTCAGACAAAGCCGTGAACCCAACCAGTGTAATGGGAGCGACCAAGCGGATTGCAGAGATGTATGTGCAGAGCCTGAGTGCGACGAGTCAGACCAAGTTCTCGGCAGTGCGCTTCGGTAACGTGTTAGGTAGCCGAGGCAGCGTGATTCCGGCATTCAAGCAGCAGATTGCAGCAGGTGGACCGGTAACGGTAACGCATCCCGAGATGGTACGTTATTTCATGACCATTCCGGAGGCTGTACAGCTCGTCATCCAATCCGGGGCTTTTGCCAAAGGTGGAGAAGTGTTTGTCCTGGATATGGGAGAACCGGTGAAGATTCTTAATTTAGCTGAAGATTTAATTACATTATCCGGGTACGAGCCGTATGTAGATATTGAGATTAAGTTCTCAGGAATTCGTGAAGGCGAAAAGCTGTACGAAGAACTCCTGACAGATGAAGAGAATCTGGGCGCGACCCAGCATAACCGGATTTTCATAGGAAAACCGGAGATTATGAACCAGAACCAGCTTGAGCTTGAATTCAAGCGGCTGGAGCGTGTACTGCCCGAGGAGCCAGAAGCCATTCGGGAAGTCATTAACCAGATTGTCCCCATGCAGCCGGTCGCACAAGCGGCGATTAGTTGACTAATCTATTTCAAAGCAGGGGGAACCCCATATATGGTAAAGAAAAAGAAGTGGAAGAAAATTGTATTCTGGACTCTCTCCATAATCATTGTACTAGGTGTTGGTGGCGCATTCGCAGCTAATTATGCCGTTGACAAGCTTATGAATTCCATGGCAGATGGATTTGATCTGGATGCAGAAGACCCTGTTGTAGCTGATGGATCAGGTAACGATAAATCACCAGATGTGCCTGACTCAGCTAACACTAGCGTTCCAGCACAGGAAACAGACTCTTCTAATGCAAGCCCTTCCGAGGGAGGAAATGGAACTGAGCCAACGAAGAAGCCTGCTGAAGGTGCTTCAGGGACAGGTTCAGCTGGAGACAAAGGTACTACTGGAACAAACAAAGATGGATATACCGCAGAAGTCTCCAAAGACAAGGCTAAGGAAATTCAGCAGAGTATCACTGTGAAAGATAAAGCCGATGTCGTTACTATTGTTCTCGGTCAACTCAGTGCCTCAGATATTAAACGGCTGCAAGAGCTTGCACAAGGCGGCTTAACCGTCGAAAAGAAGAAGGAAGCACGCAGCATTATTCTTGGTAAAGTAAGCGAAGAACAATACAATGAGCTGTCGAAAATCGCCAAGAAATACGGGATTAGCCAAGGGAAAACCCGTGATCAAGTCATCCAAGAAGAGAAGGACGTGACTAAGAGTGAATAAATTAAAAGTTTCAGCCGTTATGTTGAGCCTGGCAGTGTTAATTAATGTCGCACCATTGTCTGTATCCGCCCCGGCTTCGGTAGCTGCGGCATCCACAACAACCAAGACTAGTTCCATTAAAGTACAGACTGTTGATGTGAAAATGGTGTTTGACGGCGTATCCCTGCAACCGCCAGCAGGACAATATGTATTCATGTACAACAACTCTACCTATGTACCACTTCGCTTCATGTCTTATGCACTTCAAAAATCGGTGAGCTGGGATGCCAAGAACCTGAAGGTGACTGTAGTTGAACCAAGTAGTTCTGAGTTGGTGGTCATCAAGGAGTTCTTGATGAATGCATCTGGCAATCAAACCGGTTCCGCAGCTGCAAAAAATATTACTTTAAATAGCATCGATGCAAGTTATGTATTTGGCGGTTCAGCCAAGAAATTGCCTGCGGGCCAATCCAGCTATATCCTGAATGGCTCCGTATATGTACCACTACGTTTTTTATCGGAATCTGTCGGTAAATCTATTAGCTGGGATCAGAAAACAAAGACGATTACCGCTGCATCTTCAGGCGTCAACGAACAAGAGGGCAAGAACAACCCAGGCTCCAATCAGCCTGCTAGCACCAAATCCCCTACAGCGAGTACTGCACCATCTGCAACACCAGCTCCAACAGGCGCAGCTGCAGGTAATGCAGGCGGTAGCGGCGGTACAGGTGGTGGAGGAACAGGAAGCGATAAAGTTTCCTATGAATCCATTACTAGCGCAACGGAAGGTAAGCTGAATGCGCTCAAAGCTGAGAGTGAATCTGCATTATTCAGTACGGCTATGGAGTACATCGCAGCCAAAGATGATGCCGAGAAGAAAACGGCCATCAAGGCAAAGGGCGTGCAGCAACTGAATTCCTTCAAAGCAACATTCAATAGCATAATTGCAGATGCTGAACAAAAACTGAACGCGAACGGTTACAGTACAGCGATCATTAGTGAATATAGAAGTGCTTTTGAGGCGACTTTGAAACAAGGATTGGCATTGGCAGAAGGATTGGCGGGTTAATCTAACGGATGAATAAGGCTGTCCCCTTCAACTCTATAGAAGATAGTAGGGGACAGAATAAAGACAAAGAAATAAGGATCAGGTGAAGGAATGCGACCCTATACTTTTATAAAACCAATAATTGATTTTGTACTGGCTTTAATCGGGATGCTCCTGTTATGGCCTTTTTTCTTGATCATTGCCCTGGCAATCAAACTAAGCTCCAAGGGCCCTGTTTTCTTCAAGCAAAAACGGTTAGGGAAGAACAAAAGTGAGTTCTATATCCTAAAATTCCGAACAATGCGGACAGATGCTCCCAAGGATATGCCCACGCATTTGCTGAAAGATCCTGAGTATTACATAACTAAGATTGGGAAGTTCCTGCGGAAAACTAGCCTGGATGAGCTGCCTCAAATTATTAATATTCTAAAGGGCGACATGAGCATTATTGGGCCAAGGCCTGCGCTTTGGAATCAATATGACTTGATTGCGGAGCGTGATAAATATGGAGCTAATGATATTAAACCAGGATTAACAGGATGGGCACAGATTAATGGTAGAGATGAATTGAAGATTGCTATTAAAGCACAACTAGATGGAGAATACGTTCGAAAAAAAGGATTCTCAATGGATTTGAAATGTTTTTTTATAACAATATCAAGTGTGTTGAAAAGTGATGGGGTCGTTGAAGGGGGAACGAGAAACTTAGAGAGTAGTGATATATAACGATGCCTGAGCCCTAACAATCGGTTCTTATGAAGATATCAACGAATGTGAGGTTAAAAGAATGTTGTTAGTTACGGGAATTACAGGCCATACGGGGAAATATTTTTTGCAGGAACTGATTAACAATAAATTTAAAGATACTATTCGTGTTGTTATTCGAGATACTTCTGATTCAAGCATGCTGGATAACAGCGGTTTAAAAATAGAAAAATTTATTGGCGATATTACAGATAAAGAATTTCTGAGTTCTTGTATGAGGGATATAGATACTGTAATGCATATTGCTGGTATTCAAAAATCTCAGGGTCTTATGGAGGCTGCATTAAACAATGGCGTGCAGAGAGCCATATTGGTGCATACAACTGGAATTTATTCGAAGTTTAAGTCGGCTTCGGAAGAATACAAGAATATCGAAATCGAGATTGGGAAAATCGTTAACAAGAGTGAAAAACTTAATGTAACAATATTAAGACCTACTATGATTTATGGGGATATATGTGATCTTAACATTAGCAAATTTATAAAAATGGTCGATAATTTAAGGATTTTCCCTGTGATTGATAAGGGTCATAGTTTAATTCAACCGGTAAATGCAAGAGATCTTGGTAAGGCTTATTATCAAGTTTTGTGCATGCCAGTCGAAGTTGCAAAAAAAGAATATGTATTATCAGGTGAAAAGCCTATTGGAATGATAGATGCATTCAAATTAATTAGCGATAATTTGAATAAAAAAACAGTATTTATTAGTGTTCCTTTAGCTTTTGGTGTGTTTTTAGCGAAATCGTTAAAAGGAGTTACAATTGGCAAAGTTGATTATATAGAAAGAGTTCAAAGAATGGGAGAGAATCGAAGCTTTCCTCATGAGGATGCGACTAAAGATTTTGGCTATAATCCAATGCCCCTTAGTGAGGGGATTAAAATAGAAGTTGAACAATATAAACGTAGAAAATACTGAAGGGAATTCATTGAATTATGGAAAAAATACTAATTACAGGTGGTTCAGGTTTTATAGGGAGTAAAATCATCGATAGGATTTATAAGGAGTATGATATTGTAGTGCTGGATAATTTCTCACCACAAATACATGGTGATCACTACGAAGAATCGTTTTTATATCAAAATATTAAAGATAAATGTAAGGTGATTAAAGGTGATGTGCGTAACTATGAAGATGTACTGTTGGCATTGGAAGATGTCAATTACATAATACATCTTGCTGCGGAGACTGGTACGGGTCAATCCATGTACGAAATGAGTAGGTATACTGATGTTAATATCAAGGGAACTTCCAATCTTCTAGAAGGTATCCTGAAAAATAAGCTTTCTATTAAGAAAATTATTCTATCTTCATCTCGTTCAGTGTACGGTGAAGGTATGTACATTTGTAAACAACATGGGAGTGTCGTACCAAAATCAAGAAATGTTGATGATATGTTGAGCTTAGATTTTGAAGTGAAGTGCCCTGCTTGTAGAGGGGAAGTCGAACTAAGTAAAACAACGGAAGATAGTTCCTTATCTCCAATCTCCTATTATGCATATACTAAACTTGCGCAAGAAAAGATGCTAGAAGTTATGTGCCCAACCATGAATATTCCGTTTACAATTTTTAGATATCAAAACGTATATGGATCAGGCCAATCTCTTACCAACCCCTATACTGGTATCCTTTCTATTTTCTCGAAGTTATTATTACAGAATCAGAACATTAACATCTTTGAGGATGGTAACGAAAGCAGAGACTTTATCCACGTTAGGGATGTAGCTGCCATCACTTGTGATGCACTTGAGAACAAGTTAACTAATAATCAATATATTAACGTAGGTAGTGGTGAGAATATTTCTGTTATTCAAGTTGCAGAAACATTGAAGCGATTATATGATTCTAATTCGGAGATAAAGATTTCCGGTGACTTCCGAATTGGTGATATCAGACACAATATTGCTGATATTAGCAGAGCGCAACAACTATCTGATTTCAAACCTTCTTATACATTTGAAGAGGGTATGGAGGAATTTACTGCATGGGTTAAAGGGCAAGATGAAGGAAATAAACTTGAGAAATCCAATGATCGTTTTGAACTTTCACTAGAGGAAATGAAGGCGACAGGAATGTTAGTTCAGGTTGAGGGTTAGGCACAGATGAGAAATAAGAATATTCTATATATTGGAACTCCATTTTTTGGATATTATAAACAGATCATAGAGGAGTTCGAGAAACAAGGTTACTCTATTGATCATTATAATGACAGACCCAGTGAAAATGCGTTAACGAAAGGGTTAATCAAAATCAAAAGAAGTTTGTTGAACTCTTTAATACAGAAGTATTTTGATAAAATCATGGCTGAGACTCAAAACAAAAGCTACGATTTAGTATTCATTGTTAACTGTAAGGTGTTCACACCATTGATGATTCGGAAATTAAAAGACAGTCAAAAGAGTGCTAGATTTGTTTTGTACATGTGGGATTCATTAACTCTTTACCCTAATAGCAAAGATCTGATCCCTCTTTTTGATAGAGCCTATTCTTTTGATTCTGATGATTGTGACACTCTGGAAGGATTAAGTTTTTTGCCGCTGTTCTATTGTAAGACTTATGAGAATGTAGGGAAGGAAGTTGTCAGTGAAAGGCAATACGACATCGTAAGTGTATGTACGGCCCATCCAAATCGTTACAGTATATTGAAGGAATTATTTCCGCGATTGGATTCTAAGGGTATCCGTATCTTCTCATATATGTTTTTGAACAAGTTGCAATATCTTTATAATAAAGCCTTTTTACCTGCCTTTAAAGATGCTAAAAGTAGCGAATTTAAGTTTGTACCATTGTCAGAAAAGGAAAATATAGAAGTTCTTAAAAAATCAAACACAGTATTCGATATACAACATAATAAACAGAGTGGCTTAACTATGAGAACAATCGAAACACTCGGTGCAAAAAGGAAATTAATTACAACTAACACTAATGTTAAGAAGTATGACTTTTATAACGAAAAAAATATTCTTGTACTGGAAGAGTATGATTTAAACGTTATAGAGATATTTCTGAAGCATGAGTATGAACCCATTGATCAGGATATTTATCGAAAATATAGTTTACACAGTTGGATAGAAACTATTATTTCAGACCGAAGTGATAATGGATATTTAAAAAGGGATTTTTAGAGAGTATTAGATGGAGGTAGTCTATGAGAAATATGTATTCACTATCAGAGACTATATCAACCGCATATGCATTGATATGTACAAAGTTGTTTTATAGAGGAGCTAGATTAGTCAGAAGGCCATTCTATTGTCGAGGAAAGTCAAGACTGCAATTTGCTCAGGGACTTACTACAGGATATAATTGCAGATTTGATTTACTTGGTACAGAGAACGATAAAACATTGAAGAAACTTATTCTAGGGGAGAATTGTAAACTGGGCGATAATGTTCATATTGTTGCGAGTGAAAAGGTTGTAATTGGCGATAACTGCTTAATGGCTTCAAAGATATTTATAAGTGACACGAGTCATGGAGATTATTCAAAAGCTGAACTTGATTCAGGGCCAGACACTCCACCAGATGAGAGACCTCTATATACTAAACCTGTTAGCATTGGAAATAACGTTTGGATAGGCGAAAATGTTTGTATACTTCTCGGGGTTACTATTGGGAATGGGTGCATAATTGGAGCCAATTCCGTGGTTAATAAAGACATACCGAGCAATTGTATCGTCGCTGGTTCACCAGCAAGGGTGATTAAAAAATGGGATGCTTCCTTAAATGTATGGGGAACCGTTGAAAAGAAGGAATCTTAATATATTTTTTAATTATTTATTCAATAAGAGAATAAAACATGAAATTAAAATAGGTGAACAATATGAAAATATCGGTTGTAATTCCGATGTATAACAGTAGAGAGACAATTATTAGCACACTAGATTCCATAAAAAATCAAACTGCATTTAAGTATATCCTAGAGATATTAGTAATTAATGATGGATCAACAGATGACTCTCTAAATTTGGTCGAGAGATATGCCGAGGAAAACAGTGAAATGCCAATCATCCTTAGAGATAAGCCTAATGGGGGGGTTTCTACAGCTCGTAACTTAGGCATGAAAGAAGCTAAGGGAGATTGGATTGCTCTTCTAGATTCAGATGACGATTGGTTGCCAAAGAAAATAGAGATACAGGTTAATACTATAAAGAAGCACCCAGAGATTGACTTTTTGGGTGGAGATATAGATGAGAAAGGGCTTAAGATATTATTCAGAAGAATCGAAGGGCTGTATAAGGCCAATGTAAAGGATATTTGCCTCAAAATGTTTCCTCAGACTTCTGTGGCAATTTTTAAAAAAAGTATTTTTGAGCAGATTGGCGGATATGATGAAACACAGCAGTATGCGGAAGACGGTAATTATTTCTTAAAAATATGCGCTAATTATAATTACTATCATCTACCTATACCGATGGTATACTACGGTGGGGGTAAGCCTGCTTTCGGCTTTAGTGGACTTTCGGCAAATCTCGAAGGTATGTACTTAGGTAATCTAAAGAATATAAGAGAATTAAAAAGGGATTCATTAATTAGTGGAACATTCTATACCTTTCTAAGGTTCTTCTATTGGGCAAAATACATTAGAAGAATATTATTAACTAAATTACATAAACATAACTCTTGAAAATATAATACAACAGGAGACAAATAAGTGAAGAAAATATTGATTTTCATTAACAGTATGCAGCCTGCTGGTGGAATTGAAAGAGTTGTAGCAAATTTAGCAAATAGTTTTAGTGAGAAGTATGAGGTTACTGTTTTGGTTAAGGATGATGTGAATTCGTTCTATGAACTTAATACTAATGTGAAAATTGATAGCTTAGATACCCCTCTTCAATTGAATATGAATATGCGAATACAACGATTGTATAGCCTCATAATAAATTTATTCAAAGGAAATATTAGTCTACGAGCATATATTAATTCAGGTGATTTTGATTACATCTATGTTACATCCCCATTTAATGCTTTGGAAATCTTTCTTTCAGGAAGGGAGCATTTACGAAAATTAATTATCAGTGAACATGGATCAAAATTTGCTTACAATAAAATCTATAAAATATTAAAAAAATACTTATACCCTAAATCTTATGTAATATCTGTTCCCACAACAATGGATACAAAGGCGTACATTAAAGAGGGGAGTAATGCTATATATATTCCGCATCTCTCTACGTTTCCAGTTGTACATCGGAATAATTTGAATTCTAAGGTAGTTCTTAATATTGGAAGATTAACATCCGACAAACAACAGCTTCTACTCCTTAAGATTTGGAATGAGCTTGAAAAAGAAAAAATGTTAAATGGATGGAAGTTAAGGATAGTTGGCAAAGGAGAAGAAGAGGTTAGTTTAAAGAAATATATTGAATCCAATAA
This sequence comes from Paenibacillus sp. NPDC056722, assembly GCF_042790635.1. Classification (NCBI taxonomy): domain Bacteria; kingdom Bacillati; phylum Bacillota; class Bacilli; order Caryophanales; family Paenibacillaceae; genus Paenibacillus; species Paenibacillus sp. NPDC056722. The sequence continues at coordinate 4,541 of NZ_JBHTYV010000022.1, read as the reverse complement.
TCTTCAAAATTGTGTTGAGATTTTACCCCCCACCAAAAGTGTAGACACATTCTATAAAGAAGCATCACTTTTTGCCTTTACTTCAAAATTTGAAGGATTTGGCATGGTGCTGTTAGAAGCAATGTCGTTCGGGATACCCTGTATTTCCTTTGATTGCCCAAGTGGACCCAGGGATTTGATCGTACACAAAAAAAATGGAGTTCTAATTCAGCCTTATGACGTAGAGGAATACAAGAGAGAAATGGCTATACTGTTGAATGACAAAAGTTATTATCTGAAATCATTGGGTGAAAATGCACAACTTACTGCCGAAGAATGGTGTAACGAAGATATTATGAATAAATGGGACAAAGTGCTTAGGAGAGAAATCTAATGAAAATAATAGCGTTTTATTTACCACAATTCCATACGATTCCAGAAAATGATGCATGGTGGGGTGAAGGGTTTACAGAGTGGGTAAATGTGAAGAAGGCGAAGCCATTATTTAAAGATCACTATCAACCCAGAGTTCCTTTGAATGGAAATTATTATAATTTACTTGATGATGAAGTGAAAAAATGGCAAATTTCTTTGGCGAAAGAATACGGAGTATACGGATTCTGTTTTTACCATTATTGGTTTGATGGGAAGCTGCTTTTAGAAAAACCACTAGAACAATTTAGAGATAATTCTGAATTGAATCACCCATATTGCATATGTTGGGCTAATGAAAATTGGACAAATGCTTGGGTCGCTGATAAAGATCCTAAAACATTAATGGCTCAAAAATATGGTCAAAAACCAGAATGGAAGAAACATTTCGATTATCTGTTGCCCTACTTCTTAGACGATAACTATATAAAGGAAGAGGGAAAACCACTTTTTGTTATCTATAGACCAGAGATAATAGATTGTTTAAATGATATGCTTGATTATTGGCAAGAACTAGCATTGGCTAATGGATTCAACGGTATCAATTTTGCTTATCAACAACTGCCTTTCTATCTAATGAAAGATAAAGACGATAGTAGATTTAGATACAATATAGAATACCAACCAGGTTATGCATTGCATGACTTGAAGATAAATAGCAGTCACAAATCAAGTGCAATGTACAAATACCGAACCACTATACGTCAAGTTATCAATAAAATAGATAAAACATTTAACACAAACTTTACAGCAAAATTCGCTGGTAAAAAATTGAGCTTGATAGATTTTAATGAAGCTTGGAGAGAAATTATTAATCGTCGCCCAACAAATAACAAGTCAATACCAGGAGCATTTGTAGGTTGGGATAATACTCCCAGACGAGCAAATGGAAGCATATATACTGGGAGCACGCCAACATTGTTTAAAGAATATATGGTTAAGCAAATTGAGAATGCGAGAGATCATTATAATACGGACAAAATATTTCTCTTTGCATGGAACGAGTGGGCTGAAGGCGGATATTTGGAGCCGGATGAAAAATATAAATTTGGTTATTTAGAGGCACTAAATGAAGCCCTTATTGAAACTGATGAGAAAGAATGATAAATATTGAGATTAGCTATTAAATAATGTGGAGGAAATTAATTTTGCATGGAAAACTTGAAATCTAAAAAAATACCTACAGTATTATTTGTATTCCACAATTCTGATTATTATAGTGGCGCAACTCGTTCATTAATAGATATTATAGAAAGTTATCTGGACAAAAAAACAGTTAACATTGTTACGTTGTTCCCCAAAACAGAAGGTACTGCGATAGATTATTTGCTTCGAAAAGATATAAAAGTTATTAATTGCTTTTATACAGAATTAGTTGCTTCTATAAATCAACCATTAATTAAAAAGATCGTAGCATTTCCATATAGATTTGCAAGAATGTTAATATCAATAATCAGCATATACCGTTTAAAAAGTCTAATTAGTGATTTAAAATTTGACGCAGTTTACACGAATACAAGTGTTATTTTTGTAGGGGGGTTTTTGAATAAGTTCTTTAAGATCCCCCATATTTGGCATTTCCGTGAGTTTAGAAGAGAAGATCAGCAAATTGATTTCTTTTTTGGTGAAAAATACTTTTATAAGTTTGCAAATAAATATGCGAATAAGATAATTGTCTTATCTAAGAGTATGTTTCAAAAAAATCAGTTATATATAAAACCTGAAAAATTACAGGTTATTTATAATGATATATCACCAAGCTATATTAACCCGAAAAAAAAATTTAATTTATCTAAATCCAATATTCAATTATTGATTGCTGGAACATTGAGCGAGGGAAAGGGACAATTAGAAGCTTTGAAGGCATTGAAGATTTTGTTAGATGGTGGATATGAGATTACTTTAAACATCGCTGGTAATACGGATTGTGAATATTACAAAATATTAGAAGATTATGTATTTGATAATAATATGAGTGAAAATGTGATATTCCATGGACTTCGAAAGGATATGAATGAATTAAGAAAGTCTATGGATATTGGTTTAGTGACATCAAAAAGTGAAGCGTTTGGAAGAGTTACTGTTGAAGGGATGCTTAGCTCATTGGCAATGATAGGTCAGAATAGTGCTGGTACCAGTGAACTTATAAAAAATAATGAGACAGGATTATTGTATGAGCCCGGAAATATTGAAGCTCTAGCTGAAAATATTAAGTATCTTTATGAATCCAGATCAGAAATGGAGAGGATTTCTGTGAATGGATATAATTATGCTGTTGATAATTTTACAAAAGGAAAATGTAGCAATACAGTTTTAGAGCTTGTTCTTGAGGCACTAAATGAGCCTAATTATATTTGAGTTTTCTGGCTTTGTTTAAAAGGAGAGGTTTTTTTGGGGATTTATATCGCTTTTGCATGTATGGGAATATCAATAATTACTAGTAGGATGCACAAAAACGTAATTAATCCTATATCAATATTATTTGCATTTTTTGCTCTTATGATAGGACTTGCATCCATGGGTTTGTATAACTTGTATATTGTACGTGAGCATACATATAACGTTTTATCTATTGGGTTATTAAGCTTTCTGGTGGGTTATGCCATCATGAGCTTAATATTTCCTAAAAACAAAGAGGACTATTTTGATTCTAATGTTAAGTATGAACTAAAATATGGTTTTCTTTATTTTCTTTATTTTCTGACAATAGTATATATGCTTTTTCGGTTATCAAACGTAATTTTACTTTTGACTCAAGGATATTCGCTAGGTGAAATAAGAGGTTCATTTAGTAGTGAAGTATTGGGTTCATCTACATGGGCAATTATTTACGAAAACTATATTAATAAAGCCCTGATATTTATGATTATGCCTATTGCTGCAATTGACTTCTTTGCTGGAAAAAAAGACAAGAAACTATTGGTGTTATCAATTTTCGTCGCTATCCTATCAGCTTTTGGAGATGGCGGGAGAGTTATATTTTATTATATCTTTATTCATTTTATGATCGCAGCTGTAATATACAAAAAACGTTTGAATATCAGTAGAAAAATAAAAGGAATCATTATAGTTTTAATAGTTTTCGGAGTATCTGCTATGTATATTATAACCAAAATGAGAGGGCCTTCAGTATCTATCATTCAACAGTTGTATTTATACTTAGCAGGTGCAATACCACATTTAGATTATAGATTATATATAATAGATTCTACCAATTCTTCTACACATGGCTGGGCTTTTTTTAACGGATATTTAAAACCTCTTTTTCATGTGATGAATAGTGCTGGATTGTTTAGCTATCCGCAGTCTTTCCTGAACTCTTTAGATTTATTGAATGTTGATAATTTTGTAAACATAGGAGAGAAACTTACATTTAATGCATTTGTGACTCCGTTTTTTTATTTTTACTCAGATGCTGGTTTTTTTGGAGTAATTATATTTTCCGCTATATACGGGATTATTTGTTCATTATCTTATAGTTACGTTAAATACAGACCTAATATCAAGAACATAGCTATTTATCTACTAATAATGCAAGGTGTATTAACATCAATGGTTCGTTGGCAATTCGTTATATCAGCCTATGCACTCTCATTTTTATATTTGAACTTAGTAATTAGGAAGAAAAAAACTTCTAATTATACAAAGAAATAGAGTTGCTTATACATAAGGAGGATTTTCTTGGAGAAAAAAATTGAAAGAAATACATCAATAGATATAATGAGATCTATCTGTACCTTACTTATAATGTTAGCTCATGTTGAATTACCGAATTTACTATTTAATTTGAGGACATTTGACGTTACAGTTCTAATATTTCTATCTGGAATTTCAATGAGTTATGAATCACAAATACGAACGGTTTCTTTCGGAAGATATTTATGGAAGAGAGTTAAAAAACTGTTAATTCCAACGTATATAGTATTAAGTCTGATCTTTTTTGGAGTATATGTTCTATGTTTTCTTCTTAATCGAAATTATTTGTGGAGCTTAAATCAGGTGCTTTTATCATATGCCTTAACCACTTCTGGAAGTGCTATAGGTTATGGTTGGATTGTACGCATTTTCTTAATGATAGCACTTCTGCAACCATTTCTTAAATTTATTAATAAAAAAATAAAGAATAATAT
>NZ_JBHTYV010000021.1:0-53105 GCF_042790635.1 Paenibacillus sp. NPDC056722 | reverse complement strand
AGCGCCGATGGTACTTGGACCGAAGGGTCCTGGGAGAGTAGGACGCCGCCAAGCACATGAGCCCTTGTTGATTTAATCAACAAGGGCTTTTTTGTATTTTTAGAAATGAATAAATAGAAAAGCTCAAAGGTTATTTTTGTAAAATAAAGGCTGAATTACCTCGTTAACGTGTTTCGATGGTGGATAGAACCATTATCTTTGTCCGCCTATTGTGGACTTTTGTCCAAGAATTCGCTTACCTGTGCAGGCAAATTTTAATCCTGTAATTGATGATGTAATATTCTTGACAGTGCAAATGCCCTTTGCTAAGATAGGCAATAATATATTTTTGGACATGCATCTCAAACCTACACTGAAGATACGATTTTGTACAACTTTTGTTGCTGTACTTTTGTCTGTCGTGAATGGACTCGATCGAGTTTTTCTTCATTTATAAAGTTTGCGGGCGGGTGGAATAAATACAACTATCGAGGAGGAATGACCCAGGTGTGGGAAGACAAGTTTGGTAAAGAGGGCTTGACGTTTGATGATGTGCTGCTGGTTCCGCGTAAATCCGAGGTACTGCCGAAGGAAGTAGACTTGACGACTGTTCTGAGCAAGAATGTAAAGCTGAATATTCCGCTTATCAGTGCAGGAATGGATACAGTTACTGAAGCGGCTATGGCGATCGCTATCGCACGTGAGGGCGGTATCGGTATCATTCACAAGAACATGTCTGTAGAGCAACAAGCGGAAGAAGTAGACCGTGTGAAGCGCTCTGAGAGTGGGGTTATTACTAACCCGTTCTCGCTTACTCCGGACCACTGGGTCTCTGACGCAGAGCATCTGATGGGTAAATACCGCATTTCCGGTGTACCTATCGTCGATGAGAACAAAAAACTGGTAGGTATCCTTACCAACCGGGATCTGCGCTTTATCCACGATTTTAACATTCAGATTAAAGAAGTAATGACTCGTGAGAATCTTGTAACTGCACCTGTGGGCACAACACTTCAGGAAGCTGAAGGCATTCTCCAGCGTCATAAGATCGAGAAGCTGCCGCTTGTCGATGAGAACAATATTCTTAAAGGCCTAATCACCATCAAGGATATTGAGAAGGCGATCCAGTTCCCTAATGGTGCGAAAGATGCACAGGGCCGTTTATTGGTAGGCGCGGCAATCGGAATTTCCAAGGATACTTTCGAGCGTGCTGAAGCACTGGTTAATGTAGGTGTCGATCTGATTACGGTCGATTCTGCCCATGGCCATCACATCAATATTATTGATGCCGTTCGTAAATTGCGTGAATTGTACCCTGAACTGACCATTGTTGCAGGTAACGTGGCTACAGGCGATGCAACACGTGAGTTGATCGAAGCTGGGGCTTCTGTGGTTAAGGTCGGTATTGGTCCAGGCTCGATCTGTACGACGCGGGTTATCGCCGGTATCGGCGTCCCGCAAATTACAGCAATCTATGATTGTGCGACGGTTGCCCGTGAGTATGGGATTCCAATCATTGCTGATGGGGGTATCAAGTACTCCGGTGAGATTACTAAGGCGATTGCCTCTGGTGCCCACGCTGTTATGATGGGTAGTCTTTTCGCAGGAACAGAAGAAAGCCCTGGTGAATCTGAGATCTACCAAGGACGTAAGTTCAAAGTATACCGTGGTATGGGCAGTATGAGCGCTATGAAACAAGGTAGTAAGGACCGTTACTTCCAAGATGACGACAAGAAGCTCGTTCCTGAGGGCATCGAAGGTCGTGTAGCTTTCAAGGGACCTCTTTCTGACACCATTCACCAATTGATTGGCGGTCTCCGCTCTGGTATGGGTTATTGTGGAACGAAGAATCTTAATGAGCTGCGCAATGACACGGCATTCATCCGAATTACAGGTGCTGGATTGCGTGAAAGTCACCCACATGATGTACAGATTACAAAAGAAGCGCCGAACTATTCCGTATAATGGAATAGAATGACTAAATAATGGACAGACCGGGCGATTTTCGCCGGGTCTGTCTTTTTTTGCAGATACCCCTGTGTTAGAATAGAACAAGCACTGAAATGAGTTTCAAAGGAGAGTAGTATCATTGAAGCATAAGAAAAAACAATTCAGCGGTAAACAATTCGTGATTAAGACAGCAACGGTAGGTTTGCTTTTAAATATGCTTTTGTCACCTTCGATTCCGGCAGCTTTGGCTGAAGCGGCGAAGACGCCAGCTACAACAGATTCCGGTAAAACACCGACCACGAAGGCTGTAACGAGTACAGTCTCCAAAATTCCTTCTGTAGATTCCTTAGGTCTAAATGTACGGTCAGCCGTTCTAATGGAGCCTACTACAGGCGAAATCCTAATGTCTCTAAATGCGGATGTTCCACTTCCTCCGGCGAGTATGACTAAAATGATGACCGAGTATTTGGTTGCTGATGCTGTGAAGAATGGACAGCTGTCTTGGGATCAAAAGGTTGTCGTGCAAGAGAATGCTTCCAAACAAGTCGGTTCCCGTATTTTCCTCGCTCAAGGTGATGAGCATACAGTTGAAGAGCTGTATATAGCAATGGCAGTTGGTTCGGCCAACGATGCCACCGTGGCTTTGGCTGAGCTGGTATCCGGTTCGGAGCAGCAATTTGTAGAGCTCATGAACCAGACGGCACAGAAAATGGGCATGAAGACGGCTTATTTTATCAACTCTACAGGTCTTAGCCGGGCGGATATGCCAGCGAAATTCCGTCCAGAAAGTGACCGTGAGACTGTAATGTCTGCTATGGATGCTGCGATTCTTGCTAGATACATTGTTACCGATCACCCGGACTTTAATAAGTTCACAACCATTCAATCTTATAAATTCCGCGAGCGTGATAAGAAGCCGATCATTAACTACAACTGGATGCTAGAATCAAATAAGGATATCGCCAACTTCAAGGCGTATGCTTATCCTGGTCTTGACGGACTTAAGACAGGTCATACTGCCAGCGCCGGGAACTGCTTTACAGGTACGGCTGTCCGTGATGGCATGCGCTTGATCAGTGTGGTTATGGGAGCAAACACTGAAGCGCATCGTTTCACCGAGACGAAGAAAGTCCTCGATTATGGATTTAATAATTTTGAGATCAAGCAGGTCGTTGCACCAAAGTCAGTGATTCAAGGTACTGAAACAGTGCCAGTGGTAAAAGGGAAGAATAAAGAAGTACCGGTAGTTACGGATCAAGGCGTAACATTTATCGTACCTAAAGGAACGGCTGCTCCGAAAATTGAGTCCACTGTTCAGACCAATGATCCAGCGACACTGGTTGCTCCTATTGCTACCTCCTCCAAGGTCGGCAAGGTGACGTATACTTACAAGGTAGACGGCATGGATCTCGTTCAACAAAAGACTGTGAATCTGATTACGGCAGAGGAAGCTGAAAAAGCGGGCTGGTTCAAGTTATTTCTTAGAGCAATAGGCGAATTTTTCGGTGATCTCTTTAGCGGAATCAAGAACTTGTTCTAACGAATTTTTTGTCTAATGAAGTAAATAATCCGAGTTAACGGGTTGTATATTTACGCTTCATGCAGTAAAATTACAAGTTAGATTAATGATAGTCAATCGGGAGGCATGGACATGGAAACAGGAACATCGCGAGTAAAACGAGGCATGGCAGAAATGCAAAAAGGCGGCGTCATTATGGACGTCATGAATGCAGAACAAGCAAAGATTGCCGAGGCCGCGGGTGCAGTTGCCGTTATGGCTCTGGAACGCGTACCTTCCGATATCCGCGCAGCAGGTGGCGTAGCACGGATGGCTGATCCTACTATTGTAGAAGAAGTTCTCAAAGTGGTAAGTATCCCCGTTATGGCAAAGGCGCGAATCGGTCATTATGTTGAAGCGAAGGTCCTGGAGTCCTTGGGCGTGGACTACCTTGACGAGAGTGAAGTACTGACTCCGGCTGATGAAGTGTTCCATATTGATAAACGTGAATTTACCGTTCCATTCGTTTGTGGTGCGAAAGATCTGGGTGAAGCTCTTCGACGTATTAATGAAGGAGCATCCATGATTCGGACTAAGGGCGAACCAGGAACAGGCAATATTGTTGAAGCGGTACGTCATATGCGCTTTATCAATAGCCAAATCCGTAAAGTGACTAACCTTTCCAAGGATGAGCTTTATAATGAAGCTAAAACACTTGGCGTTCCTTACGAACTGCTGCTTGAAGTTCATGAGCTGGGCAAGCTTCCGGTGGTTAACTTCGCCGCAGGCGGTGTAGCTACACCGGCCGATGCTGCTTTGATGATGCACTTGGGTGCTGATGGTGTGTTCGTCGGCTCCGGTATTTTCAAATCGGACAACCCTGAGAAATTCGCCCGTGCTATTGTGGAAGCTACTACACACTACACTGACTACAAATTAATTGCCGAAGTGTCCAAGAACCTTGGTGCACCAATGAAGGGTATCGATATTGCGACGCTGACACCGGCTGAGCGTATGTCGGAGCGTGGCCGTTAATAGAGAGAGGGTTCAGGATGAAAATAGGAGTGCTGGCGCTTCAGGGCGCAGTAACAGAACATATTGTCAGTATTGAGAAGACCGGTGCTGTAGGCTTACCGATTAAGCGGGTAGAACAGCTGGAAGAGGTTCAGGGGCTTATTATCCCTGGTGGTGAGAGTACTACGATCGGCAAGCTGATGCGCAAGTATGGCTTTATTGAAGCGATACGTGACTTTTCTAGCCAAGGTAAGCCTATATTTGGAACCTGTGCCGGTCTGATCGTACTTGCACAACGTATTGCCAGTGGCGAGCCTGGACATTTGGAGCTGATGGACATTACCGTGGCTCGGAATGCATTTGGCCGCCAGCGGGAAAGCTTTGAATGTGACCTGGAAGTCAAAGGGATTAATGAAGCGGTTCGTGCCGTATTCATCCGCGCCCCTCTTATTACTGAGGTGGGCCCTGAGGTCGATGTTCTTACTGTCTATAACAATGAGATTGTAACTGCACGCCAGGGCAATCTGCTGGTCTCCTCTTTTCACCCGGAATTAACCGACGATTACAGGCTGCATCAATACTTTGCAGATATGGTTCAGGCCGTCGGTACAGCTAATAAATAGAACTGTATATAAGAACATCTTGACTCTTTCAATGCTGTAACAGGCCTATTGAAAGAGTTAAGGCTGTTTTCAGGAGGGAAACTTTGTGTTAGATGTGAAAATATTGCGCAGTGATTATGCCCGCGTAGAGGAAGCACTTGAGAAACGCGGAAAATCGCTGGATTTGATTGCAGAATTCCCGGCGCTTGATTTGCGTCGCCGTGAAGTACTGCAAGAAACAGAAGGTCTTAAAAACCGTCGGAATACGGTTTCTGCAGAGGTAGCCAAGAAGAAGAAGAACGGTGAGCCTGCAGAGGACCTGATTACTGAAATGCGTACGGTATCTGACCGTATTAAAGAATTGGATGATGAGGTACGTGAGCTGGAAGTCAAAATCTCCGAGCTGACGATGAATATTCCGAATATTCCTCATGAATCCGTACCGGTCGGCAAGTCTGAGGAAGAAAATGTCGAGATTCGCCGGTGGTCAGAGCCGAAGGAATTCGGATTCACGCCAAAATCCCACTGGGAGCTGGCACAGCAACTGGATATTATTGATTTTGAAGCGGCAGCGAAAGTCACAGGCTCGCGGTTTGTTTTCTACAAAAGCCTTGGGGCTCGTCTGGAGCGCGCGTTGATCAACTTTATGATGGATCTGCACAGCGGAGAACATCAATATGAAGAAATGCTGCCACCTTATATTGTTAATAAGGACAGCCTTTATGGGACAGGACAACTGCCTAAGTTCGAGGAGGACCTCTTCAAGCTGCGTGACACAGAGTATTACCTGATTCCGACAGCTGAAGTTCCAGTTACTAACTACTACCGTGAAGAAATCCTGACAGCTGCTGACCTGCCCAAATACCACGTGGCTTACAGCTCTTGCTTCCGTTCTGAAGCCGGATCTGCTGGACGTGATACACGCGGCTTGATTCGCCAGCATCAATTCAACAAGGTAGAGTTGGTTAAAATCACCTCAGCTGAGACCTCCTATGAGGAGCTTGAGAAAATGACGGCCGACGCTGAGCGTGTCTTGCAACTGCTGGGCCTCCCATATCGTGTACTAGGACTCTGTACAGGCGATATGGGCTTCACCGCGGCTAAAACATATGATTTGGAAGTTTGGCTACCTGAAAGCGGAATGTACCGCGAGATCTCTTCCTGTTCCAATACAGAGGACTTCCAGGCCCGCCGTGCCAATATTCGTTACCGCAAGGAGCCTAAAGCTAAGCCGGAATTCGTACATACGCTGAACGGATCCGCACTGGCTATCGGTCGGACTGTAGCCGCTATTTTGGAGAACTATCAGCAGGAAGATGGCAGTGTGCAAATTCCAGAATGCCTGCAGCCGTACATGCGGAATGTGAAATCCATTACCCCAAAATCGGTTCAATAATAATATAGTTGCGTAATCTTTAGGTTGTGTGATATAATTCCTATTGCATGTGATTTTAGTTTTATTGGAGAGGTACCGAAGCGGTCATAACGGGGCGGTCTTGAAAACCGTTAGGGTGCAAGCCCACATGGGTTCGAATCCCATCCTCTCCGCCATTTATTTACAAATGCACACCGCATAAGGCTTTACGGTGATTATGATTGAAACGCACTAGACTGTTGAACAACGGTCTGGTGCGTTTTTTTGTGTTCGTGACCGTTAGAGAAAAATCTAACGGGAGGTACTCAATATGAATGTGAACACAGGAAAAACAGCCCATAAACGGGGGCGAAGAAAGAATAATTTAGACATACCTCAGCGGTTATTAGACCGCCTTACTCCTTCGGTCTTGGAAACGCCCCGCTCCACGATTCAAGAAGCCGAGAAACCTCGCCCTGAGACGTTGACACTGGACAAGCTATTTAACCGCTACTATGCCGCACGGCAAGCGGCAGGAGCAGCAGAACGCACCTTAGAAGACTACAGGAAGCATATGAACTGGTTTCGACGTTTCTTGGCATCGGAGTACAGCGGTCTAGATAACTTTGTACCTAACCGTGATGTCATTCGTGTATGGATTTCATCTATGTTGACGTTACAGAAGTTGAAACCTTCGACAATAAATATCAGATTACGTACAGTTAAGGCAATGTTCAATTGGGCTATAAGTGAAGGGATTATTAGAGAATCCCCTTTTGAGAATGTAGAATTATTGAAAGTACCTGAAGAAGACTTCCAAGTAATTTCAAAGGCACAGGAACGGAAGCTTTTTAATTGCTGTGAATTGACTACCTACTTAGGACTGCGTGATGCATTATTGATGTCTTTTCTGCTTGATACAGGAGTACGTATTGGAGAGTGTATGAGAATATTTGTAGAGGAAGTTGATTTACAGAATCGCTCTGCTTCCGTGCGTGCAGAATCAGCTAAAACTAGAAAAGCGCGAACAGTTTACTTTGGAGTAAGAACCCAAGAGCTATTGGTTATTTACCTAGCTTGGCATGAGATGAACGGACAAGCTCCAAATTTATTCTTGAATGAATATGGTCAGCCGTTAGATAAGAATTGGGCAACCAGATGTATTAGCTTCATAGGGAAGAAGGCAAAGGTTACAGGGGTTCGTATAAGCCCTCACACATTCCGACATACATTTGCTACTCGTTATATAAAGGCAACAGGAGACCCTTTTTCATTACGTCGATTGCTTGGGCATTCTTCAATGGAGATGGTCAACCGTTATGTTAATCAAGATGTTGCTGATGTTCGTGAGCAATACGAGAAGTTTATGAACAGAGGAGACTGAGCGGTGTTTACAGACTAAGGTATGGCTGGGAAGATGGTGTAACTGCCACCTGAACTTCTGGGCATTTGCAGAAAATATGTAAGCGTTGCTGTAGATAAGATGATGAGCACTATATAGGCTAACATTAGCGTTATTCTTTATGATATAATATGGGAGGGAATACCACTTAAAATACAACTATAATATAACTTCACTACCCCCCTTACTAAAAAATAAGGGGGGTGTTTTGCTATGTTTTCAACCAGTATTCTTAACCACTTTGATGATAACCTAGGGAATGGAATTAAAGAATTTTTGAAAACTTATTGGTTTGTAATTGGGATGCTATTTGGTGCCATCCTGTATCTGATTAAGCAAAAGTTTAAGAAATAATCTTGGGGAGGGGTAGGCTTAAAGCAAGAGAACAAAATCATTGGAATTGAGGAATACAGAAGGATGAAAACTTTAAGGAATTACCCTAAACCATAATCTATTAAGAAACTGACGGCAGAATAAATGAAGTCGTCAAATGAGAAGAAAATACGAGAAGATTGAGAAAGTTGCGGAACATCAAACATGATTAATAGGAGTGAGGGTTATGAGTTCTATAAAGCCGTTAGAGCAAATTATCGAAGATGAAAAAGCTTTGAGGTTACTGGAGATGGTTGGTAATTATTTTCAGTATATTGATGAAGCTCGGACAACATTAGATGATATGACAATCATACTTAGAGATATAATTTTAGAGCCATACAAATGTATGGCACTACCATACGATGCTGGCGTCGAGTTAGTTCGCGGTTTAGATAGGCTTGCACTAGGAAGGGATACAAAAGAAGAGTTCGTTGAATTTGTTGAAAATTGGAAGCAAAAGCAGGGCTGATATTTATCTTTTCCGCCGCCGTAAATTCCTCGAATTTCAGTAAGAAAGAGAAGACGATACTATACTTCTCTTTAAAATCAAATATGTGATTGTATAGGCGACTTTCTAAAAGAAGGTCGTCTTTTTTTGTTTCCGCGAATCTGGCAGTATCAGCATTCCACATGCACATGTTTCGTTTCCGCTTCCTTCTCCAGCATCCATTATGAGTTTAAATTTCATTCGACTATTTGGCGATTTTTGAAGCTGTCTTCTTAAATATATAGATGTGTCCGAATAAGGCATATTTGGACTGAATCAAAGCTCTATTTTAGAAGATTAATCAAAGGAGAAGTGGTAATGGAAAATTTAGTGAACTCAAATGTAGTTTGTGTCAGGTACGGCATTTCTAAGCGTACGCTATGCAGATGGAAACTTGAGGGATTACCTTCAGTCAAATTATCGTACAACATGGTTAGGTATCAGCTTGATGAAGTGGCTAAATGGATTGAAGCTAACAAAGTTATGGCGGAAGGAGCAGGAAGGAAATAGAATGAGTAGCGTAATCGAGAATGGATTTGAAGATGAATTGAAACCCTATATTGACGAAGATACAGGAATGCAAATGGCACTAGTAAACATGCACTATTACGAAGTGCGTAATAAGAAGCAACTTGAAGGCTTTCAGAGGAAGTTAGAGAAGGAAAGAGTTATGAAAAAAAGAGGGAAGAACTATGTAAATTGCTTCGATGAACCAATCAAGCAGATAGTTCCCAGAGCCAAAGGAAATGTGCTTGGAGCTTTGTTTGTCTTGCTCCATTTCATGCAACTTAATAAAGACGGCTTACTCTTAAAGAATGGGAAACCTGCAACTATAGCTGATATTGCTGATAGATTGGGTAAAAAAGAAAGACGAACTAAGGAAATTGTAAGTAATCTAGTTGACCTTGGTTTGATAAATAAAGGCGGAGATAACACAAGGAATACTACCTATAGCATAAGCGAGGATTATTTCATTATGGGCGGATTTGAAGGGGGAAGGGACGGTAAAGGTATGTTCTCAAGGTTATATCAATTACAATCCAGGGGGCAGTTAAAGAATATCACCTTAGAGGATGCGGATATCTTACTAAGAATACTCCCGTATTTTCATTGTCAAAAGTATTATTTGTGTAGTAACCCGTACGAGATGGATGTAAGCGAAATCTGTCACCTAAATGAAACTGAACTTGCCGAATTAATTGGAGTGCATCGAAACACGCTAATCAATCGTATGAAATCCCTTGTGAGGGCGGGATATATCTTCAAGGGTATAGGTATTAGTAACGCTTACTTCTTTCAAGTGAATCCAGATATTATGACAAGAGAGTTAGACCCTAATTCACCTGATGCCCGAGTATTAAGACAGCACTTTGCAGAATTAGCAAAGATAGACGAGAAGGAACAAATGTTAAAGGATTTAGGCTTGAATTAAGCCCCTTCCACATGCACAAAGAAGTATTGCACAAAATACTACACTAATGTTGCACAAAATACTGCACTAATTGAAAGTGGCATAAACCCTTGTGGCTGTAAGGCGAAAGCCACTTTTTAAGCAATTTGGATTATATAATATATATGTTGTTGTGTAGGATGTTCATCTGTATTCCATTGGCGGAGATATTGGGTTTTTTAATCAAAAATAAAGTTTTTACCACGAAGCGAAGCAAGTAATCGTCAATCTTATTCAATATGTTCTTGTTGACGATTCAAATTATAGGCATTAGCAAACAATATATTGCTGAGATAATGATATAACCTAATAAATGATTGAAGTACCCTGCCATCTTAAATGAATGGTTGGGTACTTGCGGCTTGAACTGGATTGGCATATATGCCGCATGTGTAAAATCATATTTACATTGGCAGAGGAATAGACAATATGACGTATTAATATCAAAACTATACTCTGCTTGCCAATGAATAAAATATATCTTATGCAAGTAATCGTCTATATCTAAGCGCTCACGTAATCACTCCTATTGTTGGCGGGCGTTAAGATTCAGATAGAAGGATGTTATGAGCTTGTCAAAATATTGCCAACCAGAATACTGCCAACTAAAATGGTGCTTAGCAGAATATTGCTTAGCAGAATGTTGCCGCTGGAACCGATGGATACATAATCATGACTTGTACTTCATCCAACTAAAGTGCGCTTGGTAAATCAGAGTTTTTGTGTGTGACCCTGCGTAGCCCGAACTTCCTCGTTCTGATTCCGTTCCGGCGAATATCCCCCTCCCCCACTTCAGATAAGGTATATTATCAGAATGAGGAAGTGTTGCTCTTTCAGAAGATTGTATTAAAGCTACTCTTTTCTTCCTAATTAAATATGTTATCTGTCTTTCAGAGTTTCGTAATCAAAAATATTTATGTTTTTATAAATAAAGTTGGATAATAAAAGACAAAACTTGTTTGTTTGACCCACCAAGATTTCAGATTTATTTAGATTTAGATATTTTCTCTAAATAAGTAAAACCAACCTAATCAGATTGTTTACAAATTTAACCACGATTTATTATACTGATTATGAGTATATTTCCAATCTCACGGGGGTAAACACATGACAGATAAAATTAAAGCTGGTTATTGGTCAGTAGCTACTCAAAAACATCTGAAAGTTTTTCAAAATGAAACTAAAGGTCTGGGTAATTTAGGTAATTTAAACTTAACAGGCAAGGTGGGTAGGCTTTTAGGAGCAATTCGCGGTAATTCTACAATTACAAATATTAATAAGCTCGAATCAATGGCATATAGCGTAGGGATTCAAAGCAAGGCAGAACTTAATATGATGGTTTTCCCGGTTTTAGAAAAGGCTTCAGATGGACAAATAGAATTAATAAGAAATACTGTGGGAGATGTAACTGGTCTTGCTGAGTATATGTTTGATAATTCTGAAGTTCTTGGAGTAGCAGGACAAGTTTTTGAGAACTTATATCCATCTGAAATTGAACGTGTTGTTATAGAAACATTGGACGAAACAAAAAAAATACCATACTTACAAAGTCAGCTCATCGAGATGCTTGCAAAACAGGGGTATAGTGAGGAACAAATAAGGATATCACTAGCCTTACAAGGTAATTTCAATCTAATTCAGAGACTTAGCAGGTCCAAGTCTGAAGAACCCATTATTAGCAATGAGTATGTCTGGGGCCAAAATCACGAAAAAATTGCCATGGCTGTTTCCAATATTGAAGTAGGTAAACGAGATACTTTAAAAGACGTAATTGATATTATTCAAAAAGCCCAAGGATATCCGCTTGAAGAGCTTCCTAATGGAACAATCGAGGTTTTACAACTTGCTAAAAAAATTGGTATGATTGACCCAATAAAAATTGTTTCTACAAGAGGGTTTGATAAGGAATTTGGTTTTAGTGCAAATCTATTAAAGAAAGAAGACTATAAAGACGACATTTTAGATGATGTTAAACTATTTTTAGCTTCTATTAGATTTGGTGAAAACTACACCGAGTTCACACGCATTAATAATCCTGAAGACTTCTTAAGAAGCCTACTTCGGTATGGTGATATTGGCCCTCACACCGCCAATCTAACGGATTACACAATGTTAGAAAGAAAAGGGATTGTGCAAGTAGTTAAAAAAACGAAGTCGGGGTACTATGGACCTAGAACGGGACCATGTTTGGAACTACTTAGAAGAGATGTTGCAGAAGAAGCACTTAAAATAATAAGCAGTCCAGATTATCAAATTAAAAATGACTTGGTAATTACCGACTTTGGTTCAATTGTGGATGCTAATTCAAGTTTGACCCCAGAAGAAATGCGAATTTATATGGGGCAAACTTCGGAAGCTTCTCAAGAAATTGAAGATTATGCATTGCGAATGCTTAGAGGAGAACTTTTAGGGTAGGAGGGATTACTTTGGAAAATAAATTGGGGAAATCGGACAGTACATCCGATTCAAAGCTTAAAATTGAAAAACATGAAGAAAAACCACAGCCCCTCGATGAGCAGAAGCTTGAAAAGAAACTTCAACCTCTTGATGAGCAGGAAATTGAAGAAAAACCCCAAACCCCTGATGAGCAGAAGCGGGAAGAAAAATTTCGGTTCCTTGATGAGCAGATTAAAATGCAACTGCCAATTTCATCAGAAACATCAGTAAAGGAAAGTAGTGTAAAAGCAACAAGTACAAAAAGTAGTCCAAAGCAATATCCTACTCGAAAAAATAATTATAACGATTCGAAAGGTAAAGCTTCCTCTAAGAAAGATGCTAGTATAGCGGAAGGCTATTTATTAGAGTATAGAATTAAACGTTTAATGTTCTATATGGGCTATTTCTCAACGATAGGCATTGATTTACGCAGTGATTATGATGCCAACTCCGATAAAATTACGGATTTAGATGTGTATGGTGTATATGTCCATAAGGACTTCACCACTAAAACAATATGGGCAGACTGTAAGTCCGGTGGAGTTGAAGTTCACAAAAGAATATCGTGGATAAAAGGAATTATGGGAGAAGCAGAAATAGATGATGTTATTTTTGTTTCGCCTAAGGCAAGAACCTCTGTGAAAGAGTATGCACGAAAATCCGGTATTCAGATTATGGACGTTGGAATCTTAGACAAATTAGAGCAACATTATGGAATAGCTAAAGACGATTGGCATGGTTCTTGGAATCATAATAAGCAATATAATAAAAGTGTTAAACTTTCTAAATTCTCAATTCCGAGTAATGCGCCTTATAGGAATATATCCAAATTCATTACATCTGACTACTGGGTGTTAGATAATTATTCACGTGTAAAAAAATCAATTACAGCATTGAGGGAACTTGCTCTTGTGTGTGAATTGCCGCTTAGTAAAGATGATTCAGAAACGGTAAAGTGGGCAATTTACGAACTAGTCACATTATTTTTGCTTGCAGTTCTGAACATTTCGAAAGAATTGTACTATTTCTCTGACGAGGAGAAACAACAATCTGTTCTTGAAGGACTATCGTCCAGTGATATTCCTAATAAACGTAGGAAGGAAATGTTTGATACAGCGCTGAGAATTGCTTTTGCTAAAGTAAAATCTATGTATCCTAATGTTGAACTACCTGATAAATTGCCAGATATCAATTTAGTACCGCCCAACTACTTTGAAGCTTTTACTGATTTAATTTTAAGAGTTACAAATAACCCATTCAATTATTACGATTTGTTGAGGTATTTGGATTATACATTAATGGAATATGAGCTGAACTCCAACAATCCGGACAACAATAAAATAAACAGTTTGTTTAATAACAGTCATGAAATAATCTTCGGTGCCAAAACTGTACTGAATTTTATTGTTCAGACAACAAAAATTCCTCGTTCTTATTTCAATTTATCATTTGGAGTAAACATTACAAGTTAATCTGCATGACTTGTTGACTTCATACTTCGGAGATACTAAGATGAAGCTATCCAACGGTCACGTACCGAAACGAACGTTTTAACTCAGACCGCTGTAGCGGTTCAACAATAAAGTGCTATGAAGTCAATCAGCGTAAGGGATTGCGGGTTTTTACAGCGAGGGGCGGTCTTGAAAACCGTTAGGGTGCAAGCCCACATGGGTTCGAATCCCATCCTCTCCGCCATTTATTTTCAAGAACATCATTTATATAACGAGTTGAAGCTGTCTCCTCTGGAGGCGGCTTTTTTTGTTTGGTTTCATTGGGGAATAAAAAGATGGGTTTCTCGGCAATGTATTAGAGAAGGAGGGTGATTATAACAATGAACCGAGATTTGCAATTGGATCAACAGCAATTGGTCTCCGCCTGGCAGGAACGCCTGCCTGCGCTTATGGAGGATGGCGACAGCTTCACTGTGCAGGGAGACGCAGCAGACCGCACTAGCCTGCTTATTCATTTTAATGCAGCAGGACATCAGGATTACTCACTGGATTTTCGCTGCACGTATGTGGACAGCAGGGAGGTAGCTGTGAACCTGATTGATGTGGAACAAGCAGGACGGCATATAGATGAACATACGGATGCCGTACAGGGCCTGGCACAGCAGTATGCGCGGCAGATACATGAATGCGCACAAGCCTTGAAAGATATTACTAATCCTTAGGAGGAGAGCGTATGAGCAAACCTAAAACGATTCAGGTTCCAGGAACGCAGAATTCCGGAAGAAGTCGCAAGGAGGAGCCTAAATCTAATGGACAGGAGCCACTTTCCGGTTCGAAAAAGGTGAAGCAGGCCAACCATGTGGATCATCATAATCCACAAGGATAAAAATTAAACCGACTTTAGTTCTTGAGTAATGTTTCTCAAAATTGTCAAATGGTATATCATTAGGGGAGGGAAACATTTCTTTGCATGGGAGAGGAGATATATAATGTTTAAAAAATGGGGGCTATCCGCGGCAGCGCTGTTGGTTGCAACAGCTGTAATTCTGCCAGGATGTGCAAGTAAGCAAGAACCACCGAAAGAAGCACTAAAGAATGCCGCAGCTAAAGCGGTAACACTCAGCTCTTATGAGCTGAACACCAAATTTGTGGTCAATAATTTATCTATTGATGCACCTACGGATGATCCATCGAGTGCGATGGCTACGCAGGTAATCAGTATGCTGAAGAACGCAGAGATTTCCGTGGACAGTGTATATCAAGCGGATCCGATGCAAACCGAAGCCACGCTGGTGCTTAACCTGAAGGGCGATATGGCTATGAGCTTTACTATTCCTATCGTTGCCACTAAAGAAAAAGTGTATATTAAGGTTCCATCTATACCGTTCTTCCCGATTCCAGAGAACATTGTTGGCAAATTTGTAGAGCTGGATCTCAAAGAACTGGCTGAAAAATCAGGTCAAGAGATCAACACTGCAGCACTGGATACTGAGAAAGCGCGCAAGCTTCAGAGCGAAGTTCTGGACGCTGTTCTGGCTCAGTACGACGAAGCTAAATACTTCAAAGATATCAAACCTAAGGATGCAGGACTTCCCGAAGGTGTGGATGCGAAGCAGGTCATTCAGTTTGGGCTGAACAATGACAATATTAAAGAAGCGATCACGATCTTCATCAATAACGCGCTTCCTAAACTCTTCGACGTAATCAGCAAGGAAGAATATAAGGATTTGTTGCAAGTAGATCCTGCGGATCTAGCAAAAGCTAAAGAGGAGATACTTGCCGGAAAGAATAAAGAAGAAATTGACAAAGATCTGGCCGATCTCGAAAAATACTTAACGATCAACCAGTTCCAGTTCAATACTGCAATCAATAAGGATGATTTCCCGGTGTATCAGAATCTTCTGATGGACTTTAAAGTGAACATTCCGGAAGATAGCACAAACATCGGACTGTCGGTCACTGGCAGCAACCAATATAGCAAAATCAACGAAAAAGCCGATTTCAAAATCGGTATTCCGCAAGGCGATGCTGTTGTAACATTGGATGAGTTGCAGAAGCAGTTTGGTGGTAGCTCTGATACATTTTAATCGGTAAAATATAAAAATCCCGCATGTGCCCTTTAAAGGCATGTGCGGGATTTTTTAAAAATATAATAATTTATATGTTTTACGCTATAAATCATCTTTATATTTCTCGTTGAAACGGATACCCTCCCTTAGAGGATGACAAAGCCGTTTCTACTTGACTCTACTTAAATTCGTCGGCAAGGATGGAAAAGGTCTGGTGATCCTGGTATTCTCCGTTGATCTTAAGGTACTTACGGGCCACGCCCTCGACCTGAAAGCCGTTCTTCTCAAGAACCCGGCGGGAACCTTCATTGTGGAGCAGGATACCTGCCTGCACCCTGTGCAGACCCAGTGCGCGGAAGGCATATTCCAATACAAGTCTGACCGCTGCGGTCATATAGCCTTTACCTTCGGTGTCCTTATCAATGAAATAGCCGAGGTCTGCATATTGAGCTACTCCACGTGCTACATTAGACAAAGTAATTTGGCCAATGAGTTTGCCATCCAGCGCATAAATTCCGAACATATAAGCCCGATCTTGTTCTGCATCGGCAGTCCGTAGGCTTATATGCTGCTGCTGGGCTTCAAGTGTGAAGAAATCATTGTCCCGCTTCGGCTCAAATGGCTGATGTGCGATTCGGTTGCGCAGGCGTAGAGCAAGCAATTCCTCGGCATCTTTAAGGGCTAGAGGGGAGAGATAGATTCCTTTGGATGAGTTGGATAAAGTGAGTGTCATTGTTCTATTCCTTTCTAATATCTTGACTTGCTATCGGAATTTCTAATTTGTCGGCTGTGGCCGGCTTGCGGCGCAAACGACGGAAGAAGGAGGTCAACAGTTCAGCGCATTCCTCCTGTAGAATGCCCTGAATGACCTCCGTACGGTGATTAAATCGCGGTTCCTCCAGCAGATTCATCAGGGTCCCCGCACAGCCCGCCTTAGGATCCGTTGTGCCGTATACAGTCAGTGGTACTCTGGATTGTACCATCGCTCCTGCGCACATGGGGCAGGGCTCTAGCGTAACGTAAAGTTTGCAATCCAGGAGCCGCCAAGAATTCAGAGCCTGACTGGCTTCTCGAATGGCTACCATTTCGGCGTGTGCAGTCGAATCCAGTGTGGTCTCCCGGAGATTGTAGCCACGTCCGATGATTTTATCATCATGTACAATAATTGCACCAATGGGAACTTCACCGAGCGCTTCTGCCTTGCGTGCTTCTTCGATTGCATACCTCATCCAATACTCATGGGCGGCTTGTGCATCTATAGGCGGTTCATATTCCATCTTACTCAAAAGTACATCTTCCCTTCGGATTTTGTTCCTATTGTTCAACGAACAAATATTCGTTCTGAACAAATTGTGTACAAGTCTGTGGATAACCGCCGACTTATACACATTTTTGTACACAATACGTTCTGATAATTTGTTTATATGTGCATAAGATGTGGATGGTTTCATACCCATTGTAGTGAATGTGTTTCTGTATTTCAATCCCCGTTCGTATTCCTACATTATAATGTTCTTTTCAAATGAAGGGGCAAAAGGTATGATAATGATGAACACTCCGCTAGGATTTACCAGCGGTAAGAGGTGAAAAGCGAGCTTGTCCATAAAAACTAAATTATCAGCCATTTTATTTGGTTCAGTGCTGCTTGTTCTAGTACTGAATCTGACACTTAACCTCTATGATGTGCGAAATAATTTGCAAAATGAAACGGAAAGAAACATGAGAATGACCGCCATGCAGATTGCCGTTTCCGTTGAACAGAGCAGCTATAGTTCCAATTATGTCGAAAGCCAGATTGCCAACAATTTGCGGATGGCTGCGATCCTGGCTTCACACGAGTTGGACCCTGATATTAAGAATGTGGACAACCGCCAACTACGAGAGCTATCCCACAAGCTGGGTGTGTCTAATATTTCGCTGCTTGTCAAAACTAATGATGATATCGTGATTGCCAAGTCTTCTGACCCCAAAGAGGTGGGCTTGTCCACCAAGGGCTGGGGTTTTTGGTATATTGCCTTCCTGGAGCTGTTCCTCAATCATCAGGTCACCATCGACCAAGGACAGACGCTGGACCATTTTTGGTCAGGGCCCTTCGAATACTCTACCTCCAATCCCGAATTTATCGAGAAGTGGGGATATTATTATGATGGGACAAGCAATTATATCATTGATCCTTATGTTCGTAGTACTTCCGTTAACGATTATGTCAAGATTATGAGCCCAGACGAAATTGTGAAGCAGACGCAAGAAGTTAATCCAGGGATTCTGGAGATTACGGGAATTAACCCAGAGACCTTTGCCCTGACCAGTATGTCATCAGATGGAAGCGATACATTGAATCTGAAGCTGCGCAATCGTCCCATTAAGTATGGCAGCTATGATTATGGCAATGTGCAGCAGGATAAGGCGGCTGTGGCTGCAGCTATAAGCCGGCAACAGCCAGTGCTGCTTGATACGGAAGCTCTGGGTAAAAGAGTGCTGAAAAGCTTCATCCCCATTATGCAGCCAGGGAGAGGCTCCTATGTCATCAGTGTGGTTATGGATTACTCGGTCATATCCTCGGTGATCCGTAAACAGCTGGTCAACAATAGCTCAACTAGTCTTCTGTTGCTGGTGACCTTCTTTTTAGGCAGTTATATTCTGTCCGGCTTTGTTACACGTCCAATTAAAGCAATCCTGGCCAAAGTCAATGATGTCGCCAGGGGGAAATTTGAGACGACGCTAAAGGTCAGTAGCCGGGACGAACTGGGACAGCTGGCTCAGCGGATTAATGCAATGTCTGATCATCTCATGCAGCGTACAAGCCGTCTCGGCCAGACGCTGGAAGAGAATCGTGCGGTCAAGGAGCACTTGGAATCGGTGATTAACGGAACATCCGATGCGATACACACGATGGATATGAATGGCCAGATTCTTAGTACGAATCGTGCATTTGAGGAGCTGTATGGTTGGAGCATCAATGAATCGGCAGGGAAAACCCCGTATCTCGTTCCCGCAACGGCCTTCAAGCTGGAAGCAGAGCGGCTGGAGGAACTAAAGAAGGGGAAGGTACTTCCGCCTGTGGAGACCTTAAGATTGAAGAAGGATGGTTCTATCATTGAGGTCAGCGTCAGTACCTCGGTGATCCGGGATGAGGAAGGCAATCCGCTGTCCTTTGTCCACGTCTCACGTGATATGACTGAGCGGAACCGGATGGAAGAACTGCTGAGACGCTCAGAGAAGCTGACTACGGTCGGTCAGCTTGCGGCAGGGGTAGCGCATGAGATCCGCAACCCGTTGACCACGCTGCGGGGCTTCCTGCAGCTGCAGCAGGAGAAGAAGGTCCTAATCCCGCTACATATTGAGCTGATGCTGTCCGAACTGGAGCGGATCAATCTTATTGTCAGCGAGTTTCTGATTCTGTCCAAGCCGCAAGCGGTTCACTTTCAACAGAAGGATGTCCGGTTTATCCTCAGTGATGTCATTTCCCTGTTGGATAGTCAGGCCCATCTGTTTGACATTGAATTCGTAGCCAGGTTCTCCGATGAGCCCGCAACGGTTCATTGTGAGGAGAATCAGTTGAAGCAGGTCTTTATCAATATTGTCAAGAATGCCATCGAGGCCATGCCGCAAGGCGGCACAATCACACTGGAACAGTATATCGCTGATCAAAGCGTAGTCATTGTGATTACGGACGAAGGTGAAGGAATTCCAGAAGACATACTGCCTAAGCTGGGAGAACCATTTTTCACCAATAAAGAAACCGGTACAGGATTGGGACTTATGGTTAGCCAGCGTATTATACAGGCGCATAAGGGCAGTATGGAGATAGCAAGTGAGGTAGGCAGCGGCGCTAAGGTTACAATTACTATGCCTGCTGCGGAAGCTGTTATCCCCCGCAAGAGCATGAATGAAGAACGGAGTGAATAGCAAGGTGAGAATCAATAAATTCATCAGTGAGACAGGCTACTGCTCACGCCGTGAAGCTGACAAGCTAGTTGAAAGCGGCAGAGTAACGATCAACGGAGAACAAGCAGTGCTTGGCAGTCAGGCTGAGCAGGGTGATGAAGTACGGATTGATGGGAATTTGCTGGAGACGGGCAATACTATCGTGTACATCGCATTGAACAAGCCAGTAGGCATCACCTCTACAACAGAGGAGCATATTAAAGGCAACATTGTTGATTTTGTAGGGCACTCTGAGCGGATCTTTCCGATCGGGCGGCTTGATAAAGATTCGGAAGGCTTGATTCTGCTGACTAACGACGGAGATATCGTTAACAAGATATTGCGTTCAGAGGGTCGCCATGAGAAGGAATATATAGTGACTGTCGATCGGCCGATCACACCATCCTTTATTACAGGGATGTCGAGCGGTGTGAAGATTCTGGGGGAGAAGACGCTGCCTTGTACCGTTACACGCATCACGGAGCGGGTCTTCCGGATTATTTTGACTGAAGGTAAGAACCGGCAGATTCGCCGTATGTGTAGCGCTTTCGGTTATGAGGTCAGACGTCTTCAGCGCATCCGTATTATGAATATCAATTTGGGCAGTTTACCGGTCGGACAATGGCGTGATCTGTCGCCTAACGAAAGAACTGAGCTAGGAGCCATGTTGAATTATGAATTGCTGTAGGCTCAGCAGTACCTTATAAAAGAATAACAACAAATAAGAGCGGCTCCTAAGGTTTACCTTTAGGAGCCGCTCTTTACTTGCCCACGACGGATAGCTAATTATCGGATGGAGGAATCCCTGTGAATTGCTTGAACTCCTGATACTTCCGAATGATGGAGACTTCAACCCGGCGGTTCTTCGCACGCCCTACAGGTGTGGAGTTATCCGCGATAGGATGGTATTCACCGTATCCGATCGGACTGAATTTCTTTGGATCGAGATTAGGGTTAAGCAGCAGAATCTTCATGAAGTGCAAGGCCCGATCCACACTGAGATCCCAGTTGGAAGAATAGCTAGTGTTGGAGATCGGGATATTGTCCGTATGTCCCTGAACGACTACATCGTAGTCGGGGAATTGCTGTAACATTGTTGAGATGGACTTAGCCAGCTGTCTGGATTCATCCTTGACTACAGCCTGCCCGGAAGCGAACAGGGCATTGTCGCTGATGGTAATCATAAGCTGGGACTGGTTCAGCTTGGTGCTGAGCAGATCGGTCAGTCCATTGTTCTTGATATATTGATCGAATTGCTTCTTGAGCTTCTCAAGATCTTCCTGTTCCTTCTGGCGCAGCTTGGCCATTTCTGCTTCTCCCGTATTCTTAGAGATGACATTGTTCATCTTATCGCTCTTACCCTGGTCCAGATTACTCTCGGATGGGGTTGCTGCCCGTTCTGTCAGCACGCCGGTTCCGCCGTTCAGAACGGAACTGAAGGCCTGGGCCATCTCTTCGAACTTCTTGGCATCGGTGGCGCTCATGGCATACATAACGAGGAACAAGGCGACAAGCAGGGTCATGAGGTCGGAATACGGCAGCAGCCAGGATTCATCGGCATGCTCCTCATGTTCCTCGTGTCTAGTCTTTTTGCTCACTCGAACCGGCCTCCTTCTCCAGCAGCTTGACGCGTTCCGTAGGTGTTAGGAAGACTGCCAGCTTCTGATTAATCGCAATGGTGGAGACCCCGGATTGAATGGACAGCAGACCTTCTACCATCATTAGGCGGACATCAATCTCTTGCTTGGAGAGCCGTTTGAGCTTGTTGGCAATCGGGTGCCACAGCACATACCCTGTGAAAATACCGAGTACGGTAGCAATAAACGCTCCGCCGATCGCATGAGCGAGCTTTTCCATCTCGGTCATATCGGCAAGTGCAGCGATAAGCCCGATTACGGCTCCGAGTACCCCAAGCGTAGGCGCGTACATACCGGCCTGGGAGAAGATCAGTGCACCGGCTTTATGACGATCTTCAGTAGCACGGATATCCTCCATAAGTACATCGCGAACGAATTCCTGATCGTTGCCATCGATAATCATCCGCATCCCGTTCCGGAGGAAACCATCCTCTATTTCATCAACCTTGGACTCCAAAGCCAGCAGACCTTCGCGGCGTGTGATGGATGCCCATTCCATAAATGTAGTAATTAGTTCCGCTTTGCTGACCATTTTCTTTTTAACAAAGATCATTTTGAACAAGCTAGGTACCTTTTTGATTTCTGAAAATGGAAAAGCCATAAAGATTGAAGCGGCGGTACCCAATAAAATAATTAAGTATGCAGCGGGAGTGGCCAAACTTTGGATGGGAGCGCCTTTCAGCACCATCCCGAAAAGAACAGAGACCAGACCAAAGACTAGACCGATTATTGTTGAGATTTCCATTATGCACCTCGTCCATGAGATTTAAGAAGTGATCCGACTTAGCCGCGTTAATCATCCTTGAAGCGCGGCAGGGCATCTTAACCCAAACGGAATAACTTATATTCTTATTTATCGACATCATTCCCTTTTTTGTGAAGTCATTTTTTCGGCTATAATGGATAAGGTAAGTTATTATTCATCAGTGAAGAAAACGGAGTGATACACATGGGCGTTAAACATGGCAGAGATTATGCAGAAATCCTGAACGAATTGACAGAAGCAGCCTCACGTATTACCGACGGATTTTTATTTTTTGAAATGGACCCGGAGGAATGGCAGGAGCTGCCACAGGAGTCGAAGCTTGAGGTATGGGAAGCGCTTGCCGAGGATCTGTTCTATGCACTGGGCAATGAACCGGTCATTGAAGTGGGGAGCGGGGTTGTGATTTACGACAAGGATACACACCGGATCAATATTTTGCTCGGCGATGAGGACTTGGCCTCTGTTGTTCTGGTTTAATAGGAATACAGGTGAGCGGAATTTGCCGCAGTCTGCCGCCCGTGGTAAAATTGACGGAGCGGAGTACTATTTACCGGGATTGAAGAATACAATTAAACCGAAAATTGTCTTTATCCTGGCACATCCCTTGGACCTCAGAAGCTAAGGGATGTTTTGTTTAAACAAGCAAAGAGGCAAGGCGATCGGAACTTTGCTACTAATAAGGTAAGGGAGGTAATAATGTGCTACTTACAGAGGAAGAACTGATCGAGCAGATCGGCAAGCTGGAAGGCTGGAAGCTGGTGAAAAATACGATTACACGCAAATATATGTTCAGCGATTATATGAAGGGAATAGCCTTCGTCGATGCGGTGGCCGCCATTGCGGAGGCTTTTGACCACCATCCGCATATTACGATTGATTATAAAGCGGTCACGCTTCGCCTGACGACACATGAAGAGGGCGGAATTACGCCGTTGGACATTCGTGGTGCACAAGAGTTTAATGAAGCCTTCGAGAAGGCCCGCTAGTCAGTCGTATAGTCCTTTAACATAGCAATGGTAAAAGAATACTCATACATGCGAAAAAGCCCGTGTCGCAGGATGTAGATCCTGACACGGGCGTATTTGTGTTGTCTCTCTAATGAAGCTCTACTTCTTCTCAGCCAGCCATGTGGCCACGTTCGCAATTTCCTCCGGCGCCAGCTTTTCCTTGAAGGAAGGCATTTGGCCCCGTCCTTTGGTTACTATACTGTAAATCCCGGCAGCGTCATGCTGGCCACCTTCGTTTTTCAAGCTAGGTCCTATCCCGCCCTGAAGCTGATCGCCATGGCAGGTGATACAATTGGCTTTCACAGTCGCTTCTGCCTTGGCGGCATCAAGCTGAATTTCAGGCATAGTAGGCTTGTTCTGTTCCGCTACCTCTTCTTTACCTGGAAGTGTGAACATTAGAACTACCGCAAAGGCACAGGCGGCAAAAAACAATCCGCTCATGATCCATTTTTGCATCCCCAATCGTCCCTTCTATGTAAGCTGCTCCCTACATTATAGCGGAAGGTGAAGCGTTATCATAGCATTTGTGGCAAAAAAATGAACGACTATGCGATACTTCTCTAAACTTCCTTTAACAAAGCATCATTTCTCATAGACCATACAATAAAATGGTTTACTTCCAGTGGGTGTCATTCGTTCGTAAGTGTCAGTAATCGTAAAACCACTTTTTTGATAAGTCCGAATGGCCCGCTGATTCCAGGTTAGTACCTCCAAATCGATTTCCCGCTCAGGGTAGCGTAGAACTGCAGCTTGGACGATGGCACGGACAAAGTGTTGGCCCATTCCGTGACCACAAAGCTCTGGACGCATACCAATCCCCAGACGCACCACACCCTCCATCGGGAATAGCTGTGCGAAGCCACAGAGATCGCCTTCATCGTTCAGCACAGACACATACTGCTCACTGCGCAGCCGGGCATCGCCAAACTCAATGCCGAGCTCCTCCATCTGTTGCCAGGGCATCCAGCCATATATATTGTAAGGAGGCTCATAGCTCCATTGGCAGATGTCTTCGGCATGGCTGGTCTCCATGGGTACCACATGGAACGTAACAGGTAAATGAATCATCGGGTGAGACCTCCTTTCCACAGGATAAAGCTCTATAATTTAATTATATACAAAAAGCATAAGATCAGGCGCAGAAAGTCAGGAAAATGTTGTTTGGTGAATTTCAGGAGGGGTAATGAAGAGTAACAGAAACGACAAAAAAGCCCTTCTCCAGATTTCGATAAAATCGGGAAAAGGACTGGCTTATGACTTATAAATTATTGTACATCGTCAAAATCTTGAGCATCCGTCGCAAGCGCCTGATAAGCATCCGTGCTCATCACGCGTTTAGCACCCACATAACGACTAACATAATAGCTTTCACTCAGCGAGCTGATCGTTACACCACGAGAAGATGAAGCATGGGCGAATTTGCCTTCGCCAACATAAACGCCAACATGGGAGATTCCTTTGCCACTGGTATTGAAGAATACCAGGTCGCCCGCTCTAAGTTCATCACGGGACACCGTGGAGCCCATCTGATATTGGGAACCGGATTGGTGTGGTAGGTCAATACCGATCTTGTTGAAGACATACATTGTAAAACCAGAGCAATCAAATCCACTTGTAGTCGTGCCGCCAGCTACGTACTTGGTGCCGATAGCCTTGTCAATCACCTTATCCATCTTGGAATCGGCGAAAGCGCTTCCTGCTCCAATAGCGGTAAGCATCATTGAAAAGCCAAGCACTGCTGCTGCTAATTTCTTCTTCAAAAGTGTAAACCCCTTCCAATGCCTACGAGGTTAGCTTAAGGGTTCGGTTGAAGGTCCCCTATGACCCCTCTTCAAACAGGAGGTCAATTCACCCAAAGTGGTTCCCCCGTTTCCCTAATGATTAGGGAACTCGGCATATACCGTTGATTAGAATTAGACTGCTATATGAATACATGACAAAACCTTATAAAAAGGTGACTCAATAATTACAAAAATGTTACTAAAAACTCACTGCGCTAATTGTAACAAACACAGCGTCGCTTGGCAATCATTTATAGCATATTTGTGCGCAAAAAATGGGATTTTAAGAGCGGATTCTCACTATTAACGTTGAAAATAGAGGACAAACTAAATTTTCCAAAATTTATTGAGTTTTTTGGCGCAAAATATGATTCATCTATTCCAAAGAGGTGTATACGTATACTATAAAATAGGAAAAACCCGGAAATTGACTATGATGATAATCAAGTCTCCGGGCACAGTATAGGTATGAGGTTAAATGGAATGATTGTATTTTAGAGGTTAGTTTAGTCGTAGGCAACCGCTTTATAAGCAGTTGTGCTCATGATTCGTTTGGCACCAATGTAGCGATCAGCCCAGTATTTCTCACTCAGTGAGCTAATAATGACACCGTGGGAAGATGAGGATTGAGCAAATTTACCATTGCCGACGAAGATACCGACATGAGATACACCGTTGCCGAGTGTGTTGAAGAATACGAGGTCTCCTGGACGCATTTGACTGCGAGAGATGGAGGTTCCTGCGTTATATTGCGATTGGGATGTGCGCGGCAACGAAATGCCGATGCTTTTGTATACATATGTAGTGAATCCAGAACAATCAAATCCGGCCGTGCTTGTTCCTCCAGTTTTGTAGGAGGTTCCGAGGGTTTTTGTAATAACCGTGTCCATTTTGGAGTCTGCTGAAGCGCTATTGGTTCCGATACCGATGGCGAGTGACAAACCTAGTGTGGCTGTAACAATGATTTTCTTAAAATTCTGTCTGTTCAAAAGATGTACTCCTTCCAAGGCCTGCGAGGTTAGCTTAAGGGTTCGGTAGAAGGTCCCCTATGATCCCTCTCTTACGAGATCAATTCACCCAAAATATGGTTCCCCCACTTCCCGGTGCAAGGAATTCGGCGTTTTATGCACCTAAAGTGTGACGTATCGACAACTGCATACATGACATAAGCGTAGATATTAAGAAATACCTTCAAAAGATTACAAAGTTGTTACTAGTAGTACAGAAGCCATTGTATCAAACCCGTTACCATTTTGCAAATCGCTCTGCTGAAGATGACAAAAAAAGAGTCGCGGCTCCTGTTATCCAGGAACAGTGACTCTTCTAATATGCCCTGAGGGGACGGATTTATTGTGGAAATGCTTTACTTCTCCATAGGTCATATTGAGCCGCAATGCCCCACAATTTGAGGAGTGTGGACGGGAGCGGAAGGAGTTGGCGGATCAGGAGTGCAGGCAAGCCAGGGAAGTAAATAATCCCCAAGGCGTAGAACACCAAGAGCAGCAGACTGCCTGCTCCCATCACGATTGATACCCCTATCGCGGTGAGAAGGCACCGTAGGGCGATTAGCAGGGAGGAGAACATGCCAGTTCCGGCTGTATAACCAAACTGCATGTACAATAGCAGCAAGCGGATAACATATACATAGGCACACCAAGCCAGAATATAGGGAACACCGTTCAGCAGCAGCTTATAGTCCATTAAAGACGACAGCAGCAGTGCATATATCTTGGGTGCGAACCAGTAAACGGGCAGGAGGGCGAGTAGCCACTCTACCAGGCTGAAGATCAGCACGGACAGACCATGCTTTTTCATGCCGGGGAAAAAGAACAGACCGCGTTCTCCTGAGCGCTCCTGATGCAGCTCATGAAGCAGACCCGCCCGAATGAACGGGGAAATGAGCAGTCGCAGCAAGGTTAACCCTAACAGCAGGCATAGCCAGCGCTGTACGTCAGGGTCGGAGGTAAGACTATGCTGACCCTCGATGTAGAACAGCAGCCTGGCCATACCGCTGCCCCCCGCGTTGTGGTCGGGATACCGCAGTAGGACTGATACTACGGCCTCCCGTACTAAACCATACATAAAATAGCCCCAGAGCAGCCGGTAGATGAATAGCAGTATCAGAATATAAGTTTGCTCCTTCAAACTTTGCCAGCCGCGAATAATTGATGTTTTCAAGCTCATCCACCTCACCAGACCAGAGTTCCAAGCACAGTTTCAAGCAGTTTCGACAAGGTTAGCGTCCAGCGGGAGAGGGTATCCGGCTTGATCTCCGCCAGCCTGAAATTGTTGATATGTTTGTTCTCCAGCAGAAGGGTGTGCTGGGGATCGATCTCTGCCGACAATAGCGGGGAGCTGGAGATCAGCTGGAACGCTGTATTCTTGTTGTCCCCATTCCAGACTCGCTCCACGGTGTGGCCATCAGAGAAGGTGAATTTAATGGGGACATTCGCGTAGTGGCTACCTCTGTTGCTGACCTTTACGATGGATTCGTAGCCTTGGCCGGTGCCGGCATTTTCTTTGGTACGCATCTGGATATCGTCGATCGAGAAATCAGGAGCTCCGCCGTCATAGATATAAAGATCGAAATAGTTCTGCCATGATTTCTTGGTCACGTTCTCTACGACCTTCTGAAAATCACGGGTAGAGGGATGGCGGAACCGGTATTTATTCGCATAGGTGGACAGGATGGTATCCATAGTTTTAGTGCCGACCTGCCGTTCGATGTCTTTCAGCACCAATTTGCCACGGAGGTAAACATTCTGGGTATAAGCATTTGCTCCGCTATATTTCCAGGTTTCCAGTGTGAGGGCCTGAGGAGAGGTCACCAGGCTGGCTTGAATGGGCAGATTGGCCATCACACCGTATTCTTGCTCCATTAGACGGTCTTCGGCATAGGAGGTGAAGCTCTCATCCAACCAGGCTTCCTCAAATTCGTTGCTGGCTAACATACCATAGAAATATTGATGGCCTATTTCGTGAACCACCGTTCGTTCCAATGAGGTGTCTGGAGAAGACTCGGATGCACCGAAGGCTGTAATCAATGTGGGGTATTCCATTCCTCCAGCCCCGTTGGCATCCTTGGGCGGAACCACTATTGAGAGTGTGGAATAAGGATACGGCCCGTACCATTTACTAAATGCGCTTAGGGCAGCCTTCGCAGCTTGGAAATAACGCTCCTTGAGGTCTTTATGCAGCGGGTCCAGGTATAGCTTGATTCGCACACCAGGAACTTCCGGCGTGGAGAAGGCCTCTTCGGTGACCACAAAATCAGGAGAGGCAGCCCAGGCAAAATCATGGACGTCGTCAGCGTAGAATTGATAAATTTTCTGATTCTGCTTTAGTTTAGCGGTCTTCACCGGGAATCCGGTGGCAGCCACGGTATACTCAGGAGGCACAGCTATCGTCACATTGTATATGCCAAAATCGCTGTAGAATTCTGATGTCCCGTGGTACTGATGCAGATTCCAGCCTTCCTGGGTTACTCCGCGGGTTCCGGCGGGTTCATAGACGCTAATCTTGGGAAACCATTGTCCGGCCATAACGAAGTTTCCCGCGATCCCCATCCGGGCGAATACTTTGGGTAGCTTGACCTCAAATTGCAGCTTGAGGGTTACACTTTCCCCGCCGTTTACGGGTTCAGGCAGATGTAACTTCACCAATGTGCGGTCATTGATATTTCCGTCATCGGGTTGAACATACTGCACTCTCTGGATGAGAGAAGTGCCTTCTGAGGTTCGCACATCCGTCAGGATCATGCTGCCGAACCCATTGTCGGGCATCTTGTCACTTCGCAGCTCACCGCCGGATTCTTTCATAAAAGTCGTATTGCGGGATTCAAAGGCATTGGGATAGAGATGAAAATAAAGATCGCTTACCGGCTTACGGCCGGGATGGTTCCAAGTTACTGTCTCTGCGCCTTTTAATGTGGCTGTCTCCGGTTCAAGCTTCACGTCGATATGGTACTCGGCGACTCTTTGACTCAGCGCCTCGGACACGGGAACGGGTGCGCTCTCCGGGAATGCCTGCTGCGCGTTGCCCTTTCCGGGCGAGACAGCGGGGGACTTGGCCGCTTTTTGGGCAGACATGCCTGCCAAGGCAGGGCTTGCACCTGGGTAGCTCCACAAGCTCCCGCCCAGCAGCGTTAGGGCGGCCAGAGCCAGAATGCTGATTTTGGTTCGAAATGTCGGTGGCTTCATACTGTGATTCCCTCCCGTTGACAAGCATCTACGGGATGTATATGTTTGCAATCGCCGGATTATTAGCTAAAATTAAATTATTCGTAAGAGGAAGGGCGTGCATCTGTGGATAACAAGCAACCGGAAGGCAAGAAACAGATTGCCTTGAATATTGTCAACGCGAAGAGCAAACATAAAGGATTTGGAGCAGGCTCAATTGATTTGAACAATGTGTCCCCCGTCATTATTGATAACGGCGAAGCTATCATTGATATCGGGGCTATGCACGCTAAGAGCAAGGTGGAGAAGGGCATTAAGTTCTCCATGAACCGTGAGGATGTTCCGAACGGGAGACAAGTCTGGGTCGTATGGGTAGCTGTAGACCGGACAGCCGAGGGCCAGCACTACGCCGGAATTACGGCTTGTGAGATGTGGATTGACACTGAAGCCCGTCGCGGGTGGAAGATTCTGGCCGAGCATGTGAACAAACTTGATTCTGCGTTAAAACGGAAAGTTATTGTGGAAGGGCTTGGCGAACCGGAAAAGGCGGCGCTGAAATCCCTGCTTATTTCGCATAATGAAGAGTGGTGGGAAACTTCGAGGGAAGAGCTGAAGGCGGCACTATCGGAATAATCTTCAGAATTTTGCCGGATTTATCCGTCCGTTAAGCAGACATCCCAGCAAAAGGCTGCATCTCCTGTACTAGGGGGATGCAGCCTTTTTAGTATTCTATAATTGCTAATAGAGCGGAGTGCGGCAACTCAGGCAAATCGAACGATATGGATTCCTTCCGGTACAGCCGATCAGCCGATCTTGGATTGCCTCGGAGCATTAAGCTTGCGCTTTAGTTGGCTTACCCGCGCTTGGCTGATTCCCAGGATCTCGGCGAGCTGCTTCTGATTGGCGAATGGATGCTCTTCAATGGCCCGCTCCAGTCGCTGTGTCATTTCTTCAGTCTTCTTCCGTTTGACACTGCTGCCAGGGTCGGCGGTAGCCTGAGGAAGGAGCGGAGAAGGTTCAGGCTCCTGCGGGAGACGCTCCGGATCACCGAGTTCCTTCAGGCAGCTGTTGCAGATGAATTGATCCTTGTAATAGCTCACGTGGTCCAGACTTCTGCAAAAGGTGCATTCCGTGGAGGTGTACTTTCTAAGCACAATAACATCCTCATTCATAATGAAAAATTCGATAGGATCTCCAATGTCGATATTGCGTGTCATGCGGATTTCCACAGGAACCACAATTCTCCCCAGACTGTCCAAATTCCGAATCATACCCGTATCTTTCATACCATGTCCCTCATTCACATGTTTAGATTTGGTGTTTCTTTTATTATAACAGAAATGTAAATTATTAGAGTTAAGAAAGCGTATACGTGAAGTGAACCTGTCGGTTATCCTCGAAAGACGTCCAAGTAAAGGATAGCGTATTGCCCGAACGTCCATTATATTGGAGCCGGTCGCCCGGATAATCAAAGTCCCAGTTCGGGTACTGCTCCAGCCAGGCCTGATCCTCTGACCCTAGAAGCTGTGTATAGAGCGCTGTACTTTCCCCGCTCTTGCGATCAATCAGGAACAGTGTTCCTTTCTGGTACGGACGCACCAGAAGGAAGTCCTCTTCGATGGCTTCGAGGGCAAAAGTATCGTCAATGCCGGTGAGCTCTGCTAAATTGCAGGTTTTGAAAATATGACCGTCCGGATTGACCAGGTAAAGAATGCTTTTGTTCATCATGACCAGATTTCCTTGATAGGCGGAGACATTCTCTTTCATCCCGAGATTGCGCATTCCTCCGTAGCTACTTACGGCCTGGCGAACCAGTCGTCCTTCATGCAGCAAAAACCGATAGTTACTGACATGAATATGTGGCTCACCAGAGGCATTATTAAGATCAAGTACATAG
This sequence comes from Paenibacillus sp. NPDC056722, assembly GCF_042790635.1. NCBI lineage: Bacteria > Bacillati > Bacillota > Bacilli > Caryophanales > Paenibacillaceae > Paenibacillus > Paenibacillus sp. NPDC056722. Next base: position 21,845 of record NZ_JBHTYV010000021.1, on the reverse strand, counting down.
CTCGTTCTGTTCACCGTACGCACGCTGAGAGTGGTCCAATCCAACTGACGAACATTAGCGATTCCTGCCCTTACAGGTCGCCTCCCACTTTCTCCGCTATAGACAACCCCCTTTTCCTTATGTAGCCAGAACAATTCCCGCCCAGATACCGCTTTGAGATACCGTTCGGTGTATGGAACAGTAACATCTAGCTTACCGTCCCACCCAACAGGAAGGCTAAAGGCTTTGGTGAACAGGGTGGTCGGTACATAGGTGATGCCATCTCTGATGAGTGTGGGTGCACCTAGACTGATCACTTTATTGTCCGCCGTGTAGGCCTTTGTTTGTCCAACCTTTAGGCTAAGCGCCTGATAAAGACCGGTAACCTCAATACTGGATTTGTCTGCGTTCCACAGCACGTGGAGATCGAGCAGTGGTGCCATTTCTTTTAAAGGTAGGTAGATGGCGCCTTGCTGACGGAAGCCGGCATGTTCCAGCGATCGCCTGGTTTGTTCTGTCGGTGCAGCCGGAGAGACAGTAGCGGATCCTGTGCCAGCCGGAGCTGCTAGAGCAGAGCCTGATACCAACGAGCAACCCACGCTTGCGATAAAGATGATTGCGGCCCCATAGACTGCCAGCTTTGAGGGGACCATGGACAGACCTCCTTTATAAGGATACGGAATAATAAGCAGATATTTTCTGTCTGTGCGTAGAGGTTGCGGGGGTTATCTATGCCTTACATCCCAATACCCAGTTATAGGTTCTTAAATAAAAACCTCTCCGATTCAAAGGTCCAAAGGGAGAGGTTGCTTGGGGTTCTATTCTTTTATACCCAATTTTGGGCTGACGAAACGCTGAAATCCAATTCTTTATACCCAAGTAGGCCTAATTCATCCACCAGCGCTTGATATCCTGCCATAGGGAGTGACCTTCACCGGGATCATCTTTTCCGGGAACGGATTCTTCCGTTCGGTGGGCCTTTTCTCCTGCCCCGTGCAGATCGCAATATGCTGTGGGTTCTGTGCCGCTGATGAAGGTCTCCAGCACCTTGTCCGGACAATCGGCTGTAGCCAGCTTGCCGGATTGCTTATCAATATAGACACTAACTACACCGTCTGGAATTGGAAAAATCTTAGGTGGTACGTTTTCCAGCGCTTTCTCTGTGTACTGGGCAAAAATCGGGGCAGCGCGCCTACCGTCTGCCGTTGCGATATCCCGGCCTTTGTCGTATCCGACCCAGACGGCCGTCGATAATTCGGGGGTGAAGCCAACCATCCAGCCATCGGTATCGGTCGTGCCGGTCTTGCCGGCAACAGGCCGTTTGATAATGGAGGCTACGCGGTTCCCGGTGCCCCCGGTCTCGAACACGCCCTCCATCAGCCGGGTCAACACATAAGCTGCTGCCGGTTCCACTACGGCCTCTCCCTGAGGCTGAGGTGCCTCGTACAGAACGACTCCCTTGGCGTCTGTAATCTTCAGGATGGCTGTCGCAGGCATCCGGACACCGCTTCCGCCGATCACGGCGAAGGCTGAGGCCATTTCCAGCGGACTGACCGGTGAAGTGCCCAGCGCCAGGGAAGGCACGTGCTGGAGCGGGCTTTTAATCCCCATCTCCGCAGCCATCTCTGCTACCTTGTCCGCTCCAATCTTCATGATCGTATTCACAGCATAAATATTGTCCGAGGCAGCAATCGCCTGACGCATATTAATTTCACCCAGATACTTGTCGCCAAAATTACGGGGCTGGTAGGTCTTGCGGTTATTGTCATAATGGAACAGTGTGGGTTGGCTATTGAACACTGAAAGTCCGTTCATCGTCTTGGAAGACAGGGCCGCAAGATACATAATCGGCTTGAAGGAAGATCCGGGCTGGCGGGTGGTCGCCAATGCGTGGTTGAACTGGTTATTCCGGTAGTTTTTGCCCCCCACCATCGCTTTAATGTAGCCGGTGCGTGGATCTATGGATACCAGGGCCGTCTCCAATTCGCTAGCCGGGTCCATTCCTTTGCCGACGGCATCCTCTGCGGCTTGCTGCATGACCGGGTCCAGAGTGGTGTAGACATTCAGTCCACCCTGTTCGAATTCGTCGCTGTCGATATCCAGCAAACCTATCGCCAAGCCACGCACATAATCACGGAAGTAGGGAGCGGCTACGGTGGTGTCTTTTTCCCCTTGCGGCTTGAAATTGAGCTTCTCCTGTGCCGCCAGCTTGGCCTCAGCTTCTGTAATGTCGCCAAGCTCGGCCATAACAGACAGGATGAGCTGCTGGCGATTCTTGGCGTTGTCTATGTGATTGTAAGGGGAATAGTAAGTTGGCCCCTTGGGTACCCCGGCCAGCATCGCACTCTCTGCGAGGTCAAGATCCGCTGCTGATTTGCCGAAATACATTTTGGCCGCGGCTTCAATACCGTATGCTCCGTGGCCGTAGTAGATTTCATTTAAATACATGTTCAGGATTTCGTCTTTGCTATATTTCATCTCGAGCTGCATTGTATAGAAGGCTTCCTTAATTTTGCGGGTCCAGGTCTTCTCATGGGATAGATAGAGATTGCGTGCAAGCTGCTGGGTAAGTGTACTGGCGCCTTGCGAGCGGCCTCCTTCCTCCAGATTGACGAGGATGGCCCGGGCCATGCCCTTGAGGTCAAAGCCGGTGTGCTTATAGAATTTGCGGTCTTCAACCGCCAGCGTAGCTTGAACAAGCAGCGGCGAAATATGACTCAGCTCCACTGGATCGCGACTGCGTCCATCTGATGTGAAGGTGGCCAGTACATTTCCCCGGACATCAAGCAGCCTGGAGCGGACATCGTCCAGGGTAGGCGGCAGATCTTTCTGATATAGGTATCCCAGCAGGGCTCCGGCGGCCAGCAAGCATAAGATCGTTAAGGCTGACAGCAGCCGAAATGCCCGGCGGAGAGGACTTTTGCGTTTAGGCGGGTTGGCGGAATTGCTAGGCATTGCACCAGACTCCTTTCTTGCTCTTATCCTCATTATGGGAAAGGAAGTGACAGGATATTCACTGGGGCGGGGGAGGTTCTGACAGAGTAACAATTGCAGCACGGGGTATATATTAAAAGGAGGTGTTATCCCTATGAATTGGACACATCATTGGCACAGAGCAGCATTGACGCTCTTTTCAGCAGGACTGCTGGCGCTTTCAGGCTGGGGAACGGTTGCTTCTTCCGCACCAGCGCCCCAATCAGCTGCAGCAGGTACACCGGTTTGTGGAACGGGCGATCATGGTTTGCTGGAGGATTTACAAAAAAAACATGCCCAGCAAGCTGAAACGCCACTCACCTTCTCAGACATTGCATTTCTGAATAGTGACGGCCGAGCTGTTGGTAACGGCTTTATGATTGGCACCTCGGACGGCGGGTGTCATTTTCAAGAAATTTATCACGGACAGTGGAACTTCAAAGGAATTTCTTTTCCCGATAATGTGCATGGCTGGGCAATTGCTTCTATTGGAGAAGGACAGGCCAACTATCTGATAGCTAGTACAGACGGCGGCTCTACCTGGAAAAATCTCTCCGGGAAGGCAACAGCCTTCGACCGGATTGACTTTACGGACAGTAAGAACGGCTTTGCTTACAGCCGGAATGCAGTATTTACCACCAAGGATAGCGGCCAGAGTTGGACGGAGATTCCGACACCCGCCAATACGCGGGGTGCCTATTTCAGTAGCCCCAGCAGCGGTTGGAGTGTTGTCGTGGCACCCGGTAAGGGTTACCGGGTAATGAAGACGACTGACGGCGGATCAACCTGGAAGCTTTCGCTCCAATCCCGCATTGCTTATCCAACAAACGGTGAGATCTATGCGAAGGGCAACCAGGTATATGCCCTGCTGTATGGCGACTCAGGCATGTCGCAGACCTCATATTCGCTGTATGCCAGCTCAGACAAGGGCGGGAGCTGGAAGCGTGTAATTGCTCAGGCGACAGCCGGTGGTGGGCCTGCGCCGGGCATTGGATCGGCACAGCTCAAATCTGGGCCGGCATCCGGCAGACCTGGCAACATGCAGTTGGTTGGTAACAGCACCGCTTTTCTCGTCGGCTATTCTCCCGCTGGAGAGCAGGTTGCCGTAGGACGCACCGTGAACGGTGGCAGGACGTGGAGTAACTTGAAGCCTATACAGGGATTCGAGGGTACTATCTCCTTCCCGGACAGCAAGCATGGCTGGCTCGCCGTAAGGGAACAGGATCAATCAGCTGTATATGCCACCGCGGATGGCGGATCTACCTGGAAGCAAAGATTCGCCTTCAAAGATGCGGTAAGGTAGCTTCAGGCCGCTAGCTAAAGAGGAAGAGGCTGCTCCAGTCCTATTATATGGCTGGGGAAAGCCTCTTTTTGTACTTGGCGTCCATTGTTTAGTTAGTGAGCGTCTTTCGGTTGTGTAAGGAGCATCTATAGAAGAGAAAAATATGAAGCAATGAATCATCATCTTTGTAATAGCAGGGCAAGTGTCTTTTTTGTGTCGCTATGGTAAAATTAGATTCCGTGGAATCTTGCTCGAATAAGGAATTGAATTGCACCCTTGAACTGGATATAGTAGTACAATGGGAAAGCGAATTCGCCTTTGGTCTGCAGAGGCTTGCAGAATGGAGGAATGCAGGTGCCGGAAATTCAGAATCACAAATACGGCGTTTCAGTTACACTCGTAAGCCAGCATGAAGGTGAGCGTACTGTACTGAATACTACCGGAGAAGTTATAGCCAAGGGACAGCAGCTGTTCATCCGATATGTAGAGCCCGGGCAGGGCCCTCAAGGTGAGGAGACAGCTGTTCGTACAATGATAAAGATTGCAGGCAGCGAACTGAAGCTGATCCGCCATGGCGCGGTTGAGTCCGAGCAGAGCTTCCAAGAGGGACAGCGTTTGCCGGGCTTTTACCGCTCTCCCTATACGAACTTTAATCTGTCCACGGAGACCCGGAAGCTGGAGATTTCCCGAGACGGGCGCTCTCTGAACGTAACGTGGGAATATGATTTATACGTATACGAGGAGTTGTCAGGGCAGTTCGTACTCAGTTTGCATATACAGGAGGAACCAAAATCATGACACAGAGTCAAAATCCGCTCGAACTTATTAATGAACGGGTAAAAGAAGCCATTGCCGATGCAGTTGTTGCTGCGGGGCTGGTTGCACGTGAAGACCTTCCAGCCATCGTGCTGGAAGTGCCAAGAGACAAGGAGCACGGTGATCTGGCGACCAATGCCGCTATGCAGCTCACCAAAATTGCTAAGCGCAACCCGCGCCAAATTGCTGAGGCCATTCTAGAACACTTGGACAAGAGCGGCGCTTCCATTGAGAAGGCAGAGATTGCCGGACCAGGCTTCATTAACTTTACATTGTCCAAGCACTATCTTTATGATGTCATCACCCAGGTTGCCGCACAGGGAGACAACTACGGCCGCATTGACTTAGGACAGGGTCAAAAGGTAGAGGTTGAGTTCGTCAGCGCGAACCCTACGGGAAGTCTACACTTGGGACATGCCCGCGGCGCTGCTGTCGGCGATGCACTCTGTAATGTGCTGGATTATGCCGGTTATCAGGTAACCCGTGAGTACTATATTAATGATGCCGGAAATCAGGTTGCCAATCTTTGCAAATCTATCGAGACCCGCTACCTGCAGGAGCTGGGACAACCGGCAGAAATGCCGGAGGATGGCTATCATGGTGAAGATATCAAGGGATTTGCCAAGGAACTTGTGGCTGAGAAGGGAGATTCTCTGCTGGAGCTGACGCCGGGGGACCGTGCGGCATTCTTCCGTACCTATGGCTTGAATAAGGAATTAGATAAAATCAAACGCGATCTGGGACGTTTCCGTGTTCCATTTGATATCTGGTTTAGCGAGACCTCTCTCTATGAGAATGGAGCAGTCTTGCGTTCGCTGGACGATCTGCGTGAGCGTGGCGAGGTATACGAAGAGGAAGGCGCAACCTGGCTGCAGACGACCAAGTATGGCGACGACAAGGACCGCGTGCTGATCAAGAACGATGGTACCTATACGTATCTGACACCGGATATTGCCTACCATAACGATAAATACGGCCGCGGCTATGACAAAATGATCAACATCTGGGGTGCCGATCACCACGGTTATATTCCGCGGATGAAGGCAGCGATGTCGGCACTGGGCAATGACCCGGGGAAACTGGTTGTCCTGATTGCCCAAATGGTCAGCTTGTTCCAGAACGGCGAGAAAGTGAAAATGTCCAAGCGTACTGGTAAAGCGGTAACGATGGAGGATCTGATGGAAGAGGTTGGTATCGACGCCATCCGTTATTTCTTCACCATGCGCAGCATGGACTCTCATCTGGACTTCGATATGGACCTGGCGATCTCTACATCCAACGAGAACCCGGTATTCTATGTACAGTATGCTCATGCGCGGATTTGCAGCATCTTCCGTCAAGCTGAGGAACAAGGAATCGCACTGCCGGATTATGCCGAACTTGATTTCAGCAAGCTGAGTGCCCCTCACGAATATGACTTGCTACGCAAAATTGGTGAGCTGCCGGCTGAGATTGCTTCTGCAGCGGATGCTTACGCGCCGCATCGCCTGGTGCGTTATGTCTATGATCTGGCGGCGCTCTTCCACAGCTATTACAAGGCTGAGCGTGTCATTACCGAAGATTCGGCCCAAACATTGGCCCGTCTTGCTCTGCTTGGAGCAACGCGTACCACTATTGCCAATGTATTGCGTCTTCTAGCGGTATCCGCTCCGGACCGCATGTAATTCGTCCATCCTCAAGCCCCCGCCTGAACGGGGCAAGGGATGGTCAGCACACCGCCTCCAGCGATTTTTGGAGGCGGTGTGCTTGTGTCTACACAAAGAAGAGAAGTGCACATAGTTAGCTTCATGTGCTTTGCAGACGGCCGCCATCCTTGGTTACAGGATGGCGGCCGTTTTGAGCCAGTGACGCTGCGCCACTGGCTCTTGTCAATCCGCGCGCCGGCTGGCGGCATTCGCGGATGGGCCCCGCTTGGCCCTGATGCCTGCGCGTAGCAGGCGAAGGGCATCGGCAGCGCCGCCGCCAAGGGAGGCTCTGCGCTGCCCTTTACGCAGCCGCACCGGGCAAGCGGTGCGGCGCAGCAGGAGCTTCAGCTCCCGGGGGGTGAGCCCTGGCCGGAGAGCGAGCAGCAGAGCAGCGGCTCCCGTCACATGTGACGTCGCCATGGATGTGCCGCTCATTTCCTTGTAGCCCTCCTTCAGCCAGCAGGAGGGCACGCTTTCGCCGGGTCCGTATACATCGATGTACGACCCGCGGTTGCTGAAGCTGGCGACCCGGCGCTTTTTATCTATGGCGCCTACGGCGATGGTCTCCGGATAGCGCGCCGGATAATCCCCGCCGCGTTTGCCATCATTGCCTGAGGAAGCGACAATGGCAATGCCAGCGCGGTAGGCCTTCATGACGACATTATGAAGCGCCTTGCTTCGTGTCTTCATACCGAAGCTCATATTAATGATGTCGATCCGGTTCTGGACGCACCAGTCAATCCCCAGCACAATGTCGGACACATAAGCAGAGCCGTTGTGGTCAAAAGCTTTGACGGGATAGAGAATGGCTCTTGGTGCAACTCCCATCATGCCGCGTGTGCCGCCAGCGGCGGCCAGTGTACCGGCGATATGGGTGCCGTGGCCATTGTCATCCAGTGGTAGCATCCCCCGCCGCAGCAGATTGACACCTGTTGCTAGCGAATGGCGCAGATCAGGGTGACGGTAGTCGGCACCTGTATCAATAACGCCTACCTTAACTTGCACACCGGTTGACTTCGACCAGGCCTGGGGGGCATGAATCGCTTTCACTCCCCAGGGCATCACGGCGGTCCCGGTTTTTTCACTGGGCAGCGCATGGAGCTGTATGCGGTAATCGTCTTCCACGCTCAGCGTGTCTGAAAATTTATGCACCAGCTTTGCCGCGCCTGCGGCAGGCACAAAAAAAGCGCGGATCAGCGGAGAGACCTGCACCTGCCGCAGTCTCGTTTTTTTCGTACGTAGGGTCTTCCACTGGGATAAGGCTCCGGCGTAATGGCGGGCATCATAAAAGGTAACTATACGCCGTTCGTCATTCTTGGGGGCAGCCGATATCTCATCAAGCAGTATCTGCCAAAATCCGTAATAGTCCATGTGTTTTGCCGTCCCCTCCTCGGTGCCGTACTGAAATATTGTATGAGCGGAGGAGGGTAGCCGAATGGGAACTTGCCCTTTTTTAAGGAAATGGGCTGCCCATCGTGTCAAAAGACGGCGCTTCACATAAAATAAACAGAAGAGATTTAACACTCTCTTTGCAACATCCCGTAAGGAGCCATTCCTTGGCGTGGATACAGTCATGCGCGGAGGAGTTTCCTCCGCCTTTTTTAGAGAGGCCTTACACCTGTACGAACCGGCTTAGTCATTCATAAAAGTACATATTGATCGTTACCTGCGAAAAAAACGTTTCCCTGTCGGAAAATGCCGGCGGTTTTTTTGCGTCTGAAGCTTGTCCCTTTTGACTTGCATTTTGTTGCTAAATAGGTTTTACTTAGGTTTGTTACTGGATATTATTGAATTAAAGCCGTGAATAGTGAACAATGCGTGAGAGGAAGTGTCCTTTAATGAGTACGCCACTCAATTTAAAGCTGGACCCCGAGAAAGTAAAAGAAATGCCGATGGTGGACCTGGCTTTCCTAGTGCTGAAGGCGGCTAATACGCCGTTTTATTACCGTGACCTGATGGTCGAGGTGGCCAAGCTGCGCGGGATGACCGAAGAACAAACCAACGATACTATTGCCCAGTTATATACTGAGATTAACATCGACGGACGTTTTGCCTGTGTAGGAACGAACCTGTGGGGGTTGAAACGCTGGTATCCGCTGGAGCGCTCCGATGATCCAGTCGGTAATTCCAAACGTCCACGTATCATCAACGACGAGGATGACGATTTGGAAGACGATGATTTCACCGAGGAAGATGATAACTACGCATCCGAAGAAGAGGATTTCGACGCTATCGACGAAGATCGCGACGACCTCTATTCCGACGACGACAGCGAAGAAGAAGTTGACGACGATGTGGTTATTGACGAAGAAGACATCGACGAAGATGACGTGGACGATGAAGACTCCGACGCGGAAAGTGAAGAAGATTTGGACGATGAAGACGAGGAAGATAAATATTAATCCCGTTCTTTGAGGTAGTACAATTCTGCCCTTGACAGTGGAGAACCGTCAGAGTAAACTATTGCATGGGCTTATGATGAAAGTTAATATGTGTTTTCTAAAATAAAAAGTGCCCCGGTGCTACGGGTGTCACTTTTTTGTTTTTTTAGATGCCAAGGAGCCGGAATTTCCGCGATTTTAAAGGGGCGGAGGAAGGTCTTTTGTGCCGGCTAAAGTAACTTTTGATTTCCCCCGTTTGACGATAGAAAAACGGGTTACGATAAACATCATGCGTCGCCTGAATTTCTGGACTTTATTTAGGAGGGTTTTACAGTGACAAAGTATATTTTTGTAACGGGTGGGGTTGTGTCTTCCCTTGGCAAAGGCATTACCGCTGCTTCGCTGGGTAGGCTGCTTAAGAACAGAGGTCTAAAGGTGACGATTCAGAAATTTGATCCGTATCTTAATGTGGACCCTGGAACAATGAGTCCTTATCAGCACGGTGAAGTATTCGTGACAGACGATGGCGCGGAAACGGACCTTGACCTTGGACACTATGAACGGTTTATTGACATTAACCTGTCTAAGAACAGCAATGTAACGACAGGTAAAGTGTACTCCTCGGTAATCAGTAAGGAGCGCCGTGGTGAGTACCTGGGCGGAACAGTTCAAGTTATTCCGCATATTACGAACGAAATCAAGGAGCGTGTCTTCCGTGCAGGCCGTGAAGCCGGTTCCGATGTCGTAATTACGGAGATCGGCGGTACAGTGGGCGATATCGAGAGCCTTCCGTTCCTGGAAGCGATTCGTCAGATCAAGAGCGATATCGGCCGCGAGAACGTAATGTACATTCACGTAACCCTGATTCCTTATATCAAGGCAGCGGGTGAAGTGAAGACCAAACCGACCCAGCATAGTGTAAAAGAGCTGCGCAGCATCGGAATTCAGCCGAATGTGATTGTATGCCGTACGGAGCATGAGCTGTCTTCGGACATGAAGGCGAAGATTGCCCTGTTCTGTGATATCGACGCCAATGCCGTAGTGGAATGCCGCGATGCCTCCACGCTGTATGAAGTTCCGCTTAATTTGCGCGACGAGGGATTGGACGAGATCGTAGTTAACCATTTGAAGCTGACCACGCCTGCACCGGATATGCGGGAATGGGAAGGCATGCTGGACCGGATCAACAAACTGGAGCATACCGTTGAAATTGCCATTGTCGGCAAGTACGTTGCTCTGCACGATGCTTATTTGAGTGTGGTTGAATCCCTTTCGCATGCAGGCTTTGCATCCAACGCAGAAGTTAAGCTTCGCTGGGTAGATGCGGAATTGGTTACCGATGAGAACGTGGACGAGCAGTTGCGCGGTGTAGGCGGCATTCTCGTTCCAGGCGGCTTCGGCGATCGTGGTATTGAAGGTAAAATCTCTGCTATCCGTTATGCACGGGAAAAACAAATTCCATTCTTCGGTATCTGCTTGGGTATGCAGGTGTCTGTCATTGAATACGGACGTTCCGTATTGGGTCTGGAAGGAGCGAACAGCTCAGAGATTGATCCGTCTACGAATCATCCTCTGATTGATCTGCTTCCTGAACAGAAAGATATCGAAGATATGGGCGGTACAATGCGTCTTGGTCTTTATCCTTGTAAGCTTTTGCCGGGTTCCCTGGCGATGTCTTGCTACGATGATGAGCTTGTGTACGAGCGTCACCGTCACCGGTATGAGTTCAACAATGCTTACCGTGATGAGATTGAAAAAGCGGGTCTGGTGATTTCTGGTACATCCCCAGACGGACGTCTGGTAGAAATCGTGGAGCTTCCGGGTCATCCTTGGTTCCTTTCGGTACAATTCCATCCGGAGTTCATTTCCCGTCCGAACCGTCCGCAACCACTGTTCCGCGAGTTCGTCAAAGCTTCACTTACTCACTACAGTGCTCAATAAATAGTATATATAGCACCATAAAGGTGTTCGTGAGAGCCTCCATTTGGAGGCTCTTTTTCTTATGCTAGGTCCTATCTGACCTCAAGAATAATTTCAATTTTAATGTAAGTTGACATTTTGGTATTTTTAACATTTCCTATCAAGAAAAGTCGATCCGGACGATACATTTTATGGCATACATTTACGCATTTTATCCAATTAGCAGGATTTTGAATCTACACCACGAATTATAGGTTTCGTATGGACTAAGTTACAAAGGGGCCGTTAGCTGTGGAGAGCGCGGTATGGTCAATCTGCCTTAAATTCTGGGAGGGTATTGATAATGGAGAAAAATAAAGTGTTAATTGTCGACGATCAGAACGGGATCAGGATTCTTCTCATGGAAGTGTTCAACAGCGAGGGTTACACCACATTTCAGGCGGCTAACGGTAAACTTGCACTGGAAATTGTTCGTACCGAATCCCCAGACTTGGTCTTGCTCGATATGAAAATCCCGGGAATGGATGGGCTTGAAATTCTCAAGCATCTGAAGGAGATCAATCCGGAGATCAAGGTGATCATGATGACTGCGTACGGAGAGCTGGACATGATTAAAGAAGCAACGAAATTGGGCGCGCTTATGCACTTTACCAAACCTTTCGACATTGACGAGATGCGTGTGGCGGTAAATATGCATCTTCGCAATAAATCGGTCGATCAGTGCAGCTGAAGTAAGGATTCTGCTAAATGGCAGAATCCTTTTTTCGGAGGGGAAAACTTGGAAAAGGGCAGATAACAACAGGGGTGGATAAATATCGTCCCACCGGGACATTTTTTTGCTAGTGCTATTTAGTATTTGACACTGGATGTGCTATAATAAGCCTGTATGTGATAAACGGTTCTATAAATTATAGCGAAAACATCTTTAGGAGGATGAACCATGCCATTAGTATCAATGACAGACATGTTGAACAAAGCACTTGAAGGAAAGTACGCAGTAGGTCAGTACAACATCAATAACCTTGAATGGACTCAAGCTATTTTGGGTGCAGCCGAAGAAGAGAAATCTCCGGTAATTCTTGGTGTATCCGAAGGCGCAGCCCGTCACATGGGCGGTTTCACCACTGTTGTTAAGATGGTGGAAGGACTTATCCACGACCTGAAAATCACTGTTCCTGTAGCGATTCACCTGGACCACGGTTCCAGCTTTGATAAATGTAAAGAAGCCATCGATGCTGGCTTTACTTCCGTAATGATCGACGGATCTCACCACCCAATCGATGAGAACATTGAAATGACTAAGAAAGTCGTTGAATATGCTCACGCTAAAGGTGTTTCTGTAGAAGCTGAAGTAGGTACTGTAGGCGGACAAGAAGACGATGTTATCGGCGGCATTCAATATGCTGATCTTAACGAGTGCGTACGCATTGTTAAAGAAACTGGCATCGACACTTTGGCTCCAGCACTTGGTTCCGTACACGGTCCTTACCATGGCGAGCCTAACCTCGGATTCAAAGAAATGGAAGAAATCCGCGACGCTGTTAAATTGCCACTCGTTCTGCATGGCGGTACTGGTATCCCTGTACATGACATCGACAAAGCGATCTCCCTGGGTACTTCCAAGATCAACGTGAACACTGAGAACCAAATCGCATTTGCTAAAGTAGTTCGCGAAGTTTTGGCTGCTAAACCTGATGCTTACGACCCACGTACATTCATCGTACCAGGCCGCGATGCTATCAAACAAACCGTTATCGGTAAAATCCGTGAGTTCGGTTCCAACAACAAAGCGTAAGATCTGTTTTCTTAAGTTTTGAAGGACATTAGTCCATGAAGTTTTGAATAAGCATATCGGACAGGTTATACTGTCCTTTTCAGTTGAATATGATGATGTGGAGAGTACACCGCATAGCCGGTGTCTTTCCATTTTCATCGCCTTTATCATCAGAAAAGCCACAGCACGTATTGTCGATCAACCGCAATACACGTAGGGGGAACCTGTTAATTTATGGAAAAATTAATGATTGGCGGTGGACGTCCGCTGCAAGGTGTTGTTACAATCAGCGGAGCCAAGAACAGCGCGATTGCGCTTATTCCTGCGGCGATTTTAGCCGAATCTGAAGTTGTGCTGGATAATCTACCGTCCCTTAGCGATGTTGCAGTTTACTCCGAAATACTGGAAGAGCTTGGCGCAAGTGTATCCTGGTCAGGCAACCAAATGAGAATTGACCCCTCCCGTATTGTGTCCATCCCTATGCCTAATGGGCCTGTCAAGAAATTGCGGGCGTCTTACTATATGATGGGAGCGCTCCTTGGAAGATTCAAGGAAGCGACAATAGGGCTTCCCGGCGGCTGTAATTTTGAGCCCCGTCCGATTGACCAGCACATCAAGGGATTTGAAGCGCTGGGCGCAACAGTGACTAATGAACACGGCTCTATCCACCTGTATGCCAAGGAATTACGCGGGGCCAAGATTTATCTGGATGTATCCAGTGTCGGGGCCACGATTAATATCATGTTGGCGGCTTCAAGAGCCAAAGGCTCTACTATTATTGAAAATGCGGCTAAAGAGCCTGAGATTATAGATGTAGCTACACTCCTTAATTCAATGGGCGCCATTATTAAAGGTGCCGGTACGGAAACCATCCGGATCGAAGGCGTTACGGAAATGCACGGCTGCCGTCACTCCATTATTCCTGACCGGATTCAAGCTGGAACATATATGATTGCTGCAGCGGCAACGCGCGGCAACGTCCTTATAGATAACGTCATCCCTAAGCATCTTGAGGCTTTAACCGCCAAGCTGCTGGAGATGGGCGTAGATATTGAAGAGCTTGATGAGAGCATTCGTGTAATTGGCAGAGCCAAGTATGAGCATGCAGATGTCAAAGCGCTGATTTACCCGGGCTTTGCCACCGATCTGCAGTCCCCAATGACCAGCATGTTGACTCAGGCTGAAGGTGTTAGTGTGCTGAGTGATTTTGTTTACAGCAATCGCTTCAAGCATGTGCCGGAACTGGTTCGTATGGGGGCCAAGATTCGTGTCGAGGGTCGTTCGGCAATCGTGGAAGGCAGCAAGCTTAATGCAGCCAAAGTCAAAGCGGCTGATCTGCGGGCTGGTGCGGCGCTTGTTATCGCCGGCCTTACAGTAGAGGAAGGCATCACCGAAGTAACGGGCGTGGAGTATATTGATCGTGGCTACGATCATTTGGTGACAAATCTCCGTAATCTGGGGGCTGACGTTTGGCGCGAGAACGAATAGAATGAATTTATAGGGTTTCCCGCTAACTGGAAGGAGTTTATTTTGCAAGAAGACTGCATATCTCCTTCCAATTCGGGTAATCCTATTCTAATGAGGATTTTGCCGGACTCTTATTTTTTGTTGATATAGTTCAGTGTACATAGAGCTATATTCACGGACTCATTATAAAAATTGAATAGGTGGTTATTACATGGATCTTCAAATTTCCGATCTGGAAGAAATGAAGCTGACCGACTTGTACAAGCTGGCCAAGAAATACCAGATTCCTTACTACGGGCAGATGAAGAAACGGGAGCTGATCTTTGCCATCCTTCGGGCGCAGGCGGAGCAAAGCGGGCTCATGTTTATGGAAGGTGTACTGGAGATTCTGCCGGAAGGCTACGGATTCCTAAGGCCGATCAACTACTTGCCAAGTGCGGAGGATATTTATATCTCAGCCTCCCAGATTCGCAAGTTTGATCTTCGAAGCGGAGACCTGGTATCGGGGAAATGTCGGACCCCCAAAGAAAATGAACGTTATTTTGGATTGCTTCAGGTCAATGCCGTTAATGGCGAGAACCCTGCCAGCGCAGCGGAACGCCTGCATTTCCCGGCGTTAACACCTCTTTATCCGCAAGACAAGCTGCCGCTTGAAACATCCCCTACTCATTTATCTACCCGAATAATGGATTTGCTCGCTCCTGTAGGTCTGGGGCAACGCGGTTTGATTGTAGCGCCTCCTAAAGCAGGGAAGACGCTCCTCCTAAAAGAAATTGCCAACAGCATTTCCACTAATAATCCTGAGATAGAACTGTTTGTGCTTCTGATCGATGAACGTCCCGAGGAAGTAACCGATATGCAGCGCTCTGTGAAGGGTGAAGTTGTGGCCTCGACTTTTGACGAATTGCCGGAGAATCATATCAAAGTAGCTGAGCTCGTGCTTCAACGTGCGCTTCGTTTGGTCGAGCACAAGAAAGATGTTGTTATTCTGCTGGACAGTATTACGCGACTCGCGCGTGCATACAACCTTGTTGTACCTCCATCTGGACGGACGCTGAGCGGAGGGATTGATCCTGCTGCTTTCCATCGCCCTAAACGGTTTTTCGGATCGGCGCGTAATGTGGAAGAAGGCGGTAGTCTGACGATTCTGGCTACAGCATTGATCGATACAGGTTCACGTATGGATGACATTATTTATGAAGAGTTTAAAGGTACAGGTAATATGGAGCTGCATCTGGATCGTAAGCTTGCGGAACGACGTATTTTCCCTGCGATCGATATTCGTCGTTCAGGTACGCGCCGTGAAGAGGTATTGCTGAGTAAGGAAGAACTGGATACCATTTGGGCTATCCGTAAAAATATGAATGAGTCCTATGATTTTGTGGAAGGCTTCCTCAAAAAGCTGCGTGACAGCAAGACGAATGCCGAGTTCCTGGCATCATTTGATGTTGCAGGTAAAGAGTCTGCCAGTGGCACGGCCAGCAGTGGCGGTACATCGAACAGCGGAGCATCTGCACGCCGCACGACCCGCTCGAAGGCACCCACCGTATCCACAACCTAGAACGAGAATAAGAGGAGACTAACATGTATTTGGTATATGCCGATGAGAAAGGTAACGTATATGATCATCCCGAGCTGTATGGGCTAGCCCGCAGCGGGGATATGATTGTCGAAATGCTGGAGGAAGAGCTAATTCCACTGCCTGAGGGTGCTACGCTGGTTGGTCTGCCTAACACACGGGCAGTGGGCATGAATCCGGCAACCGGTGAAATGCTGCCGCTGCCCGAAGGTTCTCAAGCGGTTGGGGCATTGATGCCGCAAGGTTATACACGGTTATGCCTTCCCGGCTATGTCAAGACAGATAAGTCTTACAAGCTGCCCCTGTTCGGTTATTCGGCAGTGGTATGGAAGGACGGGCGCTTCTATGTAGGCGCAGAGCTTACAGATGATCCTGAACAGTGGAACCCGCTTAACTGTGATCGGGATCTTGTCAAGAAAGGTGTAGGCGATCTGACGGCTAAGTATCCAGAGAACCGTCTCTTTGGACATTTGTCCAATTGTGCACTTGGTTATGAATGCTTAACCTCCTCCAACACCTTCCTGGGTCGTTGGGAGGGCGCTGTACCTGTCTCCTATTCTTGCAATGCAGGCTGCTTCGGCTGTATCTCCGAGCAACCGGATGACAGTGGCTTTGTCTCTCCACAGACGCGGATGAACTTCCGCCCGCGTGTAGACGAACTGGTAGAAGTGATGTTGGAGCACCTGAAGACGCCAGAGTCCATAGTTAGTTTTGGACAAGGTTGTGAAGGTGAGCCGTCGACACAAGCTAAGATTATTATCGAAGCTATGCGAGAAGTGCGTGCTACTACCGATATGGGTTACATTAATATCAATACGAATGCGGGCTTAAGCGACCATATCCGCGGAATCGTTGATGCTGGGCTTGATCTGATGCGTGTCAGCACCATCAGTGCGTTGGATGATCACTACAATGCCTACTACAAGCCGCGGGGTTATACTTTAGCCAATGTTGAGAAATCTCTGAAATATGCGGCATCCCAGGGCGTGTACACGTCGATCAACTATCTGATCTTCCCTGGTGTGACCGATCGTGAAGAAGAGATCGAAGCCATGGTGGAATTCGTGCGACGCACCGATCTCAAGTTGATCCAGATGCGGAATCTGAATATTGACCCGGAGAGTTATCTGGAATTGATCCCTCCAGCTCAAGGGGAGATCCTCGGTATGAAGACGATGTTAGACATTTTCCGGGAAGAACTTCCCGGTGTGGTTATCGGCTCATTTACCCATGTGCCGCCTGCTAATTTGACCCGTGCCAAGTCTGGTCGGATACACGTTTAGCATTGGAAATGTAAATTTGAAACATATTGCCCATTTGCATGTTTCGTGCTAAACTATGCTCATGTGTCTATTAACTCTGAGTCCGCATGAGGCTTAGGGCAAGAGAGGTGAAATTCAAATGCAAGAAGCAATTCAACCAAAGTACAACATTACTAAGGTAACCTGCGCATGTGGCAACACTTTCGAATCCGGTTCTGTTAAACAAGAGCTGCGCGTCGAAATTTGCTCCAACTGCCACCCGTTCTTCACTGGCAAGCAGAAGTTCCTGGATGCCGGCGGTCGCGTTGATAGATTTAAGAAGAAATACGGTATCTAATTCAATTAGCCCGTTTGCGGCATAATTATTAGATCTAGCCCCCGGCTTAATGCCGGGGGTTTTTCATTGCTCCAAATTATTGGGCGTTATTATTCCTGTAAAGCATGTGATGGGGAGCTGTTAATTCTCCGAGGTTGATTTTTGTCCGAGCGTAGGATATACTTAACTTCGCCGTGCTAGACGGGGAGGTAGCGGTGCCCTGTAACTCGCAATCCGCTGTAGCGAGGTTGAATTCCTGTTAGAGGTGCTGTCGATGTGAGGCCTTGGTCCCTATGGGCTGTGTTGACGGTTGGGTCCTCCGCAATGAGTGCTTGTGAACCTGGTCAGGTCCGGAAGGAAGCAGCCATAAGCAAGTTTGCTCTTGTGCCGGAGGGTGGCCTAGCCCGAGCAGTCAGTAGGGTTGCCGCTTGGATCGCAGCCATCAATAACAGGTGCACGGTTTATATGAATAAATGACAGCATCTTTGCGATAAGCGAGGATGCTTTTTGTTTTTGGTCAAAGTCTGGAGAATATAGTATAATGAGTTAGCGACAAATGCCAGGAAAGTGGCACTTGAGAGAGGGTAATGCATAGTGGAACATATCGCGCTGTACCGTGCTTGGCGGCCGCAGTCGTTTCAGGACATGGTAGGACAACAGCACATTATCCAAACGCTGCAGAATGCTATACGGGAAGACAGGGTCTCACATGCCTATCTGTTCAGCGGTCCGCGGGGGACTGGTAAGACCAGTGCTGCCAAGGTGCTGGCCAAGGCGGTCAACTGTGAGCGCGGCCAGGGGCCGGAGCCTTGCAACGAGTGTCCATCCTGCCTGCGGATTACTGCTGGCAATGTCATGGATGTGCAGGAGATTGATGCGGCGTCCAACCGGGGTGTAGAAGAGATTCGTGACCTGCGGGATAAGGTGAAGTACGCGCCTACCGAAGTGCGTCGTAAAGTGTATATTATTGATGAAGTGCATATGCTGACAACAGAAGCGTTCAATGCGCTGCTGAAGACGCTGGAAGAGCCACCGCCCCATGTAATGTTCATACTGGCGACGACAGAGCCTCATAAGCTGCCGGCAACGATTATTTCCCGTTGTCAGCGGTTTGATTTCCGCCGGGTATCATTAGAGGAGCAGACGGGTCATCTGAAGCAAATCTGTGAGAAGGAAGGCATCTCCGCAGATGATGACGCTCTGCAGTACATCGCACGTCTCTCTGATGGGGGGATGCGTGACGCGCTTAGTATTCTCGATCAGATATCTTCCTTTACAGAGGGCCAGGTTACCTACCAGCAAGTGCTTGGAATGACTGGGGGAATACCTTCGGAACAGTTCGCCCGTCTGGCCAGAGCGATTTTGGAAGGCGATATGGGACTTCTTCTGGAGCTTGTTGAGCAGCTTATGCATGAGGGCAAAAGTGCCGATAAATGCCTCGAAAATTTATTGTATTACTTCCGGGACCTGCTTATGATTAAAATGGTTCCGAATGCCGATCACTTAACCGACCGTGTCCTGAACCCAGCGGATTTTAAGGATATGGCAACCGCCTTCAGCCGTGAGCAGCTGTTCGGAATTGTGGAGACGCTTAATCGTTATCTGGGTGAGATGAAATATGCTACCCATCCACAGACACTGTTCGAAGTAGCGCTAATGAAGCTTTGTAGCTTGCAGGAAAGTGCCTCGGTTCCGGCTGATGCGGTCATTTCTTCTGGCGCCTTCCAAGGAGCTGCTGCAGGAGGAGCTGCCGCTTCTGACCCTGGTGAGCTGGGCGTGCTTAAGAAACAGATCGCCACACTGGAGAAGAAGTTGGAACAGGCCTTGCAGTCAGGTGGTATTTCCGGAGGGCGCGAGGGTGCACAGGCTAGACCTGCCTCTGTGCCTAGTGCTGCTCCGCGGATCAGCACGGCTTCCAAGATGCCGCCACAGGTGGATAAATTCATCGCCGGTAAGGACAGTGCTGACTTTGCGTCTATTTATAAACAGTGGAGCCTAGTGCTGCAAGGTGTGAAGGAAGAGAAAATCACCGTCCATGCCTGGTTTGTGGATGGAGAGCCTGTATCGGTTATGCAAGACGCAGTTCTGGTTGCTTTCAAGAACACCATACACCGGGATACTACTGAGAAGCCGGCTAACCGGCAGGTGATTGAGGGTGTTCTGGCTGCCCGTCTGGGCAAGCCGTACCGTCTTGTAACCATCATGCTTCGCGATTGGAATGAGGCTTCTATGAAGTCTGCCGAACAGCCTGGCAAGGAAGAATTGCGCCTGGAGCATGAACACGAGGCAGGAGCAGCAAAACAAGAACCTTGGATTGATGAGGCGATCCAGCTTTTTGGAGAAGACCTTGTTGTCATAAAAGAATAATGCTTTCAGCAGATTAGCGCCAAACGGCGCATTCCAAAGGAGAGATCGATTATGAACAATATGAACCAAATGATGAAACAAGTTAAAAAAATGCAGGAGCAAATGCTCAAAGCTCAAGAAGAGCTTGGCAGCAAAACAGTTGAAGGTTCATCTGGTGGTGGCGTAGTTACCGTACAAGTGAACGGACACAAGAAACTACTGTCCATTCAGATTAAACCGGAAGCAGTGGATCCGGATGATGTGGAAATGTTGCAGGATCTTGTGATCACTGCTGTGAATGATGCGTTGACACAAGCTGAAGATTTGGCAAACAACGATATGGGTAAATTTACTGGCGGAATGAAGATTCCTGGTTTGTTCTAGACCATTACTCCATTTAGCCTAAAGGAGAAACATTACTTTGCATTATCCCGAACCGCTAGCTAAGCTGATCGATGCTTTTACGCGTTTGCCGGGGGTTGGTCCGAAGACGGCCGCTCGTCTTGCGTTTCATGTGCTGAATATGAAAGAGGATGAAGTCATTGATTTTGCTAAAGCGCTGGTAAGCGTCAAACGCAATCTTCACTATTGCTCGGTGTGCTGTAACATTACCGATACTGACCCGTGCCGGATCTGTCAGGATAAGACGCGTGATGCGTCTGTAATCTGCGTGATTCAGGATGCCAAGGATTTAGTTGCCATTGAGCGTACTAAGGAATTTAATGGTTATTACCACGTCCTCCAGGGAGCGATCTCGCCAATGGAAGGTATTGGACCGGATGATATCCGTCTGAAGGAGCTTTTGGTAAGACTCGGCGACGAGCGGGTGAAGGAATTGATTATGGCGACAAATCCCAATATTGAAGGGGAGGCGACAGCTATGTATATTTCGCGGCTAACGCGCCCTTTTGATATTAAAATCACTAGAATAGCCCACGGCTTGCCTGTAGGTGGCGATCTGGAGTACGCAGACGAGGTCACACTGTCTAAGGCCTTAGAAGGCCGTCGTGAGCTGTTTTAGATCGTAAGGTGCTTTAGAGTATGTAGAGAAGTCCCAAGGAAGCTAAGGGGCTTCTTTTTTTGCGTTCAGAGCTAATCAGGGGTGTCCTGTTATAAGAAGTTATAGATTTGTGGTAGTTTTTTAGTTCTAAGTTTGTCCCGTTCCCTATATGAATGAGAATGAACGAATGAGCGGTAGCGTTCTTGTTGTTCACACTTATTCGGAAGGGGAGCTGAGCATGGGCTGGTGGGGTGCATGGCGGGGGAACGCTGAGAAGGAACGGGAGTATGATGAAGGTTGGAACACGTTTATAGAAGTTCGCAAGGCGCAAATGGAATGGGAACGAGCCTACCTGATGTTCGATGAAGCGCTGGGCCAGGATCAGATAGATTACGCTATTTATATCTTAGAAGCGGCGGAACGTAAATATCAGATTCATCTAAAGCATGCCAAGAGTTTGGGGCTTAACTGGAAACAACTATAAAGAAATGGAACAGAGTTGATAAAGGAGGAGAGACATTGTTGAGATTAGTGGCTATTGGAGTATTGAGCATATCCGTTCTTCTATTGTTTCTGATTGCATTTCGCAAAAAACTGGGTTTCAGCTGGTTAAGTTTATTCGGAACTCATTTAATCCTGGCAGCGCTGGGTATTTACTTAGTGAACTTCTCAGGCGTTATAACAGATGCGCATATTCCCCTTAACCCGGCAACTATAGGCGCAGTAACGGTTTTAGGGCTGCCTGGAGTACTGATGTTATTGGGTTTGAAAATAACTTTGTTTTAAGGGTTGACGCAGTACCGGTTAATATGGTACATTAATTCTCGGCCCTTGAAGCAAGACATCTTCGAATGACTTGATGAAAAGGAAGCGAAAAAAAGAAATTAAAAAAACGCTTGACAGAAAAACGGTCGCCATGATATATTATAAAGGTCGCTGCTGAGACATTGAGCGGCGGACAAGCAAGACATTGATCTTTGAAAACTGAACAACGAGTGAGTATCGAATTCACGAAAGTGAATTCAAAAATGAGAATTTTTAATTCTCGTCAGATGTTTCAAAATG
>NZ_JBHTYV010000020.1:0-62822 GCF_042790635.1 Paenibacillus sp. NPDC056722 | reverse complement strand
ACGCGTACCCATCCCGAACACGACCGTTAAGCCCTCCAGCGCCGATGGTACTTGGACCGAAGGGTCCTGGGAGAGTAGGACGCCGCCAAGCACTAAAACCATTGTTGAGTGTTCAGCAATGGTTTTTTTGTTTTATATAAAAGTTGAAATGGAGGCTAAATTGTCTCCAATAGGATGACATTTTTGTTACCGACACTTTGGATGATACAAGTATAATAGAAAAGTGCAAATAGTAAGAATAGCCTTGATACGAATGAACTACTGTTAAATTCATAAACTGAATTTTCTTGTGTCTTTAGATGCATGGTAGAGGTAAGGAGGATTTAAGGTATGAAGCCAACCAAACCTTTCTGGATGCTACTTGTTTTTTGTATAGTTGGTATAATGCTGGTGGGCTGCGGAGCGAAGCAGCCTTCCTGGGATATATTTGAGGGTGCACTGAACGAAAAGAGTTTTCCGGTTCCGAAGGAAGCTAATTCTCCTGACCGGACAACCACAAATGTAGCAATGGACTATGTACGTTATTCTTTGCCTGGATTAAAGGAGAAGGATAGTATACCAGAGCCTTATTTGAATACCATCAAGGAATGGGGCTGGGTAGAGCAGGACGAAGAAGAGAAGACGGGCTCGCGAGTTTTTCAGAAGGACGGACTGACTGTGCATTTATCTGTTCATGATGATTACTTTATCGTGATGGTTCCGAAGGAAAAGAAGACCTCTGTTAAAAGTCTGGGAGGAAAATAGGTAAAGGCCATCCTTAATCGGATGGCCTTTATTTGATATGGTTTATTTTCGCGGAAGCCTGTGCAAAAGAAGCTATTACGTTAACTGGTTATTGCGAGTAATAGGAAGCATCCGCCGGGTTGAACTTGAGCATGCCTTCCTTGCTTTCCCGTCGTAGCCGGAGCAAGATATATAGTCGCGGCAGTAGCAGCCAAAGGTGACATACCACCAGCGAGGCTGTAAAGGCGGGCGGAGACCAGACAATAAAAAGTGCTGCGATGCAAAGGCCGATCCAAAAATTATGCAGCTGGACCTTCCGGAATATGCGATAGCTGATGTACTGATCCGGCATGTAGCCGAGCCACGGGAGCTTCAAGGAGATGCCCCATCTTTTAGCGATAGGGTGGCCCATAATGACCAGGACTGATCGTGAGATCACATATTGTATCCAAAAGACAACAGGTGCAGCGATAATCATGAAGAATATACTCCACCAAGAGAGGAATACCGTCTCTAGTACCAGACATACCATGGGAATTGTAATATAAATACTCAGAAGCGATTGGGTCAGGTTAATTTTTCGGATTAGTTTATATTGATAGAATGTAGCTGCACTTTTCGTGTTGGGTTCCATAAAAAAGGACGGACCTCCTCGTAAGTTCTCAATGTTTTTAATATCGGCTGATGAAGGCTTTTTCTTAACCGAACTCTGAAGAACCTTGAGGGCAGCAGCTGAATATAGATAAATTACAATCATATAGATATGAAAATACTATGAAAAGGTTTAAAATGATAGAAGGTGTATCATACTGTTCTTAAAAGAGTCAAGGTGGGATGCTAAATGGATCAGCAACCGGAACAAGCTTGTATCATTTGTGGACAGATGAAAGAGGAAGGTATTGTGATTGTCTCACATTTTATTTGCGAGGATTGTGAGGCTGAGATGGTGCGCACTGAGGCAGAGGATGCTAAATATCGCTTTTTTATCGGTCAGATGAAGAAAATCCAACTTCAAAAAAACGCTTGAGGCCACAATTGCAAGTGCAGGATTAGAAATAGAATTAAGGTTGGGCGGTGGATCGGTGTCGCGTTGGTTGCAGAATAAGTTGTATATACGGCTTCACCGTTCTTTTGACGGCGGAGCCGTTTTGTTGTGCTTCCATAAAGAGAAACTGCGGCATAGGCGTTTGCGCGTATTTGCGATACAATAGAGGTTAACCCTACCGGAAGGAATGGATAATGAATAAGGACAAGCGCAGTAGTGCGCCTATATATGAGATGTTAGAGCAATACAAAGCTCAGGGTAATACCTCTTATCATGTTCCTGGGCATAAGAATGGTAAAGCATATGAACACGAACCTAGGAATGCCGGGTTTTTGGGTGAGATTATGGAGTATGATGTAACTGAAATTACAGGGACGGATGATCTCCATCACCCAGAAGGTGTAATCAGGGAAGCGCAGGAGCTGGCGGCAGATTGCTTTGGAGCAGAGGAGAGTTTTTTTCTGGTGGGTGGCAGTACAGCCGGTAATCTGGCGTTGATCCTGACAGTATGTCCTGAACCTGGCATGATTTTGATTGTGCAGCGTAATGTGCACAAATCGGTTATTCACGGGTTAATGCTCGCAGGGGTGCGGGCAGTGTTCCTGGAGCCTGAGATTGACCCGCTGAGCGGACTTGCGGTGGCTCCGGCGGCGGAGACGGTGCAGGCTGCTCTTGCAGCGTATCCTAAAGCCGCCGGAGTGCTAGTAACCATGCCAAACTATTACGGCATGGGCAGCGATCTTGCGCCTCTAGTGCAGGCCTGCCACGATAGCGGAGTACCGCTATTGGTGGATGAAGCGCATGGCGCGCATTATGGGCAGCACCCGGCTTTGCCTGCCGGGGCGCTGATGTGTGGTGCGGACGGTGTCGTACAGTCCACGCACAAAATGCTGTCCGCGCTCACCATGGGCGCTATGCTGCACGTTCAGGGACCGCATATTGACCGGGCCCTGCTCCGGCAGCGGCTTGCCATGGTGCAGAGCTCCAGCCCATCGTACCCGTTGATGGGCTCGCTGGACCTGGCCCGGCGACTGCTGCACAGCCGGGGCCCCGAAGCCTTCACGGCGGGACTTGCCGCAGTGGACGTTCTGCGGCGCGGCCTCGCAGAGCTGCCGCGCTACAGGCTGCTGCAGCCGGCTGCGCCGCTGCAGCACACCGGCGGTGGCTATGCCACCACCGCCGGAAGTGACACGCCGCCGCTGCGCGGGGCGGCTTATACTACCCAGGACCCCTTCAAAGCCGTCCTCCATGACGGCGCCGGGGTCCTGGGCGGCTTCGAGCTGCAGCGGCGGCTCGAAGCTAAGGGCTGTGTGCCGGAGATGAGCGACGCCCGGCACGTAGTGCTGTTGTTCAGCCTCGGATCCTCGGCTGAGGACGCGCAGCGGCTCTTGCACGCGCTGCGGGAGATTGACGAAGAGGAGCGCGCGACAAGAGGAACACAGTGGGGGGCAGCCGATAAACCATATGTAAGCACAGAGAATGAATCGGCTGCTGTTTCTGCGGAGACTTCTTCTCTAATTCAGGAACATCATGTCATCCATAAACAAGATGGACAAGCAGAGTTGATCGCGAACGCCAATGTTTCCACGTGGAACATTTTCAACAGGGAATTATTTTCAGATCCTGTACCTTTTTCGCTCAAGCCGGTGGCATCCGGAGATATGAAGCCGATCAGGCTTGCGGACAGCGCTGGGGAAATAGCAGCTGAAATGGTTATTCCTTATCCTCCCGGCATACCGCTGCTTTATCCGGGGGAAAAGATCACAGAGTCTGTACTTCAAAGACTAATGGATTTGTCTAGAGGCGGTGCGAAATTTCAGGCGTGTGCGGATTCCGCATTGCAGCATATAATGGTATACAACAAGAAGAAAGGCGGAGAGGATTAAGTGGAACGACAAGGTTTCTTTATCACACTGGAAGGGGGGGAAGGGTCCGGAAAGACTACCATTATAGGGAGGCTGGCGGCTTACCTGCAGAATCGTTCTATCCCGTACCTGATTACCCGAGAACCCGGCGGAATTGAGATTGCCGAGAAGATCCGTTCCATTATTCTTGATCCGGCGCATACCGCAATGGACTCACGTACGGAAGCATTACTATATGCAGCAGCCCGCAGCCAGCATTTGGCGGAGGTTGTCGAGCCAGCTTTAGAGGAAGGGCTTACGGTACTGTGTGATCGCTTTGTCGACAGCAGTCTCGTGTACCAAGGATATGCCAGAGGTCTTGGTATGGAAGCGGTGTGGGAGATCAATCGTTTTGCTATCGGTAACCGTATGCCGGATTTAACCTTCTATCTCGACATTGAACCCGAGGTGGGTCTGTCACGAATCGCTGCCAACCAGGACAGGGAAGTGAACAGACTGGATCTGGAGAGCCTGGCTTTTCATGAGAAAGTCCGTGAGGGTTACAAGCTCGTGGTAAATAACAATCCGGACCGAATTGTCGTGCTGGATGCCGGACGTCCGCTTCATATGGTGGAGCAGGATATTGTACGAACACTGGAAGAGAGAGTATTAAAGGGTTTTTGATGAGTTTTGTCAAATATATAAGGATAGCTGCTCTGTATCCAGACAGCTCCATATTTCTTTAAGGAGGGAATGCGAAGATGAAGTTGATCGTAGCGATTATCCAGGATAAGGACAGTAACCGGTTGTCCAGTGAATTGGTCAAAGCTAATTTTCGTGCAACCAAGCTTGCCAGTACAGGAGGATTTCTGCGAGCGGGCAATACTACCTTCATGATTGGGGTGGAGGACGTTCAGGTCGAATCTGTACTGAGTGTCATCCGCAACAGTTGCAAGGTACGTGAGCAGCTAGTCACTCCAGTAACGCCGATGAGTGGTACGACAGATTCATATTTGCCGCTTCCTGTAGAGGTTCAAGTCGGCGGTGCGACCGTATTTGTACTTCCTGTTGACCGTTTTGAACATTATTAAAGCACTCCTACAGTACACATTATTCTTGAAATATCAGGAAGAGCATCTCAAGCTGTAGCCCTTCTGATATTATTAATAAAGGCGGTAGATGAACCTTGAAGATCAACCCGGGTTACAGACCTCTGAAGAGTGAGCTTTCCAACGCGGAGGGGCTGAACAAGCCAGTTCAGCAAAAAACGTTCTCCGATGTGTTCCAGCAGCAAGGAGAACAGAAGACGAAGGATGAGCTAAACCGGCAAATTCGGGAAATCCAGCTCCAAGGAGACCGTTTGTCCAAATCCATGACGGTTCGAGAACTGTCTATCTACCGGACGTTGATCAAACGGTTTTTAGAGGAAACGGCACGGCGCGGCGTAATTCTGAAAGAAACAAAGGGCTGGGATCGTCGTGGTCGCAGCAAACGCTACAAACTGCTGGAAGAGATTGATACTGCGCTGTTATCGATGGCAGATGATCTGCTTAGCAGTGAGCAAGGCCGTATAGATCTGTTGGGCAAGGTGGGAGAAATCCGAGGATTATTGTTAAACCTTGCTTTTTAAGAGTGATTTGGGAGGAATTTATGTCTTTTCATGATATATTGGGTCAGGAGGATGCCAAAAGGCTGCTTCAGAACGCACTGCGCAATGATACCGTGAGCCATGCCTATCTGTTCAGTGGGCCATCTGGCAGCGGACAGATGAGTACGGCGCTAACATTCGCCCAGGCCATATTTTGTACAGTGTCCGACGATGATGCTTGTGGGGAATGCCTGGAATGCCGAAAGGTAGAGCATGGCAATCACCCGGATCTGACGATCCTGCGGCCTGATGGAGCTAGCATCAAGATTGATCAGATTCGTGAACTGCAGCGAATGTTCTCATATCGGTCCGAAGGTGTTAATCCCAAGATCTACATTATAGATGAAGCGGACAAAATGACGGTGCAAGCCGGCAATAGTCTGCTGAAGTTTCTTGAGGAGCCTTCGGCACCGGCAGTGGGCATTCTGATCTCGGATAATAGCCGGGCGTTGCTGCCGACGATACAATCGCGAACTCAGCGTATCCCATTCAGTCCTGTACATCCGGATCTAATGCTGCAGGCGCTTGCTTCTGACGGAGTTCCGCTTCCCTTGGCCCGCTGCGCCGTATCCTTGACCTCTGGTCTTGAGGGCTGCAGGCAACTTTTGGAACAGAATTGGTTTGCAGAAATGAGAAATCTAGTGTTACAATTAGCAAAGGAGTCTTTGGGCAAAGGCAGCTCCGCGCTTGCAACTGCGGGGGTGAAGCTGTTCAAGACCGGGCTCGGTGAACATTTGGATACTCTATTCAGCATGTTCCATCTATGGTTCAAAGATATGCTCTACTTCCTGTACCGAAAGCACGAAAGTATCGTTTTCATAGATCAGTTAGACTTTATTTCCAGACATGCCCGTCAGCGGACTACGGAACAGTGGGTTGGATACATGGAGTTTGCTGCAGAGAGCAAAAGAAAGCTGCGCTCCAATGCCAATGCCCAGCTTTGTCTGGAGCAGTTCTTAATCCGTCTGGAAAGCTAAAGGATAATTATGAATATCCTCCATATGTCGCTTCAGCCTGGAAGTATTGGTGTAACCGATGAGGAAGGACAAGCATGCATTACCAGGGAGCGGACTTGCCCTTAGGTTCCTTTTACCGGCAAACAAGGGGGTTAATTTTTGTACAGCGTAGTAGGTGTCCGCTTCAAAAAAGCGGGTAAAATATATTACTTCGATCCGCTGGATTTTCCGATTGAACGGGATCAGTGCGTGATTGTTGAGACGGCACGTGGGGTGGAGTACGGTAAAGTCGTCATTGGCAAAAAAGAGGTGCAGGAGTCTGACGTTGTACTGCCTCTGAAGAAAGTCATGCGTATTGCCGGTGAAACCGACGCACGTGTGGTGGAAGAGAACAAGGGTGCGGCAAAAGATGCCTTTACCACCTGTTTAAATAAAATTCGTGATCATGGCCTTAAAATGAAGTTGGTGGATGTCGAATTCACGTTTGACCGCAACAAAATCATCTTCTATTTCACGGCTGAGGGACGTGTCGATTTCCGTGAATTGGTCAAGGATCTGGCTAGTATCTTCCGTACCCGGATCGAGCTTCGGCAGATTGGTGTGCGTGATGAAGCTAAAATGCTGGGTGGACTGGGTCCCTGCGGGCGGGTTCTCTGCTGTTCATCCTGGCTGGGCGATTTCGAGCCGGTATCTATCAAAATGGCCAAGGATCAGAACCTTTCGCTCAATCCGACCAAAATTTCCGGATTATGCGGACGGCTTATGTGTTGCTTGAAGTTTGAGCATGATAATTATGAAAGTGTGAAGGAAGAAATGCCGGCAGTCGGTAAGATGGTCATTACCTCTTTAGGGGAAGGCAAGGTTGTAGGCATTAATGCCGGAAACCGTACGATTCATGTGCAGCTGTTTGAAGTGGGCAAAGTGAAGGAACTTCCAATGGATGATGTTGTCGTCAAGTAAACCATATAAGGTTACTTTCGGGGTGGAAACTTGGAGAAGAAAAATATATTTGCACACATGCAGGATATGGAAGCGCAGATGGAAACGATGCGCGCCAATCTTGGCGAATGGAAACAGACGGTAAAAGAACTGATGGAAGCCAATCAAAGGCTCAGTCTCGAAAATGAACAACTTAGAAAAATATTAAAGAGGGAAGCACCCCTAGATCCTAACGTGGATTCGGCGGAAGCAGAAGCGCTTCTGGCGGCAAGCGAAGGAACAGAGGAGGTTGTCGGGGAAGGTTATGATAACCTGGCCCGTCTATACCATGAGGGCTTCCACATCTGTAATGTTTACTTTGGGCATTTGCGTACAGAGGGTGATTGTCTGTTCTGTCTTTCTTTTCTTAATAAATGAGGATATCCAGCCGTAGGGGATTTACGCCTACGGTTTTTTTGTAATATAGAAGAGATTTATGGTATTTCAATTTTTCAAGGGTAAGGAGAGCTACAAGATGAATTCGTTCAAAGATTCAGCCATTCCTCTGCTTCCGTCGGAGCGAGTGGATGATTTATTGACCCATGATTTGCATATTATACAAAGCGATGAGGTATTCAGCTTCTCGATGGATGCTGTGCTGCTGGCCCGATTCGCAGGTATTCCGCCGCGTGGAAGAGTGCTTGATCTCTGCACCGGTAATGGCGTTATTCCTATGCTCCTGACTACACGTACTAGTGCTTCTATAGAAGGAATCGAGATTCAACCTCGTCTTGCTGACATGGCCCGCCGCAGTGTGGCTATGAATGGTCTGGAGGAGCGGATTGTCATTCATGAAGGCGACTTGCGGGAGCTGCATACAGTGGCTGGCTATGGCGTATATGATGCAATCACCGTGAATCCGCCATACATGCCGCTGAACGGGAGTGATCTCAAAATGAACACGCACCAGGCGATGGCCCGTCATGAACTGGGCTGTACACTGGAGGAGGTCATTCAGGCCTGTGTCCGGCTTGTCCGTACTGGAGGTAAGGTGAGTATGGTACACAAGCCGCAGCGTCTTGCAGATATTATCAGCCTGATGCGGCAGTATAGACTGGAGCCGAAAAGTATCCGTTTTGTGCATCCGCGTGCACATCTTGAAGCGAATATGGTGCTGATCGAAGCAGCGCGTGACGGGAAGCCGGAGGTGCGTTTGCAGCCGCCGCTGATCGTTTATAATGAGAACAATGAATATTGTCCGGAGATCATGGACATCTATTTTGGAGCCGGAGAGGGTAGATCATGACAATATCTTGCCAGAGTAGTTTTCAAAACAGTAAAGATGGAGGGCGTCCAGAAGGGAGCGGTTCTCTTTATCTTGTAGCTACACCGATTGGCAACTTGGAGGATATGACTTATCGTGCTGTGCGCACCCTCCAGGAGTGCGATATTATCGCTGCTGAGGATACACGAAATACGCGAAAACTGCTGAGCCATTTTGAAATTACCCCATCCATGTTATTCAGCTATCACGAGCATAATAAGGCGGCAAGTGGGCCGGAGCTGATACGCTATATAATAGAAGGTAAAAATTTAGCGCTTGTGAGTGACGCTGGTCTGCCGGCCATTTCCGACCCTGGTTCTGACCTCGTTGCGCTTGCTATTAGTCATGGTATTCCGGTCATTCCAGTGCCGGGTGCTAACGCTGCATTGTCGGCGCTGATCGCTTCCGGCTTGCCGACGACAACTTTCACTTTTGCCGGTTTCCTGCCCCGGGAGCGAAAAGACATTCGTGCTGTCTTATCCCCTCTGCGTTCTGCCCAGGGAACACTGTTGTTTTATGAGTCTCCGCATCGGGTACTTAAGACCTTGGAGCATTTGCTGGAGGCGTTCGGCAACCGCCGTATCGTTCTGGCCCGGGAGCTGACCAAGCGGTACGAGGAATTTCTGCGCGGAACGATTGAAGAGTGCAGCGCCTGGCTAGCTGAGCATCCTCCGCTTGGGGAATATGTCATTGTCGTTGAGGGCGAGAGTAAAGAAGAGGCAGCTGCTGCCGAGTCCGCTTGGTGGCGTGAGCTGAGCATTGAAGAACACGTAGCCCACTACGAGGCCAACGACATCCCCCGTAAAGAAGCTATGAAAAAAGCGGCTTCCGACCGCGGCGTCGCCAAACGGGATATTTATAATGCGCTGCTGGAGCGGGAATAGCAGTCTAGAAGATTCGTTCATTAAAATGGATTTAAGTGTATAAATTGGATGAGTTATATGATGTTAGATAATGCTGAGGGAATATTGGGAAAACATTAAGCGGTTATTTTGGAGAGGTAATGCTAAACGCCGATGCCAGCGATTCCCGCAGGGAGAGCAGCCGTAGTCCGCACGACGTAACTCATTCGCCGAATCAGCTGTACGCCTATAGCCGAGGTAAGCCGATTCCCGGAGGGAGAGCGATCAAGCCCCGTCGTCAGTAGCTTATTCGGGGTTAGAAGTCCCATCGGTTCCAACGTAAGGCAATTCCCAAAGGGAGAGCGATGCCCCCCCCCGCCATCTGTAGCAAGCTGGGGTTAGACGTATCACCCGGCGCTAACGTAAGGCAATTCCCGAAGGGAGAGCCGCTACAGTCCACACGCCGTAACTCATCGAACCGCACTAAAAGTACGGATCACCGTCGACGCAAGGCGATTCCCAAAGGGAGAGCCGCCGCAGTCCGTTCGTAGTAACTCACCCATCCGCGCCGCATGACGAGGCCCGCAGGGCCGGGCCTACCACTACCGCCTGCTTCCGTCCGCGATTGCCGCACTGTCCGCGGGTGTGCCCTTCCGGGTGTCCAGAGGGCTGGCAGCCCTTTGGGGCCCTCCCTACAGGGAGGGTTTGGGAGGGTGCACCCACAAAAAAAGTGCCCCCCGCATAAACGGAGGGCCAAGGAGATATAAAAAGGTTAGAATTAACAATTTGATTTATTCTTATTATATACTATTTGTTTTAGTTTGTCACAGGGGTAGGGATAGTAGAAATGCATTCATGACAAACAATTTTTCCTTTGAAATAAGTTACATTCTCGGCATTGCCACAGAAGATGCAGGCAGGCTCATATTTCTTAAGCATGATCCGCTCACCGTCCACGTAAATTTCGAGCGCATCCTTTTCACCAATGCCAAGCGTACGGCGCAATTCAATTGGAATAACAACCCGTCCCAGTTCGTCTACTTTTCTTACAATTCCTGTTGATTTCATCATAGCCATCGTTGCCCCTTTCAAATATCAAAAGCGTCATTATTCGACATTCTTCACTGTTTTATGATATCCATAATACCAACGATTCCCAAAACAGTCAACCTTTTTTCTAACGAATTTTAGGGTAATTTTATGGAAATGTACAGTGCTGTTAGGTTTGAAGCAAAACCACCCAAAAATTACATAAATAAATTTTGTCGATTCAACCACTCATTTTGTGTCATAATTCGACAAAGTGCGACATTATTACCCATTATATACCGTCAAGAGCGAAATGACTAATTAAAATTAGATGAAGGAGTTGATCTCATGAAGAAGCCGCTCACAGAAGAGAAGGTTTTCAAAGATCCGGTTCACAATTACATTCACGTGCAGGATGTAATCATCTGGCGTTTGATTAATACTAAGGAATTCCAACGCTTGCGCCGGATTCGGCAACTAGGTACCTCTTATCTGACTTTCCATGGTGCAGAACACAGCCGATTCTCGCATTCTCTTGGTGTCTATGAAATTACACGTCGAATTATTTCCCAGTTTGAACGAAGTGGATATAAAGGATGGATTCCGGAAGAACGATTGCTCACGCTCTGTGCAGCGCTGCTTCATGATTTGGGGCATGGACCGTTCTCCCATTCTATAGAAGAAGCTTTTGAAATGAACCATGAGGACTGGACGTGCCGGATCATTCTGGAGAACACAGAAATCACCAATATTCTAAGGGATGTAGAGGAAGATTTCCCTCAGAAAGTCGCTTCAGTTATCGCAAAAACCTATGAGCACGCAATTGTTGTCAATTTGGTGTCTAGTCCCCTCGATGCTGACCGGATGGATTATCTTCTGCGGGATGCTTATTACACTGGTGTGAATTACGGTACGATTGATATCGATCGAATTCTGCGGGTGCTCCGTCCCTATAATGGAAGAGTTGTAGTTAAGGAATCAGGAATGCATGCGATAGAGGACTATCTGATGTCGCGGTATCAAATGTACTGGCAGGTATATTTTCATCCGGTAACCCGGAGTTCTGAAATTATTTTAAGACAGATTTTCCGCCGGGCCAAAGAGCTGTACTTAGAGGGGTATAATTTTAAATTTATGATTCATCCACTAGGTGACTTGCTTCAGGGGGAAGTGACAGTGCAGCAGTATTTGCTGCTAGATGAAGCGTTAGTTCAAACGGCCTTCATGCAATGGACACTGGAGGAGGATGGACTGCTAAGCGACTTGTGCAGCCGGTTTATTCATCGTAAACTGTATAAATATGTGGAGACGGAGAGTCTCAATCCGGAGACGATTGACGAAATCCGCCGCAGTTTTGCGGGAGCCGGGCTGGACCCGGAATATGATCTGGAAATTGATTTTCCGTCAGACCTTCCGTATGATGTGTTTCGTCCAGGAGAGGGTTTTGACAGCAATCAAATATTGCTGCTTGACCGGAAGGATCGGCTCCGTGAAATCTCGGAGGTTTCAGATATTGTACGTTCCATCAGCGGCATTCACCGTGGAAGATATCACCTATATTTTCCTCAAGATAAGCTGAATAAGGCGCTTTCACAACTGCCTGACTCTGTTGCTGAAATATTCGCAAAATAAAGATTAAATAGTTATTTTTGAACATAGAGACCAAGACCGGGAGGACAACAGTACATGTACTTATTCGACACACATACCCATCTGGATGCTCCGCAATTCGACGAGGACCGCGAACAGGTCATTGCTCGTGCGGTAGAGGCCGGTGTCAGCAAAATGATTAATATCGGATTCAATCGGGAGACGATCCCAACCACGATGCAGCTCGCAGAAAAGTATGATTATATTTATGCAGCAGTGGGGTGGCATCCACAGGATGCGATTGACATGAAGGAGGGGGACCTTGATTGGATTGCCTCGCTATGCAGCCACAAAAAGGTCGTCGCCATTGGTGAGATCGGACTCGATTATTACTGGGATACCTCACCGAAGGACGTGCAGCACGAGGTCTTCCGCAAGCAGATCGGACTAGCCCGCGAGCTGAAAATGCCAATCTGTATTCATAATCGGGATGCCCATGAGGATGTAGTGCGAATTCTTCGCGAGGAGAAGGCTAACGAGGTTGGCGGTGTAATGCATTCCTTCTCGGGTAGCTGGGAAACAGCGAAAATGTGCCTGGATTTGGGATTCCACTTATCCTTCGGAGGACCGATAACGTTCAAGAATGCAAGGGTTCCCAAAGAGGTGCTGGCGCAGACGCCGCTGGACCGTTTATTGATCGAAACAGACTCCCCGTATCTGACGCCACACCCCTTCCGTGGGAAGCGAAATGAGAGCGCTCATGTCAAGTTGGTGGCAGAAGCTGCGGCAGAAATTAAAGGGATAACTTGGGAGGAATTGGCTGAAATTACGTATGCGAACGCACTGGAACGATTTGGCATTGAGTGAAATCGGGAGGAAACACGGTGAAAAATAGAGTATAGCCGATGTATTAAACTTTTTTAACAAAAAAACAGCCGAATATTACAATATTTTAACCATATATTTGCGTAAACGTGGTTGAATCGTCCTTTACAACATGCATCAAAACAGGATATCATCTTTTCAGTGCAGTGAGCTGTTGTTACAGTGACAGCCCACGCTATCATGGATCGTCTCGCTGAGTCTCCGTATGGAGAACGGGGGAACCAATATTGTTTGCCGTATACAGAGCACATCAAGTACAGCTTAGAATGCCGCAGACAGTAGTTGATTTCTTCACGTGGTCTTTGGGGTGAATTTTAGGGCAACCGCCGTGAGCGGGTGACCCGAGATAGGGCGTCTCTCTTTCGTCCGAACCCGACAGCTAACCCCGTAAGCGAAAGTAAGAGAGGAAACCTCGTGCATGAGCCGCGTATTCTGACATCGGAGAAGCCACGAAAGAGTCCTCATAGAACTCTTTTAGGCTTCTTTTATTTTGAATATTGCGCATGTACCCTGCATACTGTTATATAACAGATGTGGGGGGAGCACTATGCCGGGCAGGCGATCCATGAGCAGGAGACGCAAAGGTATTGCAAATAGCGTGTCCTGTGACAATCTCGAATAGTTTCGTCCGAATGATAACAGTCATCTTGGTATACAGCTGACGACGGGGCTATGTAAGGAGGATGGAGAGAATGGGCGTATTCCAACCAGAAGTATCCCATGATTCGCAATCATCCAGCAGGTCTTACGCTTTACGGTGGGAACAAGTGAACTTTCGCGTACTTTCACTTGCCGGCGTGTTATCGATTTTGATCACGCTGATCATTCTGCTGTACGTGCACGGTCAAAGCAGCAAGCAGATCACTTTAGTAATTGACGGGAAAACGCAGTCTCTGGAAACGCGTGAAGCGATTCTCAGTGATGCACTAGCAAAAGAGCAAATTTCGCTGCAGCCGCATGATCAACTATCTATAGGCCTTAGTGATGAAATAAAAGACGGCGACCGTGTCGTGATTAACCGTGCGCAGCCATTCAGTCTTACTGCGGATGGTGCAAAAAAGATTTTTTATACGACCGAGAAAACAATCGGTCAGGCCATCAAGAAGCTGGGTATTGCCCTCGAAGGCCATGATAAGATTTTCCCTTCGCTAGATACCACTATCTCTGCCAATATGGATATCAAGATTGTCCGCATTAACAAACAAACTGTACAACGGACAACGAACTTGCCATATCGAGTCATCAAGACGGCAGACCCCTCCCTTACCAAGGGAACAGTTAGAGTGGCACAGGCGGGCGCACCAGGCGTCATGATCCAGCACATCGAAAAGATTTATCAAGACGGTGAACTGGCTTCCATGCGTATGGTTGGGAAAGAAGTTCAGACGGTGACCAAAGACAAGATTATCGCCGTTGGCACAAAGCCTCTCCCTAAACCTGTTACAGTGGCCCAAACAACAACTTCCAAAACAGCTAATGCTACCATTTCAACAAAAACCAGTGCCAAGAGCAGCAATGTCGCCACTAAATCGGGCGTCAATTTTGAATACAAGAAATTAATCAAGAACGTCTCGATGACTGCTTATTCTTCAGAAGAACCGGGCATTGGAACTCGTACCGCCTCCGGCACACGCGTAACGGAAGGACGTACGATTGCAGTGGACCCTAATGTAATTCCTATCGGTTGGTGGGTATATATCGAAGGCCTTGGCTTCCGCCGTGCAGAAGATACTGGTGGTGCTATCAAAGGCAATAAGGTGGATGTCTACTACGATTCGTTGAACCATGCACGTAACTTCGGACGCAAGTCGCGTACGGTGTATGTGATTGGACCTGTAAAACCGGAGCTTAACTAAGTCCTGGCTTTTGCAAAATTAGGTTGAATCAGCTATAGTGAGGGTAGCAGTTAAGAATAACATGTGCTCATGAAATGATCGCAGAGCTACCGCTCATCACTTATACATTCTTTAGCCAAAAAGAAGGGGAGCGAATCCTCTTCTTTTTGCGTTTACGAGAAGGAGTCAACACTATGATCAAGGAAGTGATCGTTGTCGAAGGCAAGAGCGACACGATAGCCATCAAGCGGGCGGTACAGGCTGATACCATTGAGACTGGCGGCTCCGCGGTGGACAAGAAGGTGATTGCCAAAATCGCGCTCGCCATGGAGCGGCGGGGGGTAATCATTCTAACCGATCCGGACCATGCAGGAGAGCGTATCCGTAAGATCGTTTCAAGCAAGGTGCCAGGCTGCAAGCATGCCTTCATCCCCGAGAAGGATGCGACCCGCAAGGGTGACATTGGCGTGGAGAATGCTACACCTGAGGCGATTCGCCACGCGCTGGCACATGTACATACGTCCTTTGAGGGCGCACCGGCCCTGATCGGGCTGGATGACCTGATGGCGGCAGGTATGCTCGTGCATCCCCGGGCCGCAGAGCGGCGGATGGCACTTGGCAATCTGCTTGGTATTGGGTACTGCAATGGCAAGCAGCTCTTCAAGCGGCTTGCAATGTTTGGTATTACGCGGGAGGAGTTTGCCGGAGCCCTCGCCCAAATTGAACAGGGAGGCATAACTTCATGACTGACAAAGAGAGCGTTTCAACCCCTAAACGGACAAAGGAAATCATTCAACGGTACGGATTCTCATTCAAAAAAAGTTTGGGCCAGAACTTTCTGATTGACCAGAATATTCTCGACAAAATTGTAAATGCTGCTGAACTGGACGATACTGCAGGTGCTTTGGAGATCGGTCCTGGAATCGGGGCGCTGACAGAGCGCCTGGCACAAACGGCGGGTGCAGTAACGGCGGTCGAAATCGACAGACGGCTGATCCCGATTTTGAAGGATGTACTGTCACCATATCCCCATGTAAAGGTTCGTAATGATGATGTCCTGAAGGTGGACTTACAGCAACTGTTCAAGGAGGACTTTGCCTCCGTAGATCGAGTAAGCGTAGTTGCTAACTTGCCCTACTACGTTACGACGCCGATCCTTATGAAGCTGCTAGAAGAGAAGCTGCCGCTTGATAATATCGTTGTTATGATCCAGAAGGAGGTTGCCGAACGGATGGCAGCATCTCCAGGTGGCAAAGAGTATGGCAGTCTGAGTATCGCCGTGCAGTATTACAGTGAGCCTGAGTTGGTCTGCATTGTGCCGCATACCGTATTCATCCCGCAGCCAAATGTGGAGTCGGCAGTGATCCGACTCAAGGTACGTGAGCGTCCGCCTGTAGAGGTTGCCGATGAGAAGCACTTCTTCGATGTGGTACAGGCCTCCTTTACCCAGCGGCGCAAGACGATCGCTAATAACCTCAAGGCCCGTTTCTTCCCGGGAGAGGGACGCGAGCGCCTGGAGGCGCTGCTAAGCGAAGCAGGAATCGAGCCAACAAGACGCGGAGAGACACTTAGCTTGGAGGAATACGCCCGGCTAAGCGGAGTTCTTTTGGCTGCAGGAGTCGTCTGAGTTAAGCAGAAACAGCTCCCATCCTTAACTGGGGCCAGATATTTTAAAATCACGCTGGAATACGAACCAACCGCGGCCTTTGCCCATACGATGGGGTAAAGGTGGTGTTTTGATGAATTCAGGAGACTTGGTCGTTCGCAAATCTTATGGCGGTGACGTGACTTTTCGAGTAGAGCGCATCGTACAGACCGGAGCCGTTATCAAGGGGACAGAATTCCGTCTGCTGGCGGATTCCCCCCTGGACGACTTGGTACAGGTGCCTCCTACCCGGATCACAGAGCTGGGGCAGCGAGCGCAGATAAAGGCAAAGGAATCGTTAACACAGCTGCACAAGGACCGTCAGGACCAGACACAGCGCAGCGGTAACAGTACGGGCGGGCTGTGGAATCAATCCTCTGCAGAAGCG
Source organism: Paenibacillus sp. NPDC056722 (assembly GCF_042790635.1). Classification (NCBI taxonomy): domain Bacteria; kingdom Bacillati; phylum Bacillota; class Bacilli; order Caryophanales; family Paenibacillaceae; genus Paenibacillus; species Paenibacillus sp. NPDC056722. The sequence goes on along the minus strand of NZ_JBHTYV010000020.1, from coordinate 46,150 downwards.
GCTTATTTTGAAGTACCAGGCAAAGTGCTGCATTTGGACGGGGATGCGTCCTATTTGAATAAAAGCCTTAGCTTGTATGAGCAATTGCGGATTCCTGCGGAGGGTCATCATGTTCATGAGTCTTCCATGGCGGATACGCTACACCGGCTACTGCCCCGTGTCCGTCCGGATATTGTGGTGATTACCGGTCATGACGGGGTGTTAAGGCAGCAGCATACTTATGATCTCTACAGCCTGAACAGCTACAAAAATTCGCAGAATTTTGTGTCCGCGGTTCGGGTCGCGCGGGAGTATGAACGGAATTTTGACTCGCTCACCATCATTGCGGGTGCTTGCCAATCGCATTTTGAGGCACTGCTGGGCGCAGGCGCTAACTTTGCCAGCTCGCCGGGACGGATTCTGATTCACGCGCTGGACCCTGTCTATGTGGCCGCCAAAGCGTCATTTACCTCCGTCCGGGATACGGTTAACCTGAACGATGTGCTTAGCAATACAATCAGCGGCAATCAGGGTGTGGGAGGCATTGAGACACGCGGCAGCTTCCGGGTGGGGATGCCACGCTTGCAGAACCTCTCTGCGCTGAAGGTTACCCCTTCAGTCGTTTAACACGGGTTTACGCGTCTTAGAGGAAGAGAGAGCCGTCTCGCGGCTATATAATTTATCAGAGCCGGGCTTCCGCCCGGTTCTTTCTTTTTCTTTTAAAAAAGGGTCTTTCGCTCATAATCTGGCGGGAACAGGACACACTCCTCATAAGGACAATTCAAGATCAGTCGATCCAGGCGAATAACTATTACTGATAACAAGGTAATTATTACAGCCAATCTTTCCTCCGAAAAAAATCCATTGACATCCTTTTTGGCATAATTTATAATTATTTATTTACTTTGACAAGGTCTGTAAAATGATGTATAATGGACAAGGAAAGAGGTGGTCGTCAGGCAATGGCTAATAACGCGCTGTTGGAAATCAAACGCAGTCTCGAAGCTCACGTCGGTCATAAGATTACGCTACGTGCAAATGGTGGTCGCCGTAAAACCGTCGAACGCACCGGTGTCCTGGAAGAAACGTACCCTTCTGTTTTTATTGTCAAACTAGATCAGGAGCAGCAAACGTTCAAACGAGTCTCCTACAGCTATGCCGATATACTTACCGAATCTGTGGAAATCACAGTGTGTGAAGATGACGGGCAGATGCGGATCATGTATATTAAATCTTAACGATTCATGGGCAGCCTCCTTTTGGGGGCTGTTTTTTGTTGGATGAATGATCTCTTCCCCTGGCAAGCATACTAGTAAGGCAAGTTGCTCATCATCAAATACGCATTAAGGGAGGAACCTTAAGTGAGCCGAAGAAGACGTAGCACGATGTCGGAGGAACTGAAGACCGAGCTGGCCAAAGAACTGGGGTTCTATGATACTGTGGAGCGCGAAGGCTGGGGCGGAATCAGAGCGAAGGATGCCGGGAATATGGTCAAGCGGGCCATTCAGCTCGCTGAGCAGGCTGCACGCAGATCGGATTGAGGCTTGGGGTGTATGAACCTGAAGAGGGCGCTGCCACAATGGGGCGTCTTTTGTGCTGTCTTGGGGCCCATTACATTTGAAGAATGGACTTCGATACCAGTTTCTCATATAATATGTTAAGTTGTTTTTAGGGGAAAAGCTGAAGGTGGGTGAACGCCTTGAAAATGTACGAAAAAGCGCCGGCCAAAATCAATTTGATGCTGGACGTATTGAATAAGCGCGCTGACGGTTTTCATGAGGTGGAAATGATAATGACGATGGTGGATCTGGCAGACCGTTTGGAGCTATCAGAGACGCCGAGGGATTCGATTATAATATCCAGCCAGGCGGGATACATCCCCCTGGATGAGAAGAATTTGGCCTTTCAGGCAGCAAGGCTGATTAAAGACCGCTACAATGTGCGGAGCGGCGTACATATCCATCTGGATAAAAGAATTCCAGTCGCTGCCGGGCTCGCCGGCGGCAGCAGTGATGCCGCAGCTACGCTGCGCGGCCTTAACCGGCTCTGGCGCCTCGGGATCCCCGCGCAGGAGCTGCAAGAGCTCGGCGCCGAGCTGGGCTCGGACGTGCCTTTCTGCGTGACGGGCGGCACTGCCCTTGCGACGGGCCGTGGGGAGCAGCTGACGCCGATTGCAAGTCCCCCGCAGTGCTGGGTGGTGCTGGCGAAGCCGCCGATCAATGTATCGACGGCTGAGGTGTACGGCCGCGTGCGTGCCGGGAATATCGCCGTACATCCGTCCGCTAGCGAAATGCGCGCGGCGATTGAGGCTGGCGATTTTCACGGTGTGTGCAGCAAGCTAGGCAACGTCCTGGAGGACGTGACACTGAAGCTGCACCCGGAGGTGCAGCAGCTCAAGGATGCAATGATCAAGCTGGGAGCCGACGGTGTGCTGATGTCTGGCAGCGGGCCAACCGTATTCGGACTGGTGTCCAAACAATCTAAAGTAGCGCGGATCTATAATGGACTGCGCGGATTTTGTAAGGAAGTATATGCAGTACGGTCGCTGACATAGCAGGCTTCTCTTGTATAAACCCGTACAAAAGTGATATATTTTTCTATAATATTCGGTTTTGGCGAGGAGTATTCTGTGAAGAAACTAAAACGAAGTCAGCGTTTGGTTGACATGACCCAATTTTTGCTGGAGAAGCCGCATGATTTGCTGCCGCTGTCCATTTTTGCGGAGCGTTACGGTGCGGCGAAGTCATCCGTAAGTGAAGATCTGGCTATTATAAAAGAGGTATTTGAAGGTGAAGGCATGGGCGAGCTTCAGACCCTGGCTGGTGCAGCAGGCGGAGTGCGCTATATTCCGATGATTCCGAAGGAAATGGCGCTAGAGTTTGCCAAGCGTCTGTGCGAGCAGCTCGAGCATAGTGATCGCATTCTTCCGGGCGGATATTTGTATATGTCTGATCTGCTCGGGCTTCCTTCCTTGATGGAGCAGGCTGGCAAGATCATTGCCACTGCCTACAGCAATCAGGACATCGACGTGGTTATGACGGTAGAGACCAAGGGAATTCCCCTGGCTTATGCCACGGCAGCGCAACTGGGATTGCCTGTGGTAATTGTGCGCCGTGACCATCAGGTGACGGAAGGCTCGGCGGTGAGCATTAATTATGTGTCCGGATCGCATAAGAGCATTCATACGATGTCACTGTCCAGACGGGCCCTGAAGGAGAAATCCAGGGTACTGATCGTGGACGACTTCATGAAAGCAGGCGGAACCATTCGCGGAATGGTGGATTTGCTCGGTGAGTTTAATGCCGAAGTGGCTGGTGTTGGTGTGCTGGTGGAGTCTGGCGCGGTAGAATCAGAAGAGAGGCTGCTGCACGAGTATGTGTCGCTTGTGAAGCTAAGCGAAGTGGACGCCAAGGAACGGAAAATTTCCGCACATCCGGGGAATTACTTTTTTTAACGGAAATGTGAATTGAGATACGCGGGCCGGCTGGAATGCCGGGTTCGCGTATTTTTCAAATACGGAGTAATTTGTCGAAATTATGAGGAATAAACCGTAAACCGCCCGAAACGTGTCGAAAACAATGGATGTTCAAAAATAATCTTCTTAAACAGTCATTTTTTGGTATGGAAAAGAAGGATTTAGCATTGTTGTGTGGAATTATACACCAAGTCTCTGATGGAAAAAGGTGGTGAACACACACATGCAAATTACGGATGTCAGACTCCGCCGGGTTAACTCTGAGGGGAGAATGAAAGCAATTGCATCCATTACCATCGACAACGAGTTTGTTGTTCATGACATTCGCGTCATCGACGGGAACAATGGGATGTTCGTTGCTATGCCGAGCAAGCGTACACCGGATGGAGAATTCCGCGATATCGCACACCCGATCTCTTCGGGCACACGCGAGAAGATTCAATCTGCGGTTCTGGCCGAGTACGATCGCGCCGCTACAGAAGAAGAAGAAGTCATCGAAGAGGGAGCCTAGGATGCGCTTTCTACTCGCTGACAGCTGCCTTTCGGGGCGGTGCCAGGCCATGCCGTTATTTATAATATCAGAAAGTATGAGCATCCCTTTGAAGTGACTTCCTGATATTGCAAAATGGGCCGCCTTTACTGATGGTTTTCTATACGTCATTTAAGGTCCAGCATGAACGGTCTTTCTCATTGGGGTTCGGAGAAAAGGGAACCATGCCTACATGGTTCTCTTTTCTTTTTGCCCGGAATGAGATATATTCAGTAGTGAGTTCAAGAGTAGGAGGTTGGCATTCTTGAAAAGAATGGCTGTAGTACTTGCCGCAGGCCAGGGCAAGCGGATGAAATCTAAATTATACAAGGTGCTGCACCCCGTTTGCGGAAAGCCGATGGTTGGGCACGTGCTTGATACAGTAAAAGCGACCGGATGCCAGCGGAGTATTGTCATCGTCGGACACGGCGCGGAAGCGGTTCAGGCTTATTTGGGCGACAAGGCGGAATATGTGCTGCAGGAACAGCAGCTCGGAACCGGCCATGCCGTGAAACAGGCCAAGGATTTGCTGGGCGGTGAAGAAGGAACAACAATTGTGATCTGCGGGGATACCCCACTGGTTACAACTGAGACGCTTAACGGGCTGATGACGCTGCATGAAGAGAACCAGGCGGCAGCAACTGTGCTCAGCGCTGTTATGGATGATCCAACAGGATACGGACGCATTATCCGCGGGGAAGACGGCGGAGTACAGAAGATTGTCGAGCAGAAGGATTGCACTGCCGAAGAAGCTGCTGTACAGGAGATTAATACAGGCACTTATTGTTTTGATAATGCTAAATTGTTTGCTGCTCTGGAGAAGGTCACGAACAGCAATAATCAGCAGGAGTATTACTTGACCGATGTAATCGGTATACTGCGGGCTTCGGGCGAGGTTGTACTGGGTTACCAGACAAAGGATGCCGCGGAGTCTATTGGTGTGAATGACCGATTGGCGCTGTCAGAGGCTGAAGGCCATATGCGTAGCCGTATCAACCGTTACCATATGCTTAATGGAGTAACCATTATCGACCCTGCCTCAACTTATATTGGAGCAGACGTAGTCATTGGAGCGGACACTGTTCTGTATCCGGGGACAATCCTGAAGGGCTCAACCGATATCGGAGAGAACTGCGTGATCGGTCCTTCAACAGAAATCGAGGATTCCCGTGTGCTTGACGGAGCCGAGATCAAGCAATCCGTACTGAATCAGGCAGAAGTTGGCGCACGGACCACCGTTGGGCCTTTTGCGTATTTACGTCCTGGTGCTGTACTTGGTGAGGAAGTCAAAGTTGGCGATTTCGTAGAAATCAAGAATGCCACGATCGGCGACGGTTCCAAGGTATCGCACCTTAGTTACATTGGTGATGCATCAGTCGGCTCCAATGTAAATGTGGGCTGCGGTGCAATCACCGTCAACTATGATGGTTATAATAAAGCCAAGACAGAGATTGGCGATGATGCCTTTATCGGTAGCAATGTGAATCTCATCGCTCCCGTTAACGTGGGCAAAGGGGCCTATGTTGTTGCGGGGTCAACCATTACCCGTTCCGTTCCGGATCATGATCTTGCCATTGCCAGAGTGCGGCAGGAGAACAAAGAGGGCTATGCGGTCAAGATCCGCGCCCGTGCGAAAGCTAAGAAAGATCAATCCAGTCCATCGTAAAGTCCTGCTGTAACCGCCGGACGGACTGAACATCTCCGCTCCGGCGCCTTTGGAAAGCTAAATTCCGTCACGGAGGGTTTATATTTTATGACTTATTGTGATTCCAAGCTAAAAATTTTCACCTGTAATTCTAATCCCAAGCTGGCCAGTCAAATTGCGGACTATATCGGTATTCCGATGGGTGAATCGCATACTACCAGTTTCAGTGATGGCGAGATTCAGGTGAAGCTGTCGGAAAGCGTACGGGGCTGCCATGTATATGTAGTACAGTCGACCTGTGGGCCAGTCAATGACAACCTGATGGAGCTTCTCGTCATGGTAGACGCACTCAAACGCGCTTCCGCGAAGAGCATCAACGTTGTTATTCCATACTACGGGTATGCGCGTCAGGACCGTAAAGCGCGTTCACGCGATCCGATTACGGCCAAGCTGGTGGCGAACCTGATTGAAAAAGCAGGAGCGCACCGCGTCATTACGATGGACCTTCACGCAATGCAGATTCAAGGCTTCTTTGATATTCCAGTGGATCATTTGCTCGGCGTGCCGATTTTGGCCCAGTATTTCCGCTCGAAACAAATCGAGAATCCTGTCGTTGTGTCTCCTGACCACGGCGGTGTGGTTCGCGCCAGAAAACTGGCTGATTTCCTGAATGCTCCGTTGGCCATTATCGACAAACGTCGTCCGGAGCCAAATGTCAGTGAAGTTATGAACATCATTGGCAACATTGAAGGCAAAACAGCGATTCTGATTGACGATATCATTGATACAGCCGGAACGATTGTACTGGGTGCTAATGCCCTGATGGAAGGCGGCGTGAAGGAAGTATACGCTTGCTGTACCCACCCGGTTTTGTCCGGACCTGCGCATGAGCGTCTGGAGAACTCGCCGATCAAGGAGATTATCGTGACGGATACCATTCCAATCCGCAGCGAGAACCCTACTTCGAAGCTAAAAGTGCTATCCGTTGCTCCACTGATGGGCGAAGCCATCATCCGCGTGCACGAGGAGCTGTCGATCAGCAAGTTGTTCGAGATTGAATAAGATAGATAGACTAGAAGTAACTGTATAATAAATAAAGGGTTACACCTCTCCTATCAGGAAGATGTAACCCTTCTCGGCGTGATGCCGGGGAAAGCATATGGCTTCTAGTACCCGGGACGGGAGATGAAGGTATAGCGATTGCGGTTGTACAGCGTACCCTGCAGCTCGACAAAGCCTTCATCTACTGCCGTCAGTATACCGATGTCTATGTGCACATTGTCCAGGTAAATCTCGACAGGCACAGCATACTGGATGTGATACTGGAAATGGCGGTGAAGCATTAATTTCTCGCCCTGGCGTAACATAGAATAATCACCTGTCTTCGAAAGTGTAATGTCGGTCCAAGAAGCTCTTATGCTTCCATTGTACCAAAAACAGTAATCACTTGCGCAAAAGAGCCGAAGAGAAAGGAACGTTCAGCAATGAAATGGATAGTTGGACTCGGAAATCCCGGTCCGCAATATGCGAAAACCAAGCATAATGTCGGATTCATGGCGCTGAATGAACTGGCAGCCAGACATGGAATTTCCTTGAATCAGAACAAATGCAAATCGATTATCGGTGAAGGGGTGATCGGCGGCGTCAAGACCGTACTGATCAAGCCAATGACCTTCATGAACCTTTCCGGTGAAGCCGTACGCGCATATATGGATTATTACAAGGTTCAGCTTGAAGATATGATCGTAGTCTACGATGACCTGGACACAGAGCTAGGCAAGGTACGACTGCGTTATCAGGGAAGTTCTGGCGGGCATAACGGAATTAAATCCATCATACAGCACACAGGAACCCAGAACTTTAATCGGGTAAGAATGGGGATCTCCCGCCCTGAGCCGGGTTATGCGATAGTGGATTATGTACTGTCCACTTTTGCCAAGAAGGACGGGGATAAGCTGCAGGATACGATTACGAGTACCTGCGATGCGCTCGAGTTCAGTCTCAAGAATACATTTGAGCAGACCATGGCCAAATTCAACGGTTAATATGTAGCAATGGTCTTTATACCGGGCTAAAGACAGTGTCAGCCGGGCATACTGAAGGTATATACTACCTTCAGGAGGCATATAGATGGCAATAAACTATGTATGCAGGCACTGCAGAACCTTTCTGGGCAGCATTCACAGAAGCGATGCGACAGAAGTGCAGCTAGGCCTACATTCCTTGACCCCTGCGGAGCGCAGAGATATCATAGCGTATGATTCAGAAGGTGAGATTACGGTAAAGGTTACTTGCGATTATTGCAAGCAGGCCTTGGATAACAATCCCGAGCTCAGCCTACTGGCCAGTCCGCTTCAGTAAGTGGAAGCGCCTGTCTCTATCGTCATCCGCAAGCCTTGGCGTTACAGCTGAGGCTTGTTTTTCGATTCCAATCATAATAGGTAAGGCGGCATCAGCCGCCTTCAACCTGTTTAGTAAGAGAGGTGCGCCTGTTGTTACAAGGTCTTATAGAAGCTTTTTCCAAAGATCCCGATTTTCAATCTGTCACCCGCGGTGTTGCAGCAGGTATGAAGGAACAACTCATATCCGGCCTGTCCGGATCTGCCCGGCAGATCATGCTGGCGGCGCTGCATGAAGAGACGGCACGCCCGCTGCTGGTGGTGACGCATAATATGTTCTCGGCCCAGAAGATGGCTGATGACTTGCAGGAAGCGCTTTCTCCGGATCGCGTACTGCTTTACCCTGCCAATGAACTGGTGGCTGCTGAGGCGGCGGTCTCCAGTCCAGAGACGTTAGCTCAGCGAATCGATGTGCTGACACGATGTGCTCAGGGCTTCCGTGGCATTGTAATCGCCCCTTATTCAGGTGTGCGCCGTTTGCTGCCCTCCCCTCATGTTATGGCTGGGGCGCAGGTGACGATCTCACAGGACGGTACACTTAACCTTGAGGAATTCCTGCTGTCCATGATCGAAATGGGCTATGAGCGGGTAGAACGGGTAGAGAACCGTGGCGAGCTAAGTGTAAGAGGGGGGATTGTCGACTTTTATCCAATGACCTCTACCTTGGCATACCGGGTGGAGCTGTTCGACGAAGAAGTCGATTCGATCAGAACTTTCGATCCGGCCGATCAACGCTCGATTGACAAAGTACGTAGTGTGAAGATTACACCAGCCAAGGAGATCATCGCGGACAAGTCCCGTCAGGAAGCGGCAGCTGCAGAGGCGGCGGTTCTGCTGGAACGCCAGCTAGAGAAAATGACGGACCGCCAGGCGAAGCTGCGTCTGCGGGAGGAAATGGGCCGTGAGCTGGAGATGCTCCGCCAGGGCACTTATTTTCCGGAAATCTATAAATATATCAGTTTGCTTTATCCTGAACGTTCCCATCTGTATGACTATATGGTCGAGGATACATTGCTTGTATTCGACGAGCCAGCACGGCTCTTGGAGACGGCGAAGCAGTTGGAACGGGATGAATCGGAATGGAACCTTCATTTGCTGCAGAATGGCAAGACGCTGCCGGATCTGCAGCTCTCTGTAGAGACTGACACAGTAATGTATCACCGTCCGTTCCAAAGTCTGTTTATGTCGATCTTTCTCCGCCAGGTTCCACATGTTCAGCCTCAGAACATATTGGGGTTCATCAGCCGTGGGATGCAGGATTTCCATGGACAGATGAATGTGCTGAAATCAGAGATGGAGCGCTGGCACAAATCCGGCGTTAAAGTCATCATGCTGGCGAATGGCGAGGAACGTATTGAGCGTGTGCGCAGAGTCCTTTATGACTACGGCATTGAGGAGCCAACCATTGTTCAGGGAAATCTGGGCTCCGGCTTTGAGCTACCGTCTATTCACCTTGCGGTGATTACTGAAGGCGAGATGTTCTCCCAGAAGCAGCGCAAAGCGCGCAAAGTGTCGAAGGGTATAGACAATGCTGAACGAATCAAGAGCTACACGGAATTGAAAATCGGCGATTATGTCGTTCACCAGAACCACGGGATTGGTAAATACATGGGGATCGGTACGCTGGAAGTCAGTGGGATCCACCGTGACTACATGCATATTATGTATGCTGGCGGCGACAAGCTGTCTGTGCCGATCGAACAGATTGACCTGATCCAGAAATATGTCGGTTCCGAAGACAAAGAGCCTAAGGTATACAAGCTGGGTGGAAATGAATGGACCCGTGTCACTAATAAGGTGCGTTCTTCGGTACAGGATATTGCCGACGATCTGATCAAGCTGTATGCCGAGCGTCAAAGCGCGATGGGATACGGGTTTGAGAAGGATACTCAGGAGCAGCAGGAGTTCGAAGAAGTATTCCCGTACGAGGAGACTCGTGACCAGCTGCGGGCGATTGAGGAAATTAAAAAGGACATGGAGCAGAACCGTCCGATGGATCGTCTGCTATGTGGCGATGTTGGTTATGGTAAGACTGAGGTAGCCATTCGCGCCGCCTTCAAAGCAGCCATTGAAGGTAAGCAAGTGGCTGTATTAGTGCCAACGACGATTCTAGCCCAGCAGCACTACGAGACTTTTCGTGAGCGATTTTCCAATTACCCGTTGAATATACAGGTGCTGAGCCGGTTCCGCAGCCGTAAGGAACAGAATGATACGATCAAAGGAGTCAAACAGGGTACGGTTGACGTGGTCATCGGTACACACCGGCTGCTCTCACAGGATCTGGTCTTCAAAGATTTGGGTCTGTTGATTGTGGATGAGGAGCAGCGTTTCGGCGTGACTCATAAAGAAAAGCTGAAGAAGCTGAAGACGAACGTGGATGTACTGACATTGACCGCAACACCGATTCCCCGCACACTGCACATGTCGATGCTTGGGGTACGGGATTTGTCTGTCATTGAGACGCCACCGGAGAACCGCTTTCCCGTACAGACGTATGTCGTTGAACATAGCCAGACTCTGACCCGTGAGGCAGTGGAGCGGGAGCTCGCACGCGGGGGTCAGGTCTACTATCTGTATAACCGTGTCCAAGGTATTCAGGAAATGGCTGCGCAAATCTCCATGCTGGTGCCGGAAGCACGCGTTGGCATCGGTCATGGCCAGATGTCGGAACAGGAGCTGGAGAAAACCATCCTGGACTTCCTTGATGGCGAATACGACGTGCTTGTCAGCACAAGTATTATTGAGACCGGGGTAGATATTCCTAACGTTAATACGCTCATAGTGCATGATGCTGATAAAATGGGTCTTTCCCAGCTCTATCAGCTACGGGGACGGGTAGGCCGGTCCAACCGGATCGCTTACGCCTATTTTACGTATCAGCGGGACAAGGTTCTGACTGAAGTAGCGGAGAAGCGGCTGCAGTCGATCAAGGAGTTCACGGAGCTTGGCTCCGGGTTCAAAATCGCTATGCGTGACCTCTCCATCCGTGGAGCGGGGAACCTGCTGGGGGCAGAGCAGCACGGTTTTATTGCCTCTGTGGGCTTTGATCTATATTCGCAGATGCTGGCAGAGGAGATCCGCAAACGCAAAGTGACTGTACTAGGCGAGGAAGATACCTCGCTGAAGGAAGGTAATACAGTCATTGATTTGTCGATTGACGCCTATCTCCCGTCAGAGTATATTTACGACAGCATCCAAAAAATTGAAATTTATAAAAAGGTAGCTGCTATTTCCGCCTTTGACGATGCTTCCGAGCTTGAAGACGAGTTGCTTGACCGCTTCGGGGAGCTGCCGGAGGCAGTCGTTAACCTATTGTCTGTAGCCCGGTTGAAAGTTTATGGCAAGATGTACGGCATCGACGCGATGGTGCGGCGAGGAGACGAGGTCTCGCTCAATTTCTATGAGGACCGGATCGGAGCTTTTGATACGACAAAGCTCGCTAAAGTTGGAAATCGTTTCGAAAGACGTGTACAATTTGAAAAGGATGCAAAAGCCGTCATCCGGGTCAAGTCCAAAGGACTCGGGGACAAAGAGCTGCTTGACTTACTTGAGCAATTCCTGGAGGAAGTCAAACAGGCTTTCAAATCGAAGGGAGAACTTCACAATGTCGTTAAATAAAACAAAAACCTGGAAAGTGCTGCTCGTATCACTGGCAGCAGCTCTTTCCTTCTCTGTACTATCTGCTTGCAGCAGCAGTAAGGGAGGCAATGCCGCGGATAACAGTACGGCAGTTGCTACTTATAAAGGTGGTACTATTACAGAAAAAGCATTTGATCTGGATCAGAAGATCATGAAATTCCTGTCGCCTGATCAGGCGCAATATTTGCAAATTGATGCCTTTAAGGAGTCCATCCTCAAGCAAGAGGTAGCCTTCGAATATTTGGCTGGACAAGCTACCGACGAGGCCAAGAAAGAAGCCAAGAAGGAAGCCGATGCCCAAGTTGAGGCTATGAAAAAAGGCCTTGGCAAAACGTATAAAGATACTTTGAAGCAGCAAGGGATCACGGAAGAAGATATCCATGCATACATGGTGCGCGTGCTGACTGTGTATCAGGATATGCTGCTCAAGGTCACGGATGAAGATGTGAAGAAAGAATTTGAAGCGACAAAGGGCGACTTTACCGTAGCTAATCTGCGTCATGTCCTGATTGGCTTTACAGATGCCGACAAGAAGGAACGCAGCAAAGAGGATGCTCTGAAGCTTGCGAAGCAAGTAAAGGCAGAGCTTGACGGCGGAGCCGATTTTGCGGAAGTTGTGAAGAAATACACCGACGATACGGCTTCCAAGGAAACGGGTGGCGAGTATAAAGATAAACCACTTGGTACCTATGTAGAGTCGTTTAAGAAGGCTGCACAGACCCTGCCGCTGAACACGATCAGTGAACCGGTAGAAAGCCAATTCGGATATCACATTATCAAAGTGGAATCCCGTACGGAGAAGACCTTCGACCAATTGACCGATGAGCAGAAGGAAAACATTAAGCAATCATTGGCTTCCAAGAGCCTGGAGAACTTCATGGAGAAGGAACTTGACGGCATCATTGAGAAGATCAACCTGCCGAAGAGCTCTGCCCCTGCTGATGAAAAAGGCACAGAGCCAAGTGCGTCTCCTGAGGCAACAAAGGCCGCTGAATAAGCCGGGACAAGCTCCCCTGTATAATTCATTACACACTGAAGAAAGCATCATCGCTTTCTGTTTCAAGTACCGCCCCTGTGGGCGGTATTTTTTTGTTTTATTCAGACTTTCACAGCAATTGTCGAAGTTTGCCCGAGTTTTTTTATACAGGCAATGATATGTATAAGGAACTGGGAAGAGATGAATACTATGGGCAGATATTACGATAAATCACTGGGATTATCCATTCCCATAATGGACAGTAGTTGAACAATACTTCTTAAGAAAGCGGGGCAACATGTGAATGAAAGCTACTGGAATTGTACGACGTATTGACGACCTCGGACGAGTGGTGATTCCCAAAGAAATTAGACGGACGCTTCGGATCCGGGAAGGAGACCCTCTGGAAATCTTCGTTGACCGCGATGGTGAAGTCATCCTCAAGAAATACTCTCCAATTGGCGAGCTTGGTGATTTTGCCAAAGAATATGCCGAGTCGCTGTATGAAAGCACAGGTCATATAACCATAATCGCAGACCGAGATACCTTCATTGCACTTGCTGGCGGCTCCAAGAAGGAGTATCTGGAGAAGCAAGTTGGCGTGCTGCTGGAAAAGGTAATGGATGGCCGCAAAACGGTGCTGGAAACGAACGGTGGCAATTATGAGATAGGCAAAGACCATTCAGAACTGCTGTCCACTTATGTAGCATCACCGATTATTTCAGGAGGCGATCCGATCGGCTGTGTAGTGATGCTGAATAAGGATGATTCGGTGAAGATGTCCCAGATGGAAGTCAAAATGGCTGAAACGGCTGCCGCATTTTTGGGCAAGCAGATGGAACAGTAATATCTACGGTACTATGGCTCCTGCTCTCCTTTTGGTATGATGTACAAAGGAAAGCGGGAGTTTTGTCGTTCAGGGCATACATACGTTATAATTAAGCTTGTTTTGACTACAGTTGTTTGACTGGGTGGCAGTTACGTTTCTTTTCAAATTCAGTGTTAGAAGCAGGTAATCTCATGAAATCGACAACACAAGCTTCCCGTTTGCTCCAGGGAGCCTTTATTCTTAGTGCGGCGGCCATTATCTCGAAGCTGATTGGCACTTTGCAAAAAATTCCGCTGCAAAATCTGGGCGGTGATGCTGTATTCGGCATCTACAATACGGTTTATCCGCTATATACGATGCTCATAACTATCGCCATGCTGGGCTTGCCTTCAGCCATATCCAAATTCGTGGCAGAAGCATCCGCCGGAAGGCGGGAAGATGAAGGCCGCAGGATCCTTCTGCTGTCCACGCTGATTACTGGCCTCTGTGGTTTGGGGCTTGGTCTCCTCACCTATGCTGGCGCGCCTCTTATTGCTGTATGGGTTGGCAGTTCCCATGTTATTCCGGCACTACGCAGTGCATCGTGGGGGCTTGTATTCGTTCCGGTTATGGCGGCATTACGGGGTTATTTCCAGGGTCTCCACAATATGACCCCTACTGCGGTATCACAAATTGTGGAGCAGTCGGTCCGCGTAGCGGTAATGATTGTCCTGCTGCTTTATTTGACTTCACACGGGGCCGGAGTGGAAAGTATTGCGGCTGGTGCTCTGCTTGGCTCTGCCGGGGGCGGGGCCGCCGGCTTGCTAGTGATGCTGCTGTATTGGAGGAAACACCGGCGCAATACGGGGCTTTCCGCTGTGGCAGAAGTGGCGGCTACTGCAGAAGTAACGAGGTCCCAGGGTGCAGCCAAGTCCCTGCAGGGACAAGCTTCAGGAATTAAGGCCAGCAGCCTGCTGGCCTATGGGGTTCCTGTAATGCTGGGGGCATTGGCCCTTCCACTGATCGGACTGGTCGACGTATTTACTGTTCCTCGTTTGCTCTCGGAGGGTCTCAGTGAAAGTGCGGCCATGGCACAGTTTGGCATCTACAACCGCGGCCTGCCGCTTGTGCAGATTGTGACCATGCTTGCCACATCCCTGTCCGTCGTGTTCATTCCCGCACTGGCAGAAGCCAAGTACAACGGTGACCTGAAGCTGATCGAGACCCGCTGCAGCTTGTCGCTGCGCTGGTTCTGGCTCTTGGGCCTCGCAGCAGCCGTGGGGCTGGCGGTGCTGGCCGAGCCGATTAACATCGCGCTCTACGGCGATACTGCCGGCAGCAGCACGATGATCTGGCTGGCCTTCACCGCCGCCGGCGGCACGGTCAGCATCATCTCGGCCGCGCTGCTGCAGGGGCTGGGGCATGTGCGCGCCCCAGCACTACATCTCTTGGCCGCCGCGGGGCTCAAGGCGGCCCTCAACCTGCTGCTTGTCCCGCAGCAGGGCATTACCGGCGCGGCCATCGCCAGTGTGGCCGCGCACCTGCTGGCAGCAGCGCTGAACGTGCTGCTGCTGCACCGCCAGGGCTATCTGCGGCTTCGCCTCGCAGATGCCCTGGTGAAGCCCGCGGTGTTACTCGCGGGCTTGGCCGCCGCCGCTGCGGCTGTCAGCTATGGAGCTGACGCGCTGTTCGCGGCGGCAGGGCTGGCTGGCGGGCGTACCGCCAGCCTGGCCCAAAGCCTGCTCGGCGTGACGGCGGGCTGCGTCGTCTTCGCCGTGGGCGCGATCGCCCTGCGGCTGCTCAGCGAGAGCGAGTTGCGCCAGCTTCCGGGCATCGGCCCGTCCCTGGCGAAGGGCTTTAGTAAGCTGCGGCTGTTCCGCTAGTTGTTGTAAATGAATCATTCACTGTCTTTTGGCCTCCCGTAGCGAGCCCAAAAGAACATTCAAGGATAGAGTGCCTTCTGCCTGTTATTAAGGCTAGAGAAGGTCAATAAGGAGATGAACAAGCATGAGCGCATCATTAACGATTGTCGGACTGGGTTCCGGCAATCCCGATCGGCTGACGCTGGGTATTATCAAGAAACTGAAGGCAGCCTCCACCGTGTACGTACGCACCAAGGAACATCCGATGATGTCCGCGCTTGCGGAGCTGGAGATTAAATGGCAATCGTTCGACGGATTGTACGAGTCTTTGTCCTCTTTCCCCGAGGTCTATGAGGCAATTGCCTCCCGTCTAATTCAAGAGGCTTCTACTGCCGAGCAAGGCACGGAAATTGTCTATGCGGTGCCAGGGCATCCCATGGTCGCCGAATCTGCGGTTTCCTTACTCCGGCAACGCTGCCCCGAATGGGGCATAGAGCTGCAGATTCTGGGCGGCGAGAGCTTCCTGGACGAGGCTTTTGTGCGGCTCGGCTTTGACCCTATCGAAGGGTTCCAGCTGCTAGATGCTTCCGGTATTCGCCGCTCACATCTTCAGCCCGAGCTGCACACTCTGATCGGTCAGGTGTATGACACCTTCACCGCTTCGGAGACCAAGCTGTGCCTAATGGAGCTGTATCCACCCGAATATGAGGTTGTGGTGGGGCATGCGCTTGGCGTAGAGAACGAGGAACAAATTCTGAAGGTGCCTCTCTATGAGTTGGACCGTCTGGACGGGTACGGCAACCTGTCGCTCATCTATATTCCGGCGAACCATGCGGAAGACGTGCGGAATCGCACCTTTGCCCGTTTGCATGAAATTGTCGATATTCTCCGCAGCCCGGAAGGCTGTCCTTGGGACCAAGAGCAGACCCATGAATCGCTGCGCAAGAACCTGATCGAAGAAACCTACGAAGTGCTGGAAACCATTGATGAGGATGACCCGGACCACATGAAGGAGGAACTGGGTGACCTGCTGCTGCAGATCATGCTGCACGCTCAGATGGAAGAAGAAGTGGGAACGTTCAATGTGTTTGACGTTATCGAGGGACTGAACAACAAGCTGGTGTTCCGTCATCCCCATGTATTCGGCGACCGGGAGGCCGGCAATGCGGATGAGGCACTACAGAACTGGGAAGGCATGAAAGCAGAGGAGAAGCGGCGTAAGGGTGTGAAGCCGGAGGAGCAATCTGTCCTTGATGGCGTCCCCCGGGATTTGCCGGCCTTGATGAAGGCCTATAAGCTGCAGAAGAAAGCCTCTAAGGTAGGCTTTGACTGGGACAATGCACTGGACTGCCTGGTGAAGGTTCGCGAGGAGGCAGACGAGCTGCAGGAGGCTATTAATAGCGGAGCCCCTGCGGAAGAACAGATTCTGGAGCTGGGTGATCTGCTCTTTGCAGCCACTAATGTGGCCCGGTTTATCGGCGCCGATCCGGAAGATGCGCTGACTCGAACCAACCGCAAATTTGTCCAGCGGTTCCAATATATCGAACAAAGCCTGCGCAGCAAGGGGAAGAGCGTGCAGGATAGCAGTCTTGATGAGATGGAGGCACTTTGGCAGGAAGCCAAGGTCCAGGAGCGCAAGTAACGACAGGTACTGCAGAAGGCTTACTGAACCTGCTTCACGCTTGGCGATCTATCGAAAGATACTTAGCCGTATATATACGCGAAGAAGCGGCTATGCTATGAATATAGCGGCTATGAATCTTTGATTTGAAGCAGGGATTGCAGTTTATAATGTAATAGTGCTATACTCTGCTAACCCTCTTCTTGCCGGGAAGAACGAAGCCCGCTTTTAAAAAAAACGGCGAGTCATGGCAGGATTTTCGGGTGGCATCCAGAATATCATAAAGACGAAATGGGGATTTGTGGCTGATAATGGCGATAAATCTCGTTTCATTTATTTTTTCGTATCCTAGGAGGAACCTTAAACTATGAACAAGACAGATTTGGTTAACAACATTTCCGAGAAAAACGGATTGGCAAAGAAAGACGTAGAAGCAGTACTGAATGGATTCCTGGGCGAGATCACCGAAGCTCTGGCTAAAGGCGATAAAGTCCAATTGATCGGTTTCGGCACTTTCGAAACCCGCAAACGTTCCGGTCGTACAGGCCGTAACCCGCAAACGGGCACAACTATTGAAATCCCTGAATCCACTGTACCGGCCTTCAAGGCAGGTAACAAGCTTAAAGAAGCCGTTAACTAATGCGTCTCGACAAATTTTTGAAAGTCTCCCGTTTGATTAAGCGCCGTACAGTGGCCAAGGATGTGTCCGAACAAGGCCGGGTGCTGATTAACGGACGGGAATCCAAACCTAGCAGCACAGTAAAGCTCGGCGATGAGATTACAGTGCAGTTCGGTCAGAAGCTGGTGACGGTCAAGGTAGAAAAACTGGTGGAGACGACCCGCAAGGACGAAGCCGCTGGAATGTATACCCTGCTCCGGGAAGAGCCGGTTGCGAAGAGCAACGGGCTGGAGTGGTAAGTGCCGGTACCTTAGCTTATACGGATGCCTGATGAAAGAAAGCGTAACTTTACGATAATGTAGAGTTGCGCTTTTTTTGCGTGGATAAGAGGGTTTCAGAGAGAGTAAGCATATTTTTAAAACAAGCCCTTGTTCTATCTTAAACTCCCCCACCATAGATTAGAGATAAGAAGGAGGGGTACATGCTATGATCGAACCAGTAAAAGCCAATAAGCAACATGATCTGCATATGCACGACCGCAAGCAGCTCGAACTTACGGGCGTGCAGAATGTGGAGAGTTTCGACAGCGAGGAGTTTCTGCTTCGTACAGAACTCGGCCATCTCACCATTCGCGGGAGCCATTTACATATCAAAAATCTCAGCCTGGAAAACGGACTCCTGTCGCTAGAAGGCAATGTTCATTCATTGATTTATCTTGATCCCGGTTCGCAGGGCAAAAACAAGGGAATTATCGGCAAGCTCTTCAAATGAACCCCGGGGTCCAATGGGTAACCCTGCTCTACATGATGCTGGCCGGGGTGGTAATGGGACTCGCCTATGACGGCTACCGGGTGCTGTCGTTCAAGTTAAGGTTTCCCAACTGGCTGTGCGCCGCCCTGGATTTGCTGTACTGGCTGTGGGCTGCCCTCCTTGTGTTTCGTCTGCTGTATGCCGGTAATCAGGGGCAGTTGCGGTTCTACGCGTTCCTTGGTCTATTTCTGGGTGTATGGATCTATTTTTTGATCTTCAGTGTTACGGTGCGGCGTTTTGTGGTAATGTTAATTCAGTTGGTTCATTCTGTGTTCAAATTCCTTTGGAAGCTTGTAACCATCCTGATCGGGATGCCGCTTCTGTGGCTCTGGCGTCTTCTCAAAGGGATACTAACGCTGCTCGGACGTATTGTGCTGTTTGTTCTCAAGCTGCTCCTGCGTCTAACGAAGCCGCTTTGGATACTGCCTGTTAGATGGCTTTCTCCCTATTGGGCACGGCTTGTTCATAGCACATGGATGACAACAATTACTACTTGGCTGACTAGGCGATGGAAACGCTGACCTTGAAGAGGGGGACGCAGCATGAACAGATTTTCTGCAGAAGAGAAGAATGCGAATAAGGCTTCAGCTGCCGGCGCGAAGCGAAGGAAATTTATCTGGCTGGTCGTTGTGACGGTTTTTTTCGGCTGGGCAGGCTATATTTTCTTTTCCCAGCACGCGTTGATCGCGGACAAGAGTGCCGATCTGGCTAAGAAGCAGGAGACTAAGGATAGTATTACCAAATCGCTGGATCAATTGAAATACGATGTATCCAGGCTGAATGATGATGAGTATATCGGCCAATTGGCGCGTAAATGGTATAATATCTACCCTCAGGGGGAGACTCCGATCCGGACAGAGCAATCAGGGAAATAAAGCAGGTCAAAAGGGCTTTTCGCTCTGTTGCCTTGCTGTTCTCTTTACTGTATAATCAAATCACCGCAGACAGGATGACCTTAATATTCGTCTGTATATTTTTAAGGGAGGATCATTTTATTCTATGGCAATTGAAGTGGGCACCAAGTTAGAAGGCAAGGTGACAGGCATCACGCATTTCGGAGCATTTGTGGATCTGTCAGGAGGTGTCACAGGTCTCGTTCACATCTCGGAAATCGCCGATAATTACGTCAAGGATGTCAACGATCATCTGAAGATTAGTGATGTAGTAACAGTCAAGGTGATCAACGTCGACAAGGACGGTAAGATCGGACTTTCCATCAAGCAGGCCGTAGATAAGCCGGCATCGGAAGTACGTCCCCCAAGAGCACCAAGACCTGAACGTCCAAGCGGTGGAGACCGTTTCGGCGGCGGTGGAGGTAACGGTGGTGGAGGCGGTGGATTTAATCGTGAACGGGGAGGGCGTCCATTCAAGCCTGCAGCCGGTAAACCTTCATTCGAGGATAAAATGTCACGCTTCCTGAAAGACAGCGAAGAGCGCATGTCTTCGATTAAGAAGAACACAGAAGGAAAACGCGGAGGCCGTGGAGCCAAGCGCGTATAATCCCAAACTTGAACATCATAAATAACCGCAGGGGCCTTTGGCCCTTTGCGGTTTTTTTGTTTTTTCTTTAGTAGATAGACAAGGTTTCACGACCCTTAACTTTTTTTGTCGGGGACCGTCAAATCGCCGACAGCATCCTCGCCAATCTCGCAGTAGTTTAGGGCAATCGCTGGCGAATGGCTGCTGTCAATCACTGACAGAAAGCCGGCATTGCTTCTGCTCAAGCAGAGTAAGCCACTGTCCCATAAGGTATAAAGGGCCTTTTTCCGGGGTTTGTCGGGACAGGCTTTTTTGTCGGAAATTTCTTATGACTTACCTTCCGTTTCTGACAAACTTTCTCAGAACCGCCACTATATAATGAGAACCATAAATTTGGAAACGGGTGGTGTAGAGTAATGAGTAAAAGCAATGTGGTTAATTTGCCGGAGTGGACAAGAACAGGAAACAAGGACAACAAAGCACAAAAAGAAAGCTTGGGATCGCGTCTGAAGACATGGGCACAGAACCAGCGGGCCCTTCAGCTGCTGGCAGCGAAGAAATGGATGCTGCTCCTTAGCGTTATGGGTTTCCTGCTTGGACGAGCTACTATCTTGAATGAGCTGTCCCCGTTCGCTATCGCTTATTTTGCCGTCATTATGTTTATGCGCAGAGACTCTATGCTCCCCGTGGCCGTAGCGATTATCGCAGGCAGCCTCTTCACGCCTTTCCCTGGAGGCCTGGTGATTGCTGCAGAGTTGATAATATTTATGTTGGTCTATAAGGGAATGGAAAGCTTCCAGCGTATTGACCTTTCTTATGCCCCGCTTATGGTCTTCGTATCCTCCTTTATGGTCGGTCTGTTCCAAATCGTGATTGGCCCTTCATTCACCTGGTATCCGATGATGATGATGACCCTCGACGCAGGCCTTGGTTTCGTACTGACGTTGGTATTCGTGCAGGCGCTTCCGCTACTGACTTTTAGGCAGAAAAGCCGATCGCTGCGTAATGAAGAAATTCTCTGCTTGATTATATTGCTCGCCTCCGTAATGACCGGACTGGTCGGCTGGGTTGTAGGAGGGCTGTCTCTGGAGCATATTCTTTCCCGATACCTTATTCTATTGTTTGCAATGGCTGGCGGTGCCCCGCTAGGGGCTGCTGTTGGGGTCGTTACCGGGCTAATCCTCAGCCTGGCCGATATTGGGGCGATCTATCAGATGAGCCTGCTAGCTTTTTCCGGGATGCTGGCGGGCATGATGCAGGGAGGCCGGAAAGGTGCTGTTTCGATCGGAATGCTGCTGGGCTCCAGTATTCTGTCGGTCTATTTCACGGGTCCGGGTGATATGATGGTTTCAACATGGGAGACTTGTGTAGCGGTGGTGTTATTTCTTCTGACTCCGCGCAGCATGATTTCGGCAATTGCCAAATATGTACCGGGTACAGCCGACCATAGTCGATCTCAGCATGAATATGCCCGCAGGGTAAGGGATATTACGGCAGAAAGGGTGACACAGTTCTCGCAGGTATTCCGCCAGCTGTCCAGCAGCTTCGGGCAAATCTCACGCGCCGGAGAAGCGGGAACAGCCGAACGTGAGATGGAAGATTTCATGAGTACGGTAACGGACAACGTCTGCGCAGGTTGTGTGCGCCGTGGTCATTGCTGGGATGCGAAATTCTATCAGACCTATCGTTATATGACGGATATGATGACTACCGTGGAAGAATGCCCGGATGTGACGGCCGCTCAACTCCCCCCTGAGTGGAACCGGATTTGTGGCAAAACGGGTGAGGTTCTGGAGTTCATGAAGGGTCAATACGGCCTTTACCAGCATGATATGCGGTGGAAAAGACAAATATACGACAGCCGGCAATTTGTTGCCGAGCAGCTGTCCGGCGTCTCCCAGGTGATGGAGGACCTGGCCAAAGAAATTAAAAGGGAAGGACAGGCGATGTATCGCCAGGAAAGCCAGATTCGTGAAGCCTTGGAGAAGCTGGGCTTGTCCATCCATAGCATTGATATATTAAGCCTTGACCCCGGACGCGTAGAAATCGAGGTCGTTCATGCCTATACTCGTGGGTTCGATGAATGCCGCAAAATGATTGCTCCGCTGCTCTCGGACATTCTTAATGAGAACATAGCTGTCATGAGCGAGACGGCAGTCCATCCCCGTGAAGGGCTTTCGATGGTTACGTTCGGATCGGCAAAAGCTTATGAGGTGAATACCGGGATAGCTAATGCGGCCAAAGGAGGGGATTTACTGTCCGGTGACAGCTTCAGTACCGTTGAACTGGGCAACGGAACCTTTGCTGTATCGATCAGCGATGGAATGGGCAACGGCGAGCGTGCACGGATGGAGAGTAGCGCGGCGCTGGGAATGCTGGAGAAGCTGCTGCAATCCGGCATGGACGAGAAGCTGGCGGTCAAATCCGTCAATTCGGTGCTGATGCTCCGTTCCCCTGACGAATTCTATGCTACAGTGGACATGGCACTGATTGATCAATATTCTGCACAGACTACTTTTATGAAAATCGCCTCTGCGCCTAGCTTTATCCGGCGGGGCAGCGAAGTGATTCCGGTGACAGCTAGCAATTTGCCCATCGGTATTATTCAGGATATGGAGGTGGACCTGGTCACCTTGCAGCTCCATCCGGGCGATATTCTCATTATGATGACCGACGGTATTTATGATGCACCGGGATATGCCGTTAATAAAGAGATATGGATGAAACGTATGATACAGGAGCTTGAGGGCGATGATCCGCAGGATATGGCTGACACGCTTCTAGAGAAGGTCATTCGTTATCAAGGCAATGAAATTCATGATGATATGACCATCGTCGTCAGCCGGATCGACCATTATCATCCGGAATGGTCCAGCTTGCAGCTGCCTGGAATTGGGCGAATGGAGCGCCCTCGTACGGTGAGCTAGAGTGCAACTGCTCTGTTCTTTTGTTGTCTAAACTTTTATAGCATCGGCCTTCTAATGCTAGTGCTTATGCACTTGTTACACTTGTTGCACTTCAAGCACTTGCCTTTGCCTGCCGAGTCGAATGAAATGATGACTCGCCACCACTTGTTCCTCCCCACCCAAACACCGCAATTTTGTGGTGGTGTTAGGCTTTTGAAAAAGTGAATGGTATGGAACGGAGAGAAATTTTGGAGCTGTAGAAGCGAAGCGTTCGCCTTTATTCTCTGATTTCGACCACTATAACGGTTCTGATGAAAGAAATCAGAGAATAACAGCGATCGAAAGCCCAACATTTCTCGCAGTTCCCCTTCATTCACAGTCTTTCTAAAAGCCTTTCACATCACAAAATGCGAGTTTGAAATCTCTCATTTCTGGACATGCTAGAAACAGAGGTTTCAGACAAAGGGGAGTGAATGGTTATGAAGCAGATTCTGCTCATTACAGACGGATGTTCGAACGTGGGGGAAAGTCCGGTGATGGCAGCGGCTCATGCCCTGCAGGAGGGAATCACCGTTAACGTGGTCGGTGTGATTGATCATGGAACAATTGGCGAGCTGGGTAGCCGGGAGATTGCCGATATTGCGAAGGCCGGAGGGGGGCTGAGCCGTATAGTCGGAACACCGCAATTGGCCCAAACGATACAAATGATGACGCGCAAGACTGTAGTTCAGACCATTCAGCAGGCGGTTAATAAAGAGGTAAAAAAAATACTCGGTGATGGCTCGCTGGAAGAATTGCCGCCGCTACAGCGTTCTCAGGTCGTCAATGTCGTGGACGAGCTGACGGAAACATCGCCGCTGCGTATTGCTCTGCTTATTGATGCCAGCGCCAGCATGAAGCCCAAGCTTGCTGCGGTAGAGGATGCTATCCGAGATCTGGCGCTAAGTCTGGAGGCACGGGAAGGTAAAAGCGAGATCGCTGTCTTTCATTTTCCCGGACGCACCAGCAGTGAGGATGCAGAGCTTGATATGGACTGGACCAGCAACGTATCTGGTGTCCGCTCTTTGTTCTCCAAGCTGCGGATGAGAGGCGCCACTCCTACAGGACCGGCGATTTTCAGGGTGCTTGAGCATTACCGTTATGATACACTGGATGGACATCATGGACGCCGGATGACTGAAGATCCAGACGAAAGAGAAGGGATGATTGGTGGGTATGTCGTCTAATCCGCCTTATCCTCTCGGCACTGTTATCACCGGGAAATGGCGGGGAAACCGTTATGTGATACAGCGATTGCTGGGAAGGGGCGCGAATGGAACCGTATATCTCGTGCAGCGACAAGGGAGACGGGAATACTATGCGCTTAAAATAGGATACGATGCGCTTGATCTGCAATCCGAGATCAATGTGCTCACTTCCTTGCAGTCCCGCCGGAAGCGCAATGAATACCGCGCCCATCGGGAATCGCCCTTGTCGTCCTATCTGCTAGAAGCAGATGATAACAGGGAGGACGACAATAAGCCGTTCTATGTAATGAGATATGTGCAGGGCAGACCGCTGCATCATTTTCTTTCTAAGAACGGACCGGACTGGCTTGGGCTCGTGGGCCTGAAACTGCTTGATAAGCTGCGCAGGCTTCATGAATGCGGCTTTGTATTTGGTGATTTGAAACCGGAGAATGTTATGGTTTCTGACGTCGGGGAAGCGGAACTGATTGACTTTGGCGGCGCAAGCCCAATGGGCCGTAGTGTGAAGCAATTTACTGAATGGCATGACCGTGGCTTCTGGAATGCTGGCAGCCGGACAGGGGATGAGGCTTATGATCTGTTTGCCTTTGCCGTTCTCTGTCTTCGCCTGCTCAATGAACCTGGTCTGAAGAGTGCAGCTCTGCAGCTTCCGCAGACGCGAAGTGTGGATGAACTGTTGAAGCTTGCCCGCAGCCTGCCGGACAAGAAGTTGTCCTCCTGGATTTGCCATGCGCTGAAAGGTGGATTCAACGGCTCGGCCGAGGCTATGGAGGTGTGGAAGAATCATATATATGGCTCGCGTAAGGCCAGACCAGAGCATATGGCCACGCCCCGCTGGCTGAAAAACGCGTTTGGCTTGTCTTTATTCATGCTGGCCTTTACAATTTATTGGCTACTGCGATTTTGAAATTATACATACTGCCGGTTAAGGACCAAGGGTTGCCGGTATACGAACCTGTGCAAACGGCCGGGCGGGAAGGGAGCCGCATATGGAGCAAATGAACGGACTGGTGGATGCTGTACTGGAGTCTGCAGCTGAACATGGGCTGTGGTCGCCTCATGACACCATTGTAGTCGCAGTATCCGGAGGCTCGGATTCTGTGGCTCTTTTGCATGTACTGCATGAAATTGCGGCAAATCGGACACCTTTAAAACTAATATGTGCCCACGTAAATCATGGATTCAGGGTGGAGTCGGTAGAAGAGGCAGAGCTTGTCCGTCAGTTGGCGGTACGGCTCGGCATTCCTTTTGAAATGGCGGAGTTTGATATTCCTACTCTGGCCAAGGACAGTGGTCTTGGTCCGGAGGGAACTGCCCGGGAGAAGCGTTATCAGTTTCTTATTGATACCGCTCACCGGTATGGGGCTCAAGCTGTCGCGCTGGCCCATCATGCCGATGATCAGGCTGAGACCGTACTGATGCGGCTGTTGCGTGGGAGCGGGCTCTCGGGACTTGCCGGCATGAGATGGAAGCGGTCTGAAAAAAAGGTGCAACTCATTCGCCCCTTCCTCCGTATTAACAAAACGGCCCTTGTGGGCCTGTGCCAGGAGAATGGTTATCCCTATGCGGAAGATGCCAGCAATCTGCTGACGCAATATACGAGGAATGCTGTGCGGCTGGAGGTGCTGCCTTTTCTGGAAAGATACAATGGACGCTTGGGACATTCTTTGCTGCAACTGGCAGAGATTGCTGGGGCCGAGGATGATTATATGGAAGAAGCTGCTACCAGATGCTTTGATGAACTGGTTTCCGTAAATAGCGGGAAATATACATTTGAAAGGGTATCCTTTGCGGCCGTACCCTCCGCTTTACAACGGCGTTTGATTAAACTAATATTAAATTATCTGTCGGCGGATTCTTCCATTACGGATTTCTCCAAAATTGAATCTGTACGGCGGCGGACATTACAGGAATATCCTACGACCTGGAGTCTTGATCTGGGCGGGGGACTTACCTGTATCCGGCAATATGACATGATGTTGTTCTCGTCCAAGCCTCCGAAGGTGCAGGCAAGCTATACATATCGGATTTCTTTGCCCCAGACCCGGCTTTCGCTCGGTGAGATTGGGAAAGTGATGACGATGACGGTGCTGGAGAGAGAAAGCTTTTTTTTACGCGGGGAGCAGTCTGAATTGATGTCGGCATGGTTTGACTTAGATGAATTGGTCTTTCCGCTGACCATCCGTTCCAGATTGCCTGGAGATACCATTAAGATTATGGGATTAAACGGAAGCAAAAAGGTAAAAGATATTTACATTGATGATAAAATACCTTCTTCCGAGCGATCTATAATTCCCCTCGTGTGCGATGGTTTGGGCAATATCGTTTGGATTCCGGGCGTAAGACGCTCGATGCATGCCGCAGTAGGGCGGCATACGGCCGCGGTCCTTCTCCTGTCGCTAGAAGACGGTGATGGGACTGAAGAAACGTAATGGTCGAAGTAAGTCTTTCATAGTATAACTTAGGAGGTCTCGCAAGTTGCAAAATGATATTAAAGAGGTTTTAATCAGCGAAGAGGAAATTCAGAAGAAAATCAAGGAGCTTGGCACTGTGCTGAGCAAGGAATATGCAGGACGTAACCCTTTAGTGATCTGTGTTTTAAAAGGTGCGTTTATATTTATGGCAGATTTGGTTAAAGTCATTACAGTACCTCTGGAGATGGACTTTATGGCGGTATCGAGCTATGGAGCATCTACAAAGTCTTCCGGCGTTGTCAAAATCATTAAAGATCTTGATGTGTCGGTAGAGGGCCGTGATGTGCTGATCGTTGAGGATATCATCGACAGCGGCCTTACGCTCAGCTACCTGATCGAGCTGCTGCGTAATCGTAACGCCAAGTCAGTCTCAGTAGTTACCCTGTTTGACAAACCTGCGGGACGTACAGTCAACCTTGAAGCAGAGTACACAGGGTTTGTATTGCCCGATGAATTTGTTGTAGGCTACGGATTGGATTATGCCGAGCGGTATCGGAACCTCCCTTACGTCGGCGTGCTGAAGCCTGAAATTTATTCCAACTGAACAATTGACAGCCTTACAGCTGGTGATCAGACTCCAGGACTTCCCTTATTTGAGGTGTCCCGACAGGCTATGGTACAATAACTTGAGTGTTGTGAGAGGAGGTAGGGGATGAATCGGTTCATCCGGAATTCTGGTTTTTATTTGATTTTATTTTTAGTCGTGGTGGGCATTGTCCAGTTTGTAAGCAATGGAAATGAATCCGCCGATTTCCCTAGATATGACCAGTTAAGACAGGAAATCAAGAGCGATAATGTGAAGAGCGTAACGGTTCAGTTTGAAGGCAACGCGTTCCTGGTTACAGGTGAGTATAAAGAGCTGCCGGCAGACAAAAAATCTAAAAGCTTCTCCACATATATCCCTCCTACAGATGCTGCTCTTAACGAATTGGTTAAGGCCAGTGATGAACACGGCGTAGAGTATGAGCAGAAGAAGATGCAAGGCGACAGCATTTGGCTGACGTTCCTCTCCTCCATTATCCCGCTGGTGATCATGTTCATCCTGTTCTTCTTCCTGTTCAATCAGGCGCAGGGTGGCGGCGGCAAGGTCATGAATTTCGGCAAGAGCAAAGCCCGGTTATATAATGAAGAGAAGAAGCGAATCAGCTTTGAGGATGTTGCAGGGGCCGACGAAGAGAAGCAAGAGCTTGTAGAGGTCGTGGAATTCCTGAAAGATCCACGCAAATTCGCTGCTGTGGGTGCACGTATCCCTAAAGGCGTATTGCTCGTAGGTCCTCCGGGAACAGGTAAAACCTTGCTGGCCCGTGCGGTAGCTGGTGAAGCTGGTGTTCCATTCTTCAGTATCTCCGGTTCTGACTTTGTGGAAATGTTCGTCGGTGTCGGTGCTTCTCGTGTACGTGATTTGTTCGAGAACGCCAAGAAGAATGCGCCTTGTATCATCTTCATTGATGAGATTGACGCAGTCGGACGCCAACGTGGCGCTGGCCTCGGCGGTGGACACGATGAGCGTGAACAGACACTCAACCAATTGCTCGTTGAAATGGACGGCTTTGGTGGCAACGAAGGTATTATCATTGTAGCGGCAACTAACCGCGCAGATATTCTTGACCCAGCCTTGCTTCGTCCGGGACGTTTTGACCGTCAAATTACGGTTGACCGCCCTGATGTGAAAGGCCGTGAAGCAGTACTGAAAGTTCACTCCCGCAACAAACCGCTGACGAAGGATGTTAAGCTGGATGTAATCGCCAAGCGTACAACTGGATTCACCGGTGCTGATCTGGAGAACCTCCTGAACGAAGCGGCATTGCTCGCTGCACGTCGCAACCGCAAGGATATCTCCATGCGTGAAGTGGATGAAGCGATTGACCGCGTGATCGTGGGTACGGAGAAACGCAGCCGTGTCATCAGCGATCGCGAGAAGCGTATTGTGGCTTACCACGAAGCAGGTCATACCATTGCTGGTTACTTCCTGGAGCATGCTGATATGGTGCATAAAGTAACGATCATCCCGCGCGGACGCGCAGGCGGATATGTCATTATGCTTCCTAAGGAAGACCGGATGCTTGCAACCAAGCAGGAATTGCTTGATAGAGTAACTGGATTGCTTGGTGGCCGTGTCGCTGAAGAAATGTTCATCGGCGAAATCGGTACAGGCGCATACAGTGACTTCCAACAGGCTACGTCTATTGTTCGTAGCATGATTATGGAGTACGGTATGTCTGATAAGCTGGGACCTCTGCAGTTCGGAACATCCCAAGGCCAAGTATTCCTGGGCCGCGATATCGGGCATGAGCAGAACTACAGTGACTCCATCGCTTATGAAATTGATCAAGAAATGCAGAACTTTATCCGCACGTGCTACGAGCGTTGTAGAGAACTGTTGACCAAGTACTCCAAGGAAATGCACCTTATTGCTAACACCTTGCTTGAGAAGGAAACACTGGAGCTGGATCAGATCAAAGAACTGATCGAGCAGGGTTACCTGTCTGAAGATGGCAAGCCTGAGGAATCCGAAGGTGTTGCCCATGAAGGTGGAGAGCCAGTAATTGATTCTATCGGAGATGTGCGTGTGCGTATTCAAGGCAAGCCTGAGGATACCCAGTCCACATCACCAGATCTGGCCAAGGATATCCCGAACAATCCGGGATCTGAAGGCAATGATGGATCGGATGATAATAAGGGCGGCGGAAGTCTTTCCTAAGCTGTCTTTTAACTAAATTAACTGCTTCAAATCCGGAGAACGGTTATGTTCTCCGGATTTTTTGTGTCTGCACTCTGGAAAAGAAGTCGTGGGCTGTCTTTCCAGTTACATTGACAGGGGCTGGAACGTTGTGTACATTAGTGATTAATATTACTTACTTTTTATATGATCCAATTTGACATGAACGTGCCGGCCTCAAGCCGCGAAGACATAAGGGGGAGTACAGACCATGGAAGCTTTGGCGCTGGAGCGCAAGCAGGAACAGAATCGTGAACTTCGTATACGTCTCGAACAGCTTAAGAAAGAACGAAACGCAATCATTTTGGCTCATTACTATCAACGGGATGAAATTCAGGAGGTTGCTGATTTCCGGGGTGACTCGTTTTTGCTGGCTCAGAAGGCAGCGGAGACAGATGCAGAAGTGATTGTGTTCTGTGGTGTGCATTTCATGGGGGAAAGTGCTAAAATTTTGGCGCCTAACAAGACAGTAATCATTCCTGATGAACGCGCCGGCTGCCCAATGGCTGATATGGTCAATGTGGAAGGACTTCGTAAGCTGAAGGCCCAACACCCTAATGCTAAAGTCGTTACTTATATCAATTCGTCCGCAGAAATCAAGGCGGAGACGGATATTTGCTGTACCTCCGCGAATGCGGTGAAGGTAATTGAATCGCTGGATGCCGAAGAAATCATCTGGGTACCGGATAAGAATCTCGGACAATATGTTCAAGATCAAACCGGCAAGAAGCTGATCATTTGGGAAGGCTACTGCAATACCCACGACATGTTGACCGTCAAGGATGTAGTGGAGATGAGAGCCAAATATCCTGACGCAGAGTTCGTGGTTCATCCGGAATGCCGCCCTGAAGTTGTAGCCATGGGGGATTATGTTGGTAGCACCACCTCGATTTTGGAATACTGCCGCAAGTCGGATCGCAAGCAGTTTATTGTTGGCACCGAAGATGGTACCGGATATCAGCTCCGTAAGGATAGTCCGGATAAAGAGTTCCATTTTGCCACAAAGTTTCTTGTGTGCCCGAATATGAAGGTTAATAATCTCAAAAAATTGGTGAAGGCCCTGGAAACGATGAAACCGCAAATTTACGTTCCACCCGCTATCGCCGACAAAGCCAGAACTTCCTTAGAGCGCATGCTACTAGTCAAGTAGCATGCGCTACTCTTTCGTTGAAACAGGTGAGCGGTCATGATTCCACAATATTTGGTTGATTTTGATCTCCGGGATATTCCAACTGTAAAAACGGATTGCATTGTCATAGGCTCCGGAATTGCCGGATTATTCACAGCAATTAAAGCCAGTGAAGACCGGCGTGTCATTATGATTACTAAGAAGTCGCTGATGGAGAGTAATACCCGCTATGCACAAGGTGGGATTGCTGCAGTTATTTCCGATGATGATTCCCCGGCCTACCACCGCCAAGATACCTTAATGGCGGGAGTAGGCCTCTGCTCTTCTACTGCTGTGGATGTCCTCGTCAATGAGGGTCCAGAGGGTGTGCATGAGTTGATCAGACTTGGTACATTGTTCGATAAGGAAGATGGTGTTCTGGCGCTGACCCAGGAAGGGGCACATAGCCATCGGCGCATTCTCCATGCCAACGGAGATGCTACAGGCTATGAGATTGTAAGGGCCTTGGGGCAGCAGGTGGCGGAGCATAACAATATTGAAGTATGGGATGATCATTATGTTATAGATCTCATTACTGAGGATGGGGAATGTGTCGGCGTGCTGTTGCAGCAGCCAGATGGCGGAAAGCTATTTCTGCAAGGGGACGCAACAATATTGTGTTCCGGCGGGGCGGGGCAGTTATACCGTTATACGACTAACCCTGAGGTTGCTACCGGTGACGGTGTGGCCATTGCATACCGGGCAGGTGCTCACATTCGTGATATGGAGTTTATCCAGTTTCATCCTACAGCACTCAGTTACCCCGGCGCCCCTCGGTTCCTGATCTCGGAGGCGGTACGTGGGGAAGGTGCGGTGCTGCGTAATATCAACGGTGAGCGCTTCATGGAGCGGTATCATGAATTGCTTGAGCTGGCACCACGTGATATAGTTGCCCGGGCGATTGTCAGTGAGATGGAGCTGACCAAATCGACTTTTGTCTATTTGGATATTACCCATGAATCGGCAGAGATGGTGAAGCATCGCTTTCCAACCATATATGAGACTTGCATGAGCTATGGACTGGATATTACCTCAGATTGGATTCCAGTGGCTCCAGCTGCGCATTATATGATGGGGGGCATCAAGACTGACCTGAACGGGGAAAGTAATATTTCACGCTTGTTTGCCTGTGGTGAAGTGTCTTCTACAGGTCTACATGGAGCAAACCGCCTGGCGAGTAATTCTTTGTCCGAAGCTGTTGTATTCGGCCGACGGATTATTGATCGGGTTCGTGAACTGCCACCTCTGGGTCGTGATGTGAATGCTGTCAGCATTCAGGAAGGACGTACGGAAGCATCGACCCAGGCTATAGTGGAACGCCGTTTGAAGCTGCAAAAGGTGATGGTCCGCTATGCCGGACTTCGGCGTAATGAGGAGATGCTATCTAAAGGTATGGAAGAGCTGAAGCGGCAGGTGCCGATCTTTGGGGCATCATTATCTAAGCGTGAAGAATACGAATTCGCCAACATGCTGACCTGCTGCCTGCTGATCACAGAGTCGGCGCTCGCTCGGCAAGAAAGCCGTGGAGCGCATTACCGTGAGGATTATCCGCAGCGCAATGATGAGGAGTGGCGCAAACACCTGCTCCAGACTCGTGAGCTGGGAATAGTGGAGGAATTAAGCGATGATGTTTAACGGATATAATGAAGAACTGGTACAATCCATCAAGTCATGGCTACGTGAGGATGTGGGCTCGGGTGATATCACTACCCAGACTACAATTCCTGCCGGTCATGAGTCGAAGGCTATAATACATGCCAAGGAGAGCGGCGTCATTTGTGGCCTGCCTGTGGCGGAGCTGGTGTTCGAGGTAGTAGATCCGTCACTGACGTTTACTGCCCATGTCCAGGAGGGTCAGATGCTGGAAAAAGGCACTGTTATCGCCGAGGTAGAGGGTAGCACGCATGCTATCCTGACAGGTGAACGACTTGCTCTTAACCTGATGCAGCGGTTATCGGGGGTGGCTACGCGTACATCTTCTTTTGTACAGGAGCTTGAAGGCCTATCAACCCGACTGGTCGATACTCGCAAAACGACTCCGGGCCACCGGATGTTGGAGAAATATGCAGTTCGAGTGGGTGGAGGGGCGAATCACCGTTTTGGATTGTATGATGCGGTGATGATCAAAGACAACCATATCAAAGGTGCTGGTGGAATCCGGCAGGCAATCGACCGGGCGCGAAAGAATATACCGCATACGATGACCATCGAGGTCGAGACGGAGAACCTGGAGCAGGTGGAAGAAGCATTGGCTGCTGGAGCCGATATCATTATGTTGGATAATATGTCTACTGACATGATGAAGGAAGCTGTAGCCAGAATTAAAGCGAAAGCGCCGCATGTGAGAACTGAAGCCTCAGGCAATGTGTCGCTGGAGACCGTACGGGGAATGGCCGAGACAGGTGTCGACGTGATTTCGGTTGGCCGCCTAACGTATTCTTTCTCCTCGCTGGACATCAGCCTGGACCTTAACGCGAAGAAGGAGGGTCCTGTCTCATGATGCTGGCAGTAGATATCGGCAATACTAACATCGTCCTTGGTGTATATAAAAAGCGGGAGCTGCTGCATCACTTTCGGCTGAGTACTGCCCGTCAATCAACGGTGGACGAATATGGTGTGCTGATACACAATTTGTTTCATATGTCTGATATCTCGGTCAAAGATGTAGAGGGTGTCATTATATCCTCAGTGGTTCCTCCACTGGTTCAGACGATCGTTGATATGTGTGTAAAATATATTGGTAAAGACCCCTTATTGGTTGGACCAGGGATTAAGACAGGACTTAATCTGCGGTATGAAAACCCGCGTGAGGTAGGAGCAGATCGGATCGTGAATGCTGTTGCAGCTATTGAACAGTATAAATGTCCACTTGTTGTTGTTGATTTCGGGACCGCGACCACTTTTGATTGCATTGATGGCGATGCCAATTATCTTGGCGGTGCCATTGTCCCTGGTCTAGGCATTTCTACCGAAGCGCTGTATCAGCGGGCTTCCAAGCTGCCTCGCATCGAACTGGAGAAGCCGAAAAAGGTGATTGGCCGCAATACAGTTCATGCGATGCAGGCTGGAATCATTTTTGGTTACGCAGGTCAGGTTGAAGGGATTGTTAAACGTATCAAGATCGAAATGAATGCGCCGGAGCTGAAGGTTATTGCAACAGGTGGGCTAGCCCCGCTTATCGCCGGAGAGACGGAATGCATTGATGAGATTAATCCGCTGCTCACGCTTGAAGGACTGCGCATTGTTTACGAACGTAATAAATAAGATTGCCTAAAGAGGCTATATAAGATGAACAAAAGAAAGTAATAAAAAGCGAGGAGGAACGAGGGGGAGGTTTGGAACTGTAGGAGCGAAGCGCTCGCCTGAAAGCTTTCCACAGGAAGGCTGGCAACGGAAGCCTAAGCTGTATCCAGATTTCAACCGCTAGAAGCGGTTAAAAAAAGCAAATCTGGACACAACAGCGAACGGAAGTCCAAACATTCCACCGTAGTGACGACCAAGCCTTACGTTAGGATCTTAATTTTATCTTATATAGTCAGAATAAATGATAGGAGGAGTATGCACCCAATGGAAAATAAGAAGGATCGGCTTGTCCGGGGAACGGCATTTGACGGGAGAGTAAGAGCGTTTGCAGTCCGCACGACAGAATTGGTTGAAGAGCTGCGGCGTAGACACGATACATTTCCGGTGGCTACAGCCGCTCTGGGGCGCACCGTTACTGCTGCGTCCATGATGGGAGCCATGCTCAAGGGCCAGGAGAGACTTAATATTAATGTCAAAGGTAATGGGCCACTAGGTCGAGTATTGGCAGAGTCCAACGCTCTGGGAGAAGTTCGGGGATATGTGCACAACCCGCATGTTCATCTGCCGAGCAATAGTTTGGGCAAACTCGATGTGGCAGGTGCTGTCGGCACTGAAGGATTTATTGAGGTCATTAAGGATTTGGGAATGAAGGAGCCATACCTTGGCAGTGTCCCGATTGTCTCCGGAGAACTTGGTGATGATTTTACCTATTACTTCGCGGTTTCGGAGCAAACACCGGCGGCTGTAGGCTTGGGTGTATTAGTAGATACGGACAACTCCGTCATTGTTGCCGGAGGTTTTATCATTCAACTGCTTCCGGGTCTTACGGATGCCGAGATCACAGAGATTGAGCAAAAGCTGGGGACGATGCCTTCCGTTACCGCTCTGCTGGAGCAGGGATTGGAACCTGAAGAGATGATGCGTTGGCTTTTGCCGGATGCTGTGTTGCTGGATGAACTGGATGTTCATTTCGCATGCCAATGTTCACGTGAACGGGTGGAGCAGACCTTGATCAGTTTGGGCCAGCATGAGCTGGAGCGTCTGATCGAAGAGGATGAAAAGGCTGAAGTAGTATGCCATTTCTGTAACGAAGCATATCAATTTAATAAAGAAGAAATGCAGGCGATCCTGGATCAAGCGACATCGTAGGGCCGGCAGATGATGACAAGACAGGAACGCGCGCTGCGCAATGCCGTTGTCCTATTAGCTGCTGCGACCTTGGTATGCGGAGGGCTGCTCATTTGGAGCCTGCGTGCCATGGCCGTTCTTGAAGGAAACGAAGGTGATCCGGAATCGCCAGATGTTGCTGCGGCGGGTGGACAAGAAATCACCGAACAGCAATGGATTGCTGAGTTAAAAAAGAAACACGGCTATGAGGTGCTATTGGAAATAATCAATCACATCGTTGTTGGCCAAGAAGCACAGACCTTGGGAATCCAGGTGACGGATGCCGAAGTCAAACGAGAGCTGGAGCGCGTCATTGCTGGTTATCCGTCAGAAGAGCAGTACTACGCTCAAATGCAGTCTGAACTGGGCCTATCTCGTAATGATGTGCGGGAAGAGACCGTGTACCGGCTCACGCTTCAGGCCATAGCTACCGTTGGAATAACGATTAATGATTCCGACATTGACAGCTATCTGGAGCAGAACGAGGATCGCTATCGCCCTAAGAGAGAAATGCAGCTTTCTATGATTGAGGTGTCTACCTACAAGAAGGCACAGCGGGTCATGGACCGTTTGGAGAAGGGTGAGGATTTCGCCGCTTTGGCGAAGGAACTGTCTATTAACGAAGAGAGTCGCTTGCAGGGCGGAAATCTGGGAACTGTAGAGGAAGATGATCCCTTCTGGCCGAAGGAGCTGCTGAGTACAGCGGCAGAACTGGATATCGGGGACATTGCGGGTCCGCTTCAGACGGATGAGGGCTATGCTGTAATCCGATTGGAACACAAAATTGAGCGTCCAGCACCGGATACAGAGGAGATGCGATCTCAGGTTCGTCAGGAACTGGCTTTGGAGCAGGCGCCTACGCTTCGGCAAGTGGAGAGCGATTTGCGTCTCAAATATGAAACTTTAATAAATATTGACAATAGTCTGGAACATTGATAATATGAGATTATTGAAAACCTACTGATTTAGTCGGAAATAATTCATTGCACTAATATTCATTTACCATTCCAAGGAGGTTTTTGCTCATGGCTAAAGTCGTCAACAATGTTACAGAACTTATCGGAGGAACTCCACTCGTTCGTTTGAACCGCATTGTACCGGAAGGAGCAGCTGAAATCTATGTGAAGCTGGAATATCAGAACCCGGGCTCCAGTGTAAAGGACCGCATTGCAATCAGCATTGTGGAAGAGGCTGAGAAGGAAGGCCGTCTGAAACCAGGTGACACCATTGTGGAAGCGACCAGCGGTAACACCGGTATCGGTCTGGCTCTTGTGGCTGCTGCCAAAGGGTACAAGGTTGTTATTGTGATGCCTGAAACCATGAGCTTGGAGCGTCGGAACCTGCTGCGTGCTTACGGAGCGGAACTGGTGCTGACTCCGGGAGCAGAAGGTATGAACGGTGCGGTTAAGAAGGCAGAAGAGATTCTGGCCGAGAACCCAAGCTATTTCATTGCAGAGCAGTTCAAGAACAAAGCGAATGTGAAGATTCACCGCGAAACTACAGGACCTGAGATCGTGGAAGCGATTGAGTCCATCGGCGGACCGCTGGATGCATTCGTTGCAGGGATTGGAACTGGCGGTACAATTACTGGTGCTGGCGAAGTGTTGAAGAGCCAATATCCGGGTGTGAAAATCTATGCGGTAGAACCTGCGGCTTCGCCTATTCTGGCTGGCGGCAAACCAGGCCCGCACAAGATCCAAGGGATCGGTGCGAACTTCATTCCTGAAATCCTCAACCAGGATGTTTATGATGAAATCGTTCATGTTGAGAATGAAGAAGCCTTCGAAACAGCACGTCGTGTAGCGAAGGAAGAAGGCATTCTTTCCGGTATTTCATCGGGCGCTGCGGTATTTGCTGCGATCAAGATCGCCAAGGAACTGGGTGCTGGTAAAAAGGTAGTCGCTGTGATCCCAAGTAACGGCGAGCGTTACCTGAGCACACCGCTCTACAATTTCGAAGTTTAATTAACTGCGTCTGTTCGGACGCTTCAGGGCCTTCGTCCCACCATATGGTGGAGGCGAAGGCCCTTTTTGATGTTTTAACACGATCATTTTGTTGTCGATTCTACCTTGTAATGCGTAATTTCTTACCTTGTATCTTGCCGTTGGTGGAGTTATTTTGCTGTGCGGTCTTTTCAAAAGGGCCAAATGTACAGTATACTGACAGGCAATATACCGATAATTAATAATGACTATATGAAGTAATGCTCAACAAAACTTAAACTTAGGTGAATGCTTACGAAGCAAGTTTTGTTACGTAGTGAAATCTAAAGAAGCGCAGCTTCACAAAACTTAAGTGGCTGCTTATGAAGCGAGTTTGTTACGTAGAAAGATCAACGAAGTAATGCTAAACAAAACTTTTAGGAGGATGGCTTTGGAAATCTTAACGACACGGCAGTGGTGGGAGCAGTGGGCGAATGAAGGCTGGAGCACCCTGCCATTACTTATACAATCACAACAACAGTCCAGGGGTTTGCCTGCATCATGGAAGGCGGCATGGGAATTGGCGTCTCCATACTCTGTCCTGCTGGAAAGCGGTAAAGGTGGCAGATACACGTATCTCGGTCTTACACCTGTTTCCGTACTGCAAGGGAAAGGCGATTCTGCCAAAGTAATCGACCCTTCGGCTGAAACAACTGATCTGGGATCGGGTGGCTCAACGCAAACGGCGGCGAGCCTGCTGCAGGGTCAACCGCTGGAGGTGCTGCAGCGCTGGATGTCGGGCTACACCTCCCCGCGGCTGCCTCTTGAGGGCGTTCCGCCGTTTACGGGCGGCTGCCTCGGGTTTCTCGGCTATGATGTTGTCCGTTCGCTAGAACGCTTGCCGTCCCTGGCCGAAGACGATCCGGGGTTCCCTGATTATCTCTTCATGAGAATGGAAGAAGTATGGATTTATGATCATGAAACGGACATGCTCTATTGCGCAGTGCATGTGCCGCTGTCAGGGAAGGATTCGCCTCGCTCAGATGAAGTGGAACAGCTATACGATGATGCGCTGGGCCGTGCGGAGCGAATGCTGGCTCAGTGGGGTACGATCACATCCGCGGCGGGGCTAATAGATGACAGCGCCGAAATAGCCAAAATCTATGACCGTGCCACCGGAGAATGGCCGGGTATGTCCTCAGCCTTTACTAACGAGCAATTCCAGCAGGCTGTGCTGGACGTTCAGGAATACATCCGCAAGGGCGATGTATTCCAGGTGAACCTGTCGCTGCGTCAGGAAGCAGCGCTGAAATCGCAGCCAGAGGATATCTATGAGTGGCTGCGCAGACTTAACCCGTCCCCATACATGGGGCTGCTGCGCTCTCCTGGCTTCGCGCTCTCCAGCGCTTCCCCCGAGCTGCTCGTCAAGCTGCACGGGGACAGCGTCAGCGCACGCCCCATCGCCGGCACCCGGCGGCGTGGGCTGACTCCCGCTGAAGATGCCGCCATGGAGGCGGAGCTGCGCGGGAGCGAGAAAGAGCGCGCCGAGCATATTATGCTCGTCGATCTGGAACGCAACGACATCGGACGTGTCGCTGCTTACGGCTCGGTCCATGTGCCCGAGCTGATGACTGTGGAGCGCTACTCCCATGTCATGCACCTGGTCTCGCAGGTAGAAGGCACTATTGCTCCTGGCAAGGACGCCTACGACGTCATCGCAGCCCTCTTCCCGGGCGGAACGATCACTGGCGCGCCTAAGGTGCGCACCATGGAGATCATTGAGGAGCTGGAGCCGGTCCGGCGTGGCCCATATACTGGGTCTATGGGCTGGATTGACTATAACGGCAATATGGAATTAAATATTATTATACGAACACTAGCTGTGCAGAACGGTATCGGATACATTCAAACGGGCGCGGGAATCGTGATCGACTCCGATCCGTACCGTGAATACCGGGAATGTCACAATAAAGCCAAAGCGATAGTCACAGCAGTTCTTTGTAGTGAACACACACAAGAATTGCAGGCTTCCGGCGGCGCCGAAGGGGGAGCAACATTATGATCTTGGTCATCGACAATTATGATTCCTTTACGTATAACCTGGTACAGTATTTAGGAGAGCTGGGCGAAGAAGTGAAGGTATCCCGCAACGACGAGATTAGCATTGAGGAGATTGAAAAGCTGGCTCCGGACCACATCCTGATTTCCCCAGGACCTTGTACTCCAAATGAGGCAGGTATCAGCCTGGAAGTGCTGCAGCATTTCAAGGGGATCATTCCGATCTTCGGAGTGTGTCTGGGCCATCAGGCGATCGGACAAGCCTTTGGAGGCAACGTCATCCGTGCTGAACGTCTAATGCATGGCAAGACCTCTCCGATCCACCATCACGGCACTTCGGTGTTTGAAGGACTGGAATCACCCTTCACAGCAACGCGCTACCACTCGCTGATCGTAGAGAGGGAGACCCTGCCGGAATGTCTGGAGATTACTGCTGAGACTGAAGAAGGCGAGATCATGGCCCTGCGCCATAAAGAGTACCCGATCGAAGGTGTACAATTCCATCCCGAATCCATTATTACGAATCATGGTCACACCATGCTGCGCAATTTCCTGAAACGGAGAGCCGGAGAAACGGCATGAACTATATAGGGATCAATGATGGCGTAGTCGACGCCAAGGAAGCCGTGGTTTCTGCTCTGGATCACGGCTTTTTGTACGGTATCGGACTGTTTGAGACCTTCCGCACTTATAACGGAGCCCCTTTCTTGCTGGAGCGGCACTTACAACGGCTGGCGTCAGGTTGCCGGGAACTGGGTATTCCTTTTGAACAGGAGCAGGGACGTCTATTGCAGTGGATCAAGCGGGTAATGGATAAGAACGGTCTGCAAGAGGCTTATATCCGCTATACAGTAACTGCAGGTGAGGATATTCTGGGATTGCCCGCGGGAGACTATAGTCAGCCTAATCACCTTCTATATATCAAGGAATTGCCCAAACTATCAGATAAGCTCTATACCGCAGGCAAGCCACTGCAATTATTGTCCCACCGCCGGAATACACCGGAAGGGACGCAGCGGTTCAAGTCATTGCATTATATGAATAACATTTTGGCCAAGCGTGAGCTTTCGGGATATGCCTCTTCTGCTGAAGGGGCCGAGGGCTTGATGCTTACTGCTGATGGCTACCTGGCTGAGGGAATAGTCAGCAATCTATTTTTTGTTCATCATAATGTGCTATATACACCTTCACTCTCTACAGGCATTCT
This sequence comes from Paenibacillus sp. NPDC056722, assembly GCF_042790635.1. Taxonomy (NCBI): domain Bacteria; kingdom Bacillati; phylum Bacillota; class Bacilli; order Caryophanales; family Paenibacillaceae; genus Paenibacillus; species Paenibacillus sp. NPDC056722. Next base: position 6,138 of record NZ_JBHTYV010000020.1, on the reverse strand, counting down.
TCCAGGCATTACCCGGGAAATGGTATTGGAACTGGCTTCTGGTGCCGGATTAAGAATTGAGGAAGGACAATATGATTGGGAGCATTTAAGATCTGCGGACGAGGTGTTTCTGACCAACTCCGTGCAGGAGCTTGTCCCAGTCACTGCATTGTGGGAACGAAATGAGCGTCACACCGTCGGAAGTGGAAGCTGCGGTGTCATTACTAAAGAACTGATCTCTTTATACAAAGAGAGAACGGGGGCGAGACAATGAAGCCTGTGATTTACAAGCGGACCTACCGCTGTGGCGATACGGAACTAACCTTGGGGCAGCGGACTCTTGTAATGGGGATTCTCAATATTACCCCGGATTCTTTCTCCGATGGTGGACTCTGGAATGAGCCGGAGAAGGCTGTTGAACATGCGCTACGAATGGCTGCCGATGGTGCAGATATTATCGATATCGGTGGAGAATCGACACGTCCTGGCCATAAACCGGTTAGTCTGGAAGAGGAATTGGAGCGGGTCCTTCCAGTCATCGAAAGCATCCACCGCGCCGCACCCCACCTGCCGTTATCGATAGATACCTATAAAGCCGAAGTGGCACGTCAGGCACTCCTGGCAGGTGCGCACATTATTAATGATGTATGGGGAGGCAAAGCCGATCCAGCGATGGCCAGAGTGGCCGCAGAAGCAGACTGCCCGATAATTTTGATGCACAACCGTCATGATCGCAATTACACTGATCTCATTATGGATATGTGTGAGGATTTAAAAGAGAGTGTACATCTCGCTCTTCATGCAGGCGTCAAACCGGAACGAATCATCCTTGATCCCGGAATCGGTTTTGCGAAGGATCAGGATGAGAACCTGAAGGCAATGACGGCTCTCGATACTTTGGCCGGATTAGGTTACCCGCTGCTGCTGGGTACCTCGCGCAAAAAATTCATCCGCACTGTGCTAGATTTGCCACCGGACGATGTCTTGGAGGGAACTGCTGCTACAGTAGCCTTTGGATTGGCTCAAGGCTGTCAGTTTGTGCGGGTGCATGACGTGGCTCTTATCAAGCGTACAGTGAAGATGTGTGATGCCATGCTATACGCTGCACCACCTGTGGTGCAGGAATAATTGATACTTGGAAGGGCGGCTGTCAGATGGATAAAATGAAACTGCACCGAATGGAGTACTATGGGTATCACGGAGTTTTTGAGGAAGAACGTAAGTTAGGTCAACGTTATTATATTGATCTGGAGTTCGATATGGATCTGCAGAATGCTGGTCTGAATGACGATCTCACACAAACAGTAAATTATGCCGAAGTGCATGATTTGGTTAAAAATATTGTCGAAACCAAGTCCTTTAAGCTGATTGAAGCTTTGGGTGAATGTATTGCATCACATGTATTGGACACTTATACTATTATCAATGCGGTAACGGTCAAAGTCACCAAGCCGCATCCGCCGTTCGACATTCATTTTCAGGGAGTGACCGTAGAGCTGCGCAGAACTAGAAAGTGAGAGTCGAACTATGAATAACCATTCCACCTCTGAGGAATCAGAGGCTTATATTGCTTTAGGGGCTAATTTGGGTGACCGTGAGGGAACCTTGAAGGAAGCCTTGCACCGGCTGGACAGTCATGATGGAGTTCAAGTCGTTCGTAGTTCGGGCGTGTATGAGACAGAGCCGGTCGGTTATCTCGATCAGCCGCAGTTTTTGAATATGGCAGCTGCGCTGCGCACGACCCTTGCACCGGAGACGTTGCTGGACGTCATGTTGGAGATTGAGAATCAGCTCGGCCGTACCCGCGATATCCTCAATGGTCCGAGAACGGTAGATCTTGATTTGTTGTGGGTAGAAGGAAAGACCTTCGATACCCGTAAGCTGACGCTGCCCCATCCGCGTATGCTGGAGCGCGCGTTTGTGCTTTTTCCGCTGAATGACATCGTTCCAGAGCAAGAACCCTCCGGACTCCGTGCCAGGGTCACAGAAGCGCTCCAAGATGTAGACGGAAAGGAAGGAATTCGGCTGTGGACAACAAGCGTATGGGAAGGCGGGTCAGGGCATTCCGTAAGCTGAAGGGCTTTACTCAACAGGAATTGGCCGATAGTACGGGAATATCTTTGGCTGTGCTTGGTGCAGTCGAGCGTGGTAATAGACGATTGGAAGATCAAATTTTAAATAAAATTGCGGACGTTTTAGGAGTCACGGTTCAAGAACTGTCCGACCCAACGTAACTCCAAAGAATAAAGGAGTGAAAGAAATGTTGAAGATTGGCGGCATCGAGATGAAGAACCAGGTTGTTCTGGCACCTATGGCTGGCGTATGTAACCCTGCTTTTCGTCTGATCGCCAAGGAGTTTGGCACGGGACTGGTATGTGCGGAGATGGTAAGCGATAAGGCGATCATCCATGGCAATAAGCGGACGCGCGAAATGCTATTCGTAGACGAGCGTGAGAAACCGCTGAGCCTGCAGATTGTTGGGGGTGACCGCACTTCATTGGTGGAAGCGGCTAAAGTAGTCGACAAGGAAACCAACGCCGATATTATCGACATTAACATGGGCTGCCCTGTTCCTAAAGTAACCAAGTGTGATGCAGGTGCCCGTTGGCTCTTGAATCCGGATAAAATCTATGAGATGGTGTCTGCGGTTGTAGATGTCGTGGAGAAGCCGGTTACAGTTAAAATGCGGATCGGCTGGGATAGCGAGCATATTTTTGTCGAAGAGAATGCGCGTGCAGTGGAACGGGCTGGAGGTCAAGCGGTCAGTGTGCATGGTCGTACTCGGGAGCAGCTCTACACCGGACGTGCAGACTGGAACTATATCAAAATGGCCAAGGAAGCTGTGTCGATTCCCGTGATCGGCAACGGCGACGTGAACACGCCAGAAGATGCGCGGGCCATGCTGGATCAAACCGGCTGTGACGGTGTCATGATCGGTCGTGGGGCGCTAGGCAATCCTTGGATGCTGTATCGCACTATACAGTATTTGAGTACCGGTGAACTGATGCCTGAGCCGGGAGCGGAAGAGAAGATCAAGGTGGCCATTCTCCATATGGACCGTCTGATCGCGCTCAAAGGTGAAGCTGTAGCCGTGCGTGAAATGCGTAAGCATCTTGCTTGGTATTTGAAGGGCTTGAAGGCTGCGGCGCGGGTGAAGGACGTCATTATGGAAGAGACGAAACGCGATGAAATGGTGAAGATTTTGAATGATTTTGTCGAACAGTTGAAATATGAGGGAGATAACAGCAACCCGGGTACTGGAGCGACTCTTACTGCGGTGTAACCTTTCTTCAGCGAGCATGGTTTGAATACCCACAACATTATATGTGCCATCATTGACATTTTGTAGCGGTTCCAATATAATTTCTCAGTATAAAATCGCCGTTACAGTTAGATCAATGCAGCAAGGAGGGTTCTTAACCCTTCAGATTCGCATATAGTTATGGTGTTTTCAATAAATGTATACGACAGGAGAATCGGTTGAGATGAGCGATAAAGAAGTCATCCTTACCCCGGACGGACTGAAGCGTCTGGAAGAAGAGCTGGAGAACCTCAAATCCGTAAAACGCCGCGAAGTGGCCGAGCGGATCAAAGTGGCGATTGGCTACGGAGATATCAGCGAGAACTCGGAGTACGAAGACGCAAAGAACGAGCAGGCGTTTATCGAAGGACGCGTCATCACTTTGGAGAAAATGCTTCGCAACGCGCGTATTATCAATAGCGACGAGATCGTTACAGATGTTGTAAGCATTGGTGTTACCGTAAGTGTAGAGGATATGGAGTATGGCGATGTTATGGAATATACGATCGTCGGCACGGCTGAATCCGATCCGCTCAATAACAAGATTTCCAACGAAAGCCCTGTGGGCAAAGCCATCATCGGCAAGAAGCAAGGCACTATTGTGGATGTAAGTGTACCTGCAGGCGTTATTCAATATAAAATTCTTGATATCCGAATGAAGTAAGCACGGACGCTTGCCGTCTGATATAGCATTGCTGTGGCAAACACCGGTTTGGCTGAACCGGGCTGCAGACGCGGGAACATGTTTGGGAAAGCTTCCTTAGGGAAGCTTTTTTCAACATCAACCGGCAATACAGAACCACATATAGTTTCCTAAGCTGGAACGGGACTGTCCTCACAAAGGCTGAAGGGCGGCGCCGTTTCTTCTTGCGTATATGACATTAATGAGTTTAGAGGGGATGAAAGGCATGACTGAAGAATTGAATAACGATGCGATTCAGGAGAATGAGTTAAGCGAATTGCTGCAGATCCGCCGGGCCAAATTGGACGAGCTGCGGGGACTAGGAATCGATCCTTTCGGCAAAAAGTATGAGCGTAACGCCAATGCGGGTGATTTGCTGAAGGAGTACGATAGCTTCACACAGGAAGAGCTGGAAGAGAAAAATGTCCAGGTCAGCGTAGCTGGTCGTATTATGGGTAAACGTAAGATGGGGAAAGCCAGCTTTGCGCATATTCAGGACCTTTCCGGCAAAATCCAAATCTATGTTCGTCAGGACAGCATTCCTGAGACCCAATATGCAGCATTCAATATTCTGGATCTGGGCGACATTATCGGTATAAAAGGTACCGTGTTCAAGACCAAAACAGGCGAGACCTCCATTAAGGTGAAGGATCTTGAAGTTTTGTCGAAGTCTCTGTTGCCACTACCTGAGAAATATCATGGTCTGAAAGATGTAGAATTGCGTTATCGTCAGCGCTATGTCGATCTGATCATTAACCCGGAAGTTCAGCAGACCTTCATTGCCCGTTCTAAAATCATCCAATCTATGCGTCGTTATCTCGATTCGCTCGGTTATCTTGAAGTCGAAACGCCGACTCTTCATGCCATTGCCGGCGGTGCCGCTGCTCGTCCCTTCATTACTCACCATAATACGCTCGACATGCAGCTTTACATGCGGATCGCCATTGAACTGCATTTGAAGCGTCTGATTGTTGGCGGTTTGGAAAAAGTATATGAAATTGGCCGTGTCTATCGTAACGAAGGTATCTCTACGCGTCACAACCCGGAATTCACGATGATTGAGCTGTACGAAGCCTATGCGGACTACCAGGATATCATGAACCTGACGGAGAACCTGATTGCTCATATCGCACAAGAGGTGCTTGGAACTCAGAAGGTTAACTACCAAGGGCAAGAAGTAGACCTCTCCCCTGGCTGGCGCCGTGTCTCCATGGTGGACGCTGTTAAAGAAGTAACCGGTGTTGACTTTGGTGTGCAAATGACTGATGAGGAAGCTCAGCAATTGGCGAAGGAGCACCGTGTGCCTGTTGAGAAGCATATGACCTTCGGACATATCCTCAATGCGTTCTTTGAGCAATTTGTAGAAGAAACGCTGATTCAGCCTACTTTTGTTATGGGACATCCAGTAGAGATTTCTCCTCTGGCGAAGAAGAATGATATTGATCCGCGGTTTACCGATCGTTTTGAGTTGTTCATCGTAGCTCGTGAGCATGCCAATGCCTTCAGCGAGTTGAATGATCCGATTGATCAACGCCAGCGGTTTGAAGCGCAGCTTCATGAGAAGGAGCAAGGCAACGATGAAGCGCATGAAATGGACGATGACTTCATCCGCGCGTTGGAACACGGAATGCCGCCTACTGGTGGACTCGGTATCGGTGTAGACCGTCTGATTATGCTCCTGACCAACTCTGCGTCCATTCGTGATGTGCTGTTGTTCCCACATATGCGCAATCGTACTGCCGAGTAAGTGCAGTCTTAGTAATAGATAAAGCAAGAAGAGCCAAGGGGACCTCTACAGAGGGTTCTGCTTGGCTCTTGTTTTATTGAATCTATTAATTTTCAAAAAAACACTTGCATTGGCCTTCTATACATGGTATATTCTAATTCCGGCCAAGAAATAACGATGCCGAGCTCGAAAATGAAGTTCGAAAAACGAAATTCAAAAAAAAGAGCTTGACATTAAAACGCCGGACATGATATAGTATAAGAGTTGCTGCTGAGACATTAAGCGGACAACGAGAACAGCTTGGTCTTTGAAAACTGAACAACGAGTGAGTATCGAATTCTCGAAAGTGAATTCGAAAATGAGAATTTTAATTCTCGTCAGATGTTTCAAAATGAGCAATCGCTCTTTCTAAATACCAATTTGGAGAGTTTGATCCTGGCTCAGGACGAA
>NZ_JBHTYV010000019.1:26799-65260 GCF_042790635.1 Paenibacillus sp. NPDC056722 | reverse complement strand
GAATAATATTATTTTTATGGTATTAATAATCTTAATATATAGTTCATATGAATTAATTCTTAGTTTAAATGAGGTAATCCCTAATATATTTTTTTCATATTTTGTCTTGTATTTAATCCCATACGGATTAGTAGCACTAATTGGTTTAAGAGTCGCAAGTGATACTAAATTTGTGAACTTAATACTAATCATGAGCTGTGTAGCATTCACTATTATTCAAATAAAGCATTTTATTGATGGACATGGCTTTGAGCCTAATTCTTTTAAATATCCGCCTCGATTATACTATATCTCATACGGTTTAGTTATAGGTTTGTCATCTTATAAATTTCTACAAAATAAGAGCTTCATCTTAAATAAGAGGTTTTTGGGCAGTGTGCAATGGTTAAGCAAAAATTCATTTAAAGTGTACTTGTTCCATATATTTTCATTATTTGGCTTAATGATGCTGAAGGTTTTACTCGAAGATTCTTTTGCTTTGCATAATTTTATTATACAGTTCATTCTCGTATCTAGTTCAGCAATCATTGCAACTGCACTTTTTAATAAGATGGCCTTGAAATTTAAAAATCTTATATGATAAAAAAATGTCATTTGTTTCAAAGGGGCGCAAGCTCTATATTAAAATAGAAAGTGAGATTATTTTGTGATGAACCCTCAAAAAAAAATAAAACCAACAAATTCTCTAAATATAACTATAGCAGGTACTGGATATGTAGGGCTTTGTACTGGGGTGTGCATGGCTCACACTGGTCATAACGTAACTTGTGTAGATATAGATGAACAAAAGATTAATTTAATGAAGTCAGGAAAAAGTCCAATCTATGAAGAAGGACTTGAAGAATTAATGAACCTCAATAAAGAACGATTGACGTTCACAACTGACCACGCCATGGCTTACCAGAATGCGGATGTTATTTTCATTGGAGTAGGAACTCCAGAAAAAAAAGATGGATCCGCTAACCTTTCTTATGTTTTCAGTGTAGCTAAACAAATTGCACATAATGTAAAGAAGGATTGTGTAGTAGTAGTTAAGTCCACAGTTCCAATAGGAACAAATGATAAAGTAGAGAACATCATAAAATCAGAATTGAAAGAACAAGTAACCGTTCATGTTGCAAGTAATCCTGAATTTTTATCTCAAGGTACAGCAGTTAGAGATACTCTTCACGCTTCAAGAATAGTTATTGGTGTGGAGAATGAATATTCTGAAAATATACTTAGACAGGCTTATGAAGGATTTTCAGACGTACCTATCATTGTTACTAATCGTCGATCAGCAGAGATGATAAAATATGCTTCTAACGACTTTTTAGCTTTGAAAATATCTTATATAAATGAAATTGCGAACCTCTGTGAGTTAATTGGTGCAGATATAGAAGAAGTAGCTAAAGGAATGGGATTTGACGATCGAATTGGAAATAAGTTCTTGAGGGCAGGTATAGGTTATGGAGGTTCTTGCTTCCCAAAAGACACAAAAGCTTTGCATTGGCTAGCAAGCTTTCATGATTATGAGATTAAGACAATAAAAGCGGCAATTGAGGTGAATGAGCAACAAAAATTTAAACTGTTTAAAAAGTCACGAAAATATTATGAAAATCTCGAAGGGTTAACTGTGGCGGTTCTAGGACTTACATTTAAACCAGGAACAGATGATTTGAGGGAAGCTCCCTCATTGGTAAATGTACCTTTATTTGTTGATGATGGTGCTAGAGTAAAAGTATGGGACCCCATAGGTTCAGGGACATTTAAAAAACAAATGGAAAGAGAATGGAATAAAGAACTACTGGAGAATGTAAAGTATTGCGAAACAATTGAATCGACCTTACTAGGAACAGATATTTGTTTCATATTTACTGAATGGCCTGAAGTAAAGGCGTTAACACCTAAAGATTTTATTACAACCATGAATCGGGCTATTATACTGGATGGTAGAAATAGTTACGACCTAAATACATTCATAGGAACAGGTGTTATATATGAGTCTATCGGACGTAGTGTTATTGGATAAGCATTATGAATGTGAGTAGAAAGGTTATAGTGAAAATTACTATATAGTGTATAAATATGAAACAGAAGTCTTTAATATATAATGCAATATTTAATTTCTTATACACCGGTTTGAATCTACTTTTTCCACTAATTACTGCACCGTATGTTTCTAGAGTATTAGGAGCATCTAATCTTGGCCAAGTTAATTTGGCTACAACAATTGTTAGTTGGTTTATATTATTTGCCACGTATGGAACTGCAACTTATGGTGTTAGAGAGATAGCTAGAGCAAGAGATGATAAAGAAAAACGTAGTACTATTTTTTCTGAATTGGTTGTCATTAATGCAATGCTATCTTTTATTGTTCTAATAATTTACTTTTTAGCAATATTTAATATCCCTAATTTTTATAATGAATTACCGTTATACCTTATTATGTCTTCCAGTATTTTATTAAATATGTTTGCAATAGATTGGTATTTTCAAGGGATAGAGGAGTATAGATACATTACTATTAGAAGTGCGATTTTTAAGTCAATTTCTTTAGTATGCATCTTCTTATTTGTAAGTCAGCCAAGTCATTATGTCATATATGGGTTAATCAGTGTTTTGGCCACAAGTTTAAGTGGTATTCTAAATTACATATATAGCAAAAAAAGTGTACGGATGAAATTTAGAGGGATAAACCCATTCAGACATTTTAAAGGATTGAATGTATTTTTCTTCCACACATTAATCGTTAGTATATACACTAACTTAGACCAAATACTCCTTGGATTTTTTATTGATACTAAAGCAGTAGCATTTATGAATAGAAGCAAAGTGCTCATTAATATGGCAGTTACTGTTTCAACAGCAATTTCTAACGTCACCTTACCTAGGGCGTCATATTATAAAGATAATGATGAAGAAAAATTTCGATATTTGTTATCTGCAGTACCGAATTATATTTTATGGGTTACAATACCTATCACTGTTAGCTTTATTGTCTTTTCTTCTAAAATTATGTTTATTTTAGGAGGATCTGAGTTTTTGGAAGCGGGAGTTCTATTGCAGGTAATGTCCTTGACAATTATTTGCTCACCCTTATCAGGGTACCTTCAGTACCAAGTACTTGTTGCTTCGGGCAAAGAAAGAATTGGATTATATGTTGCAGTCATAACTAGTTTGATAAGCTTAACTTTAAATTTAATATTAATCCCTAAGATTGGTATATTAGGTGCTGGTTTTGTACAGGTGTTATCTGAGCTTTTAGCTGTAAGCATTAGGCTTTATATAGCAAAGTATAGACTGAATTATAGAGAGATTATTTTTTTGAACAAGTCTACCATTACTTATTTGTGCGCCTCTATTCTGATGGGAGGAGTGATGATATTAATTAGTAGATCAATTCAAAATATATTTCTTTCGTTTGCTGTGGGGATTTTATTAGGGGGTATTGTATATATCTTTACCTTGTTTATACTTCGAGAGAAGGTTACTAGATTTTTATTCGGAAAATTATTTTATAGATTTAAAAATTGAGTGTTTAAAACAAAATAAGGGGGATCTACTTTGAAAGGCATTATCCTAGCAGGCGGCAGCGGTACTCGCCTCTACCCATTAACCATGGTCACTAGCAAGCAACTTTTGCCCGTTTACGACAAACCAATGATCTATTATCCACTATCCACTTTAATGCTCGCAGGTATAAAAGACATTCTAATTATCTCAACCCCAGAAGATACACCGAGATTCGAAAGTCTTTTAGGCGACGGATCTCAATTCGGCATTTCCCTACAATACATAGTACAACCAAGTCCAGATGGTTTAGCTCAGGCTTTTATTTTGGGTGAGAAGTTTATCGGTGATGATTCGGTTGCCATGATCCTTGGAGATAATATCTACTATGGAAATGGAATGAGGAAGATACTACAGCGTGCTTCTTCTAAACTGCAAGGGGCTACAGTGTTTGGGTATCATGTGCAAGATCCAGAGCGATTCGGTGTTGTGGAATTTAATGAAGAAGGAAAGGTACTAAGTGTAGAAGAAAAACCAACTGAACCGAGATCAAACTATGCAATCACTGGCTTGTATTTTTATGATAATAGAGTTATTGAGATTGCTAAGAACGTTGAGGTCTCTTCACGTGGAGAATTGGAGATTACTTCAATTAATGAGGCTTATTTAAATCTTGGTGAGCTTGATGTAGAACTATTAGGACGTGGCTTCACATGGTTGGATACAGGAACTCATCAAAGTCTGGTCGATGCTACTAACTTTGTGCGGACTATTGAGGATCATCAAGGAATCAAGATAGCGGCTCCTGAAGAAATTGCCTATATTAACGGATGGATTACGAAAGAGCATTTGTGGGATTGCGGGGAGAAATTGAGTAAAACTGGTTATGGTCAGTACTTGATGAAAGTCGCAACGGGTAAGATACAATACTAACAACAGAAAGTGTGGTGGCTATGAAAATAACAGAGACTTTTTTACAAGGGGTAATGGTCGTCGAACCAACCGTATTCGGAGATCACCGAGGGTGGTTTACAGAAACCTATAGTACTGCAAAATTCAAAGAGCATGGTATTAAACTGGATTTTGTACAAGATAACCAATCCTACTCTGCGACTAAGGGCACACTACGTGGCTTGCACTATCAGTTACATCCTAAAGCACAGACGAAGCTGGTTCGTTGTACAAGGGGTGTTATTTTTGATGTAGCTGTAGATATTCGTAAGGGAAGTCCAACTTATAGCAAATGGTTTGGAATTGAACTCAGCGCGGAGAATAAGACGCAGTTACTGATTCCTAAAGGGTTTGCCCATGGATTCATGACGTTGACTGAGGATGTTGAAGTTCAATATAAATGCGATGAGTTGTATGCCCCGGAATGTGATGGAGGAATTCTGTGGAATGACCCTGCTATCGGTATCGAATGGCCTATTGAAGTTACACCGGTTCTGTCTGCTAAAGATGAGAAGGCACCTTTATTAAAAGATGCTAATTTGAATTTCACATATGATTTTTAATATTTAGAGTATAGATCTGAGGTGCATTTAATGAGTAAACCAAAAGTGCTGGTTACAGGTGGTGCCGGATTTATCGGTGGCAACTTCGTTCAATATATGGTTGATAAGTATCCGAATTATGATATTGTGAATCTGGACTTGCTAACCTACGCAGGGGATTTAACGAAGCATCACCAAATGGAGAGCAAAGCAAATTATCGGTTTGTACAAGCAGATATTGCAGAGCGCGAATTCATTCTGAATCTTTTTGAACAAGAGAAGTTTACTTATGTTGTACATTTTGCTGCAGAAAGCCATGTTGATCGTTCTATCACTGACCCTGCAGTTTTTGTGCGAACGAATGTAATGGGGACACAGGTGTTGCTGGATGCGGCCAGGAAGTTTGGAATTACTAAATTCGTTCATGTGTCCACAGACGAAGTATACGGAGAGTTGGACTTTGATCCAACATCATTTTTCACCGAGGACACTCCCTTGCAGCCAAACAGTCCGTACAGTGCAAGCAAGGCAGCATCTGATTTGCTAGTTCGCGCTTACTATGAAACCTACGGGTTACCGATGAATATTACACGTTGTTCCAATAACTATGGGCCATATCATTTTCCTGAAAAGTTGATTCCGTTGACGATATCAAAGGTACTGAATGATGAGAAGGTTCCGGTATATGGAGACGGAAAGAATATTCGTGATTGGCTCCATGTATGGGATCACTGTGCTGCCATTGATCTTGTGTTACACCAGGGTGTAGAAGGGGAAGTCTATAATGTAGGTGGACATAATGAGCGCACCAACCTTGAGGTCGTTAAAACGATTATAAGCACTCTAGGGAAATCCGGGGATTTAATAGAGTTCGTAACAGATCGGTTGGGACATGATAAACGTTATGCCATTGATCCTACCAAACTGGAACAATTGGGTTGGCAGCCAACCTATACGTTTGAAACAGGAATTGCGCAGACTATCCAATGGTACATTGATAATACTGAGTGGTGGGAACAAATCCTTCGAAATGAAGCCAACAAATAATATATGAAAAACGGAGCTAATAAGACAAACAGAGGCAGGTTGTCCAATAGAAGAGTACTTGCATACTTGTCCCTTTTGTTGATGCTCACAGCCTTCCTAACCGCCGGCCGCATCCTCCCCCTCTCCCAATCACCCAAACAAGCAGAGGTCATCATCGTCCTCAGCGGTGGCCCGGGCCGGGTTGAGGAAGCCGCCAAGTTATATAACGCTGGCTATGCTCCTTACATGATTCTCTCCAACGCCAAAGAATCGACCAGCGCGTCCGGTGATATGCTCCAAACCGCTCTTGCCCTCGGCATCCCCCAAGATGCCATCCTAACGGAGAACGAGGCAGAAAGCACCTATCAAAACGTTGAGTTCACTCTTCCAATAATGAAGGAGCACGGTTTTACTTCTGCGATTGTCGTCTCCTCCGATTTTCACATGCGGCGAGTGAAGATCCTCTTTGATCGTGTGTATAAGAAGTCGGGAATTGAGCTTACGTATATAGGCTCTGATTCTGGCTACCACGCCGGGCGCTGGTGGAGAGATCGTTACAGTCGGGAGACAACATTTAATGAATATGTGAAGATGATCGGGAATGCCTTTGGATATAATGGTCCAGAAGCGAAGGATGTGCTTAATCAGATCAAGGCCTGGTTTCGGTGAGATTTCTCCGAGACCAGGTCTTTTTCTATGAACGAGAGGATGGAGTAGTAGCGCCAGCGCCCGTCTGTGCAATCTATGAACCTTTTCTTTTCTCAAAACATGACCTTACACCTATTACATATGGCCCACTTCCTGTATAATAATTCCTTGGAAATCCTTCTCTGCTCTTGATAGATGATAGATACTGAGAGTAGAAGAACTATGGATGAAGATAGTGGAGGCGATGGGGTAGTGAAGGGGAAAAGTATTCGGTATGCGGCAGTATGGTTGATGCTGCTTAGTCTGTTTTTTGGCGGGGTTGCTAACGCAGCTACGGTTGTGCAGCAGAGCAGCTCATATGTTTTTGTTGATGTGAAGACTACATACTGGGCGAATGAAGCTATTGAGAGTATGGCTAGTCAGGGGATTATTACTGGGAATCCGGATGGTACGTTTAAGCCTGAAGCGCCGATTACGCGTGAGCAGCTGGCGAAGCTGATTACGTTGACATTTGGTCTGGATTTGGTGGAAGCTGAGGAGCAGACGTTCTCTGATGTGTCCCCCTCTTCCTGGGCCTATAAATATGTGGAGTCCTCCAAGGACTACCTGACAGGTTACTTCCCTATGAAGGGCAAGCCGTTCTTTGATCCGCAAGCGAAGGCTACCCGTGAAGATGTGGCGGTAGCGCTAGTGCGGGCTATGGGACTGGCTACTGAAGGTGTGGATGCGGACAGCGCACTGCGCTGGAAGTTCAATGACTATGGTGATATTTCTCCGCAGCTTGCCCAAGAGGTAGCCGTGGCGGTGGACAAGAAGCTGATTCAAGGCTTCCCGGATGGAAGCTTCAAGCCGAACGCTCCAATTAATAGAGCCTCTGTGGCTACGCTGCTGTATCGGGTGCTGAAGTCCTCTTATACTAATGCGAGCAAAGATGTACAACTGGATGTTCAGGTGCCTGCTAACGTATCCGAAGCGACGATCAAGATTACGGGCAAAGTCAATGCGGATGCCAAGGTGTACATTAATGAGGATGAAGTGGAGAACAACAACGGTTCTTTTGCGGAAGCCTACAGTTTGGATGAAGGGGAGAAAGTATACGAGTTTGTGTTCAAGGCTGTACTCCCTAACGGACGCTCCAAAATCGTAAAGAAACAGGTTACCTTCGAGACAACGGGACCGAAGCTGACCGTTCAAGCGCCTGATACGACCAATAAGCCATCCGCGCAAATCAGCGGTACGGTTAGAGACAGTAGTGATTCGCCTGCGACAGTATGGATCAACGATAAAGGTGTACATGTGTCTTATAACGGTGAGTGGAGCGCGGATATTCTCCTGAAAGAGGGAGTCAACAAGATCGTTGTGACTGCCAAGAATAAGTACGGTAAAACAGCAGTGGTGGAGAAGCAAATCACGTTCTCATTGGCTGGACCGAATCTGGTAATTGATGCTACTCCTGAAAAGACGAATAAAAACACCATTACGCTTAGCGGTGCGGCAACGGATAAGAACGACAATTCCCCGAAGATCTATATGAATGACCAGCTGGTAGGCAGCTACGGTTCCTTCAACAAGACAGTTACGCTTAACGAAGGCGAGAATGTGTTTACCTTTAAGGCAACGAATAATATTGGCAAAAGCTCGGCAACGATCACCAAGAAAATTACCTTCTTGTCATACCGACCGGAGCTTGTACTGGATCTGGTACCAGAAACCAGCAGTGATGCCACCATCACCCTGAGCGGGACGGCGACAGATAACAATGACAGCTCTCCGAAGATCTATATGAATGAACAACTGGTAGGCAGCTACGGCTCCTTCAACAAGACAGTTACGCTTAAGGAAGGCGAGAACGTGTTTATCTTTAAGGCAACGAATAGTCTTGGCAAAATCTCAGAAACGATTACCAAAAAGATTATCTTCTCTGTGGGTGGACCGGAGCTTGTTCTGGATTTGGTACCGGAAACCAGCAATGATGCCACCATCACCCTGAGCGGGACGGCAACAGATAAGAATGACACTTCTCCGAAGATCTATATGAATGATCAACTGGTAGGCAGCTACGGCTCCTTCAACAAGACAGTTACGCTTAAGGAAGGCGAGAATGTGTTTACCTTCAAGGCAACAAATAATCTTGGCAAAAGCTCGGCAACGATCAAAAAGATTGTAGTATTTACAATTGCTGCGCCAGAGCTTCAATTAGACTACATTCCTGAGACGACCAGTAATGGACAGATTACGTTAAGCGGTAATACTACAGATGCCAATGACAGCTCTCCGAAAATTTATCTTAATGATCAACTGGTAGGCAGCTATGGCTCTTTCAACAAGATGGTCACGCTTAAGGAAGGCAGTAACAGCTTTATCTTCAAGGTTACTAACAAATACGGTAAGTTTACAACGGTTGAAAAAACGGTAGTATATACACCGGAAGAGGCCAAAGAATAATCTAAACCTTATTTCTTAATATCTAAGTTCCGGCTTATGGCAAGCGGCGGACAGAAGCAAGTAACTTCTGTTTCGCCGTTTTTTTGCAGAAATTTGTTAGAGAGATTAGTTTGAGGCAGTTTGGTGAATCACTAATAAAAAAACAAATTTTCCCCATCCTAACCATGGAGTTTCCATTGATTTTTATTTATAATAATTATTATCTGGAGTTCATAAACCGTTCAAAAAATATGTAAAAAGTCGTAATTTCGTGTGATATACTTAACACAGCGTTTGTGGATGATGTGAAAGAGTCGTCATTCGGATATGAGTATGAGATCGTGATGCAGCAGTAATTACAGCAATAAATGAGACTAGGATGGTGAACTTGCGATGCACATCGTCGTCGTTGGACTGAATTATCGTACGGCGCCCGTAGAGGTGAGGGAGCAGTTCGCTTTTGCGGAACAAGACTTACCGGAAGCGCTTCACCAATTAATGGGAACGAAGAGCGTTCTGGAGGGTGTCGTAGTTGCCACCTGCAACCGGACTGAGATATACGTGGTCGTGGACCGTCTCCATATGTGCGGATATTTCATCCGCAGCTTCATGGAACAGTGGTTCGGGGTAAGAAGTGAGCAATTTACGCAGCATATGTATATATATGAAGACGAGCAGGCGATCGCACATTTGTTCCGTGTGACTTGCGGTTTAGATTCAATGGTAATAGGCGAGACGCAGATCCTGGGACAGGTGCGCAGCGCTTTTTTGACTGCACAGGGTGAAGGGGCTACGGGAACGTGGTTCAATAAGTTGTTTAAGCAGGCGGTTACGCTCGGCAAGCGGGCTCATAGTGAGACTTCGATCGGCGAGAGCGCAGTGTCGGTCAGCTATGCGGCTGTGGAGCTGGGCAAGCGTATTTTTGGCATGTTCACTGGTAAAAGAGTACTCATTCTTGGCGCCGGCAAAATGAGCGAACTAACCGTGAAGCACCTCTATAGCAGCGGTGCTGCCGAGGTGATTGTAGCTAACCGCACACTGTCTCGGGCGGCAGAACTGGCCGAGAAGTTCTCCGGCAAGCCGAGCACGATTGAGGACGCGCTGAAGCATCTCGATGAGGTCGATATTGTGATCAGCTCTACGGGGGCAGCAGGTTATGTGCTTACGGCCCAGCAGGTAGCGGAAGGCATGAAGCGCCGCCCTTCGCGGCCGCTGTTCATGATTGATATTGCGGTTCCGCGGGATATTGATCCTGAGGCGGCCAATGTATCCGGTGTGTTCCTGTATGATATTGACGATCTGGAGGGCATTGTAGAGAACAATCTGGAGATGCGCCGCAGCGAAGCTGCCAAGATCGAGGTCATGATTGGTGAGGAAATGGACGAGTTTCAGCTCTGGCTCAAGACGCTGGGTGTTCGTCCGGTGATCCGTGCGCTCCAGGATAAATCGAATGCGATTCATGAAGAGACGATGGAGAGCTTGTTCAACAAGCTGCCGGAGCTGGATGATCATCAGCGCAAGGTAATCCGCCGTTTGACGAAGAGCATCGTGAACCAGATGATGCATGATCCGATTAATGTGATCAAGGAGATGTCCGGGGGCAAGCAGGGAAGTGAAGCCTTGGATTATTTCTCTAAAATCTTCGCGCTGCAGGGTCATATCGATGAAGGCCCGCAGGGTGGAGGATCCCCATCTACCAATCCGGCCCATGGTAAACAAGTAACAGGCGCAGCTGCCAATGTAGTACTGCCAGGAACAACGCTTGCTTCGGCTGGCCTGCTGGGCAGGTGAGCAGATGCTGTTGAACGGAATATATGATGCCGCTCTGCTGGTGTATGCCTTGAGCCTGCTGTTTGTTTTCTCGGATTGCCTTCGGCGGAGTCCGAGTGAAAAACGGCTGGGCACAGGGCTTCTTGTTGTTGTCAGCCTGCTTCAGCTTACGGGCCTCGGTATCCGCTTCTCCGAGGAGCGCGGGCTGCCGATTTTTACCCCGTATGATTTCTTGTTCTGGTTCTCGTTCAGTATTGTGTTGACCTCACTTGGGATAGCATTGACACGAAGATCGGAGTTTACGATTCTTTTGCTCAGCGTGGCGGGATTTAGCGTATTCCTGCTCAACCGGGTCTGGCTAACGGCCGAGGATCATACGCTACAGAGCTGGAGTGCGGTACACGGCTGGCTGGCCGTGCATATTATTTTGGCGAATTTGAGCTTTGCGGCACTGACATTGGGGACGGCGTTTGCGATCATGTATCTGTTCCTGCATTCCCGCTTGAAGAACAAGAAGTGGAGTGACAGAATTCGCCGTCTGCCAAGCCTTGAGGTGCTTGATAAATACACTTATTATTCGGTGCTGGCTGGAACCCCGTTACTGGTCTTTTCGCTAGTAATGGCAGGACTTTCAATTGTCGTAGAAGGACGTCTGATGTTGTTTCAGGATTTAAAAGTGCTGACGACATTGATCGGTCTGGGGATTTACATAGCTTATCTTATATTAAAGCGGTCTGGTCAGAATAGCGGAGTGTTGATGGCCCGCTGGGCTATCTCAGGATATGGATTCATTATCCTCAACTTCCTGCTGAACTCCTGGTCGAATTTCCACCGCTGGGGCGGGGAGTGAGATCACATGCCACTCTATTTGCCGATAATGCTGGACTGTTCAGGACAACACTGTGTTGTGATCGGCGGCGGAGCTGTAGCGGAACGCAGGGTGCTTGGTCTGCTGGAAGCCGGTGCGGTAATCACGGTAATCAGTCCTGAATTGACAGCGGCATTGACCGTACTCGCTGAAACAGGTCGCTTGATCTGGCTAAGCCGCCACTATGCTCCCGGTGATACCCGCGGAGCCTTTCTCGTATATGCGGCTAGCAATGATGAGCAGGTGAATGGGGAAGTGGCTCATGAGGCCAGAGTGCAGGGGGTTCCCGTGAATGTGGTCAGTCATGGGGAGGCCGGAACTTTTATTACACCTGCTGTTCTTCGGCGGGGGAGGTTAACCGTTGCCGTATCCGCATCGGGAGCCGGTCCCGGAGCGGTCACAAAGATCAGGGAACAGCTGGAGGAGTTACTGGGTGATGAATACGAGCCCTATCTGGATTTTCTGTACCGGATGCGAGGAGAGATTAAGCGCAGGGAGCCATCTTCGTCGGTTCGCAGGCAGCTTCTCCGCAGGCTGGAAGGGCTTGATGTGTTGGATCAGATGAGACAGGGAACCTTTATAGAGTGGAGTCCGGAGGTCATAGACACCTGGATTGCCGACAACCGGGAGGAATAAAGAATGCGAAAGATTATTGTGGGCAGCAGACAAAGTGCACTGGCACTGACACAAACCGGACAGGTGATTGCCGATCTGGAGCGGCTGAGTGAGGAGCATGGACTGGAATTTACGTTTGAAGTGAAGAAAATCGTCACCAAAGGTGACCAAATTCTCGATGTTACGCTGTCCAAGGTGGGCGGCAAGGGCCTCTTCGTCAAAGAAATTGAGCAGGCTATGCTGAACAAAGAAATCGACATGGCTGTACACAGTATGAAGGACATGCCTGCCGTGCTTCCGGAAGGCTTGATCAATGGCGCTGTACCGCAGCGCCAGGACCCGCGTGACTGCCTGATCACCGGGGATGGCGCGGGCCTGGAGAGTCTGCCGCCAGGCGCACGCGTCGGGACGAGCAGCCTGCGGCGCTCCAGCCAGCTCGCGGCGCTGCGGCCGGATCTGGTCATTGAGCCGGTCCGCGGGAATATTGACTCGCGGCTGCGCAAGCTGGAGAGCGGGGAGTATGACGCGATCCTTTTGGCGGCGGCTGGACTTGCGCGGATGGGCTGGCAGGACCGGGTCAGCGCGTATTTGCCGCCGGAAGTGTGTCTGCCCGCTGTCGGGCAAGGCGCGCTGGGCATTGAGTGTCGTGAGGATGATGCCGAGCTGCGGCAGCTTCTGGATTTGTATAACGATCCTCAAACCGCTGTGACGGTGACGGCGGAGCGGACGTTCCTTGGGGTGCTAAACGGCGGCTGTCAGGTGCCGATCGGTGCTTTTGCCGTACTGAATGAATGTGGGGAAGAGCAGCAAAATGTTGTTGAACGCACAGCGGATCAGGGCCGGCCTGTGATATCGTTGACAGGAATGGTGGGAACACCGGACGGCTCGACGATCCTGAAGGAGACTTGTACAGGGGATGACCCGGTGCAGGTTGGGAAAGAGGTTGCGCAGCGGCTGATTGCTAAGGGAGCGGAGAAGATTCTGGCTGAAGCAAGGGGATGAGGGGAAATGACGGGGAAGGTCTATCTGGTAGGTGCAGGACCCGGGGATGCGAAGCTGATCACGGTTAAAGGACTCGAATGTATCCAAAAAGCGGACGTGCTGGTGTACGACAGGCTGGCTAGTCCAAGGTTGCTGAAGAAGATGAAGCCGGGCGGGGACAAGGTCTATGTAGGCAAGCTGCCTGACCGCCACACGATGAAGCAGGAAGAAATCAACCAGCTGCTGGTAGATCTTGCGTCACAAGGAAAGACGGTGGTGCGGCTTAAGGGCGGCGATCCGACGATTTTTGGCCGGGTGGGTGAGGAAGCGGGACTGCTGCGTCAGCATGGCATTCCTTACGAGATCATCCCTGGCATTACCTCGGCAATCAGTGTTCCGGCTTACGCTGGCATTCCTGTGACGCACCGGGATCATGCTTCTTCCCTGTCGATCATCACGGGCCACGAAAGCCCGGATAAGCTGGATCATTCCATTCATTGGGATAAAGTAACAAATGCAACGGGTACACTCGTCTTCCTGATGGGTGTGGCCAAAATCGGATATATCAGCAATCAATTGATCAAACATGGCCGACCGCCGGAGACACCGGTGGCCCTCGTGCGCTGGGGCACTCGTGCCGAGCAGGAGACGCTCGTTGGCACGCTGGCCGACATTGAGGCCAAGGTGCGGGCGGCGGATTTTCAGCCGCCGGCGGTGATTGTTGTTGGCGATGTCGTGCTGCAGCGCGAGGAGCTGATGTGGGCGGAGGCGCTGCCGCTATTCGGCAAGCGCATCCTGGTTACCCGCTCGCGCAGCCAGGCTAGCGAGCTGGTGGACCGCATTGAGGAACTCGGCGGGGAACCGTACGAGTTCCCGGTGATCGAGACGATCATGCCGGAGGGCGAGGCGAAGAAGGCCATCATCGCCGAAGCGCTGGGCGCGCTGGAGGCGTATGATTGGGTCTTCTTCACGAGTGTGAACGGCGTGGAGTTCTTTTTCCGCCACCTGGAGGAGCTGGGGGCGGACATCCGGCGGCTGTACCGCGCGCGGATTGCGGCGGTGGGGCCGGCGACGGCCAGAGCGCTGGCGCAGCGCGGCCTGGTGAGCGAAGCCCTTCCGGAGCGGTTCCAGGCGGAAGGGCTGGTCGAGAAGTTCGGCGCGGAGCTGCAGCCGGGTCAGAAGGTGCTGCTGCCGCGCGGCGATCTGGCGCGCGACTGGCTGCCGGACAAGCTGAAGGAGCTGGGCCTACAAGTGACGGAAGCCGACACGTACGAGACGGTGGTCACCGGCGAGGACGATGATGAACTGCTCAAGCTGCTGGAGGAAGGCCGCATACATGCCGTTACCTTCACCAGTTCGTCCACAGTACGTAATTTCCTGACCATCCTGAAACGGATGGGTGTGCAGGACCCACTACCATTGTTAGCAAATGTTAAGGTGGCCTGTATCGGTCCTCTAACCCAAAAAACCGCGATGGAAGCCGGGTTAACCCCGGGGCTTCTGGCGGAAGAATCGACGCTGGAAGCGCTGGTGCAGGAGCTGTGCCGTTGGAATGCAGAGACCCGGACAAGGCTTCAGTCTATATAGCATTGGGAAAATAAGTGCAAATCTGTACCTTAATTTGATTGAAGTTAGGCATATTCAGCATTTAACGGCAAAAATGTCGCTTAATTTCTTAGATTGGCGTTTGAGAACTGCTAATATGGGGAATTAAGGTGCATTTTTGCTCTTAATCTCCAGAAATACATGATTTAGCTAAAAATAAGGTACATTTTTGCCTTTATTTTCAACCGACTACCTTTGTATGAGAGATAGCTACCCTGATGAGATATAGTTACTCTGTATGAGATATAGTTACCCTGGCTGTGATATAGCCACTCTGTATGAGATATAGCTACTCTTCATGAGATATAGCCACTCTGTATGAGATATAGCTACTCTGGCTGTGATTTAGTTTTGTTAACTGTAATTTAGCAGTTTAGTCTGTTGAGGATAACCATACTAAGAGAGTAAGCCTTTCTTTAAGGCGCTCTGTATGCAACTTATAACACAAAATACACAACAACACACAACAACACACAACAAAATATATAACGAACAATAAAACATATAACGCACAAAACACAAAACACAACTAACCTATTCGGAGGGATCGATATGAGTTTTCCAATCATGCGGCACCGCCGTCTGCGTGGCACCGCTGGGATTCGCGGTATGGTGCGCGAGACGGTATTGAATGTGCTGGACTTTATACAGCCGATTTTTGTGACATACGGGACTGGTGTGAAAAATGAGATTAGCTCCATGCCAGGGGTTTATCATTTTTCATTGGATACTTTGAAGGAAGAGGTTGATGAGATTGCAGCGCTGGGAATTCCGGCGGTTCTGCTATTCGGGATTCCTGAAACCAAGGATGCGATCGGTTCTTCCGGGTTCGCAGAGGATGGTATTGTACAGGAGGCAACTCGTCTGATTAAGCAGTGGTACCCTGAGCTGCTGGTCGTTGCTGATACATGTTTGTGCGAATTCACAGACCACGGACACTGCGGTATGGTCCATACCCATACTGTTAATGGTGTGGTGCATGGAGACGTGCTGAATGATGCCTCACTGGAGCTGCTGACTCGTACGGCGGTATCCCAGGCGAAAGCTGGTGCGGATATAATTGCTCCGTCCAATATGATGGATGGCTTTGTGCAGGCGATTCGCGCCGGGCTGGACGAGAATGGTTTTGAGCATGTGCCGATTATGTCTTATTCGGTCAAATATGCTTCGGCGTTCTACGGCCCGTTCCGTGAGGCTGCTGATTCTGCACCGCAGTTCGGCAATCGTAAGACCTATCAGATGGACCCGGCTAATCTGCGGGAAGCGATCCGTGAGGCGGATTCGGACGTACTGGAAGGTGCAGATATGCTGATGGTAAAACCTGCGCTGGCTTATCTGGATGTGATCCGTACGATTCGTGACCAGTTCGATCTGCCGCTGGTTGCTTACAATGTGAGTGGTGAATATTCGATGGTCAAAGCAGCAGCCCAGCAGGGCTGGATTGACGAGCAGGCCGTAGTGCTGGAGATGCTGACTGGTATGAAACGTGCGGGTGCGGACATTATCATTACTTATTTTGCGAAGGATGCCGCCCGCTGGCTGCGCGGTTAAAAGGCTGCACTGATGCAACAAGCAAAGCAAAGGACATCTGCTGTCTAGAGTCGCTAGTTGTGCGATTAATAGCCTATACTGATGCAGCGAGCGAAGCAAAGAACATCTTTTTGTCTAGGCTCCCTGGCTGCATGGTTAATAGCTGTATGGGTGAGCAATGAAATGCTAAGCAACGAAGTGCTAAGAACATCTGGCGTCTGCCGGGTGTAAACATATTCATGAACAGGAGTGAAGATAGAATGGGTAATGTGCCACTGGCGCGCCGGGAAGAGGCTTCCCGGAAGGCTTTTGATGAAGCGAAGCAGTATATCCCCGGTGGGGTGAACAGCCCTGTGCGGGCTTTTAAATCGGTAGGACTGACGCCGGTCTATGTTGATCGTGCAGCAGGTTCGCGTATTTATGATATCGACGGCAACACATTTATTGACTATGTCTGTTCGTGGGGACCGCTGATTATGGGTCATGCCCATCCGGAAGTGGTACAGGCTCTGCAAGAGACTGCAGCTAAAGGAACCAGCTTCGGTGCGCCTACTTTATTGGAGACAGAAATGGCTAAAACCGTAGTTGAACGTGTGCCGTCTGTAGACATTGTGCGTATGGTCAACTCTGGTACAGAAGCGACGATGAGTGCCATTCGTTTGGCCCGCGGTTATACCGGACGCAGTAAAATTTTGAAGTTCGAAGGCTCGTACCACGGCCATGCCGACAGTCTATTGATCAAAGCGGGTTCTGGTGTAGCAACACTCGGACTGCCCGATAGCCCTGGGGTCCCGGAAGGAGTGGCAGCGAATACCATCACCGTTCCATATAATGATCTGGAATCTGTGAGAGTGGCTTTTGAACGGTTTGGCGAAGAGATTGCTGCGATTATTGTGGAGCCGATTGCAGGTAATATGGGTGTTGTTTTGCCTCAGCCGGGCTTCCTGGAAGGTCTGCGTGAAGTGACTACTAACTATGGAGCGTTGCTGATCTTTGATGAGGTTATGACTGGCTTCCGGGTCAATCGTAGCTGTGCACAAGGTCTTTTCGGCATTACACCTGATCTGACCTGTTTCGGCAAAGTCATTGGCGGCGGTCTTCCAGTTGGCGCTTATGGCGGCAAAAGAGAGATCATGGAGCAGATGGCTCCATCCGGACCGATCTATCAAGCTGGTACGCTCAGTGGTAATCCACTGGCCATGGCAGCAGGATTTACCACGCTGAAGCTGTTGACCCCGGAAGTATATGATCATCTGGAGAAAATGGGTGCTAGGCTGGAAGCAGGCATGAAACGCAATGCCCAAGAAGCCGGCATCCCGCTGACGATCAACCGGGTGGGCTCCATGGTGTGTCCATTCTTCACTGAAGGTCCGGTTGTCAATTATGACACGGCCAAAGCCAGCAGCCTCGACACGTTCCGTCGTTATTTCGGAGAAATGCTGACTCGTGGCATTAATGTGGCACCGTCGCAGTTTGAGGGCATGTTCGTATCAGCAGCGCACAGTGAGCAGGATATTGATGACACCATCGAGTGCCATTACAATGCCCTGAAGGCTTTGTGACAGCGGTGAACGGGGGGATTACCGGCGGCGGTTCCTGGGTTAAGCGCGGGGAGTGGCTGGAAGCCATGCCGGGCCGGGTCCTGACAGGCGCGGAGGATAAGGAAGCCGCCATCGACAATTGGCTACTGACTACGGTGGGCATGCCTCAGAAGCTGCATATACGGCTGCGCCATGAGAAGGGTATCCTGATAAAAGGGGACCGGCTGCGGCTGGCCCTTTTTCCCTTTCGGGAGGCCGGAATTGAAGCTGCGTGGCAGCCTCTTGACGTCCTCTTCGAGGACGATTTCTGCCTGGTCGTGCATAAGTCAGCAGGCATGGCGGTGCATCCTGACGGCAGCAGCAATGAGGTTACGCTGGACCATCTGGTTGCAGGGCATTATGCTGCTTCCGGGGGCGGGGTTGCTGTTCGTCATATCCACCGGCTGGATAAAGACACGACGGGTCCCGTATTATATGCCAAGAATGAATTTGCCCAGCTCGTCCTTGACAGCAACATGCGCGACAAGTCCATTTCGCGGCATTATGTTGCCATCGCTGAGGGCAAGGTTTCGCCTGGCCTTAAGGTGATCAATGACCCCATCGGGCGTGATCGGCATCATGCGGCACGCAGAAGGGTCTCGCCAACCGGTCAGCCTGCAGTAACGCTGATTACCGGGCGAGAACAGCTGCACGGAGGCACTGTGCTGCGTGTGCAGCTGGAGACTGGCCGGACGCACCAGATTCGCGTCCATCTCAGCCATGCCGGGCATCCGCTGTTTGGGGATGCCCTGTATGGCGGGCCTGCCTGGAAGCGGGACAGCGCTGCGCCGGGGAGCAGCTCATTAGCAGGCCGTCAGGCGCTGCACGGGGAGCTATTGGCCTTCCGGCACCCCTGGACCGGAGAAGAGCTTGCGATCAGCGACCCATGGCCAGCGGATATGCTGGAGTTGCGCGAACTGCTGATGGATGTTTGGCAGGCCTAAGCCACTTGGGAGGATAAGAATACTAGGGGACTGTCCCAAAATTGGTGTATTCCTTGATGAGAAGTAAGCCCATCTGCTTAAAAATAATGCGAAAAATAGAACATGGCGGTGCTCAGGAGGATTCCTGAACCGCCATGTTTTTTTGTGATTGACGGCTTCCCCTTTTGGAGCAATGGATGGGTAAGAGACTGGCAAAGCACAAGCACGAGACAGGCACGAGACGGTCAAGAGACAGGCAAGAGATGGGCAAGAGACAGGCAAAAGACAGGCAAGAGACCGGCAAGAGATAGGCAAGAGACCGGCAAGAGGCCGGCGAGAGATAGGCAAGAGACAGGCAAGAGATCGGCGAAAGACAGGCAAGGTGCAGGCGAGAGATAGGCAAGAGACGTTCAAAAGATAAGCAAGCCCAAAGCCACTTGCCTTCAACGTGCGTGCGAATCCGGTAAAGTAGAAGTGAATGTCACCAGTCTTTAAACAACTGGAAATACTCCTGTTAATTTTCGAAAATGGAGGGTTTCCAAATAATAACGGGAAACACTCCCGTTAATTTCTAAGATCCTCCCCAAATTTCTTATAACAGGGTGAAATAACTGGATAATTTCCTTTAAATTCGAGCGAAACTCTTGAAAGGGGAGAATTAACGGGAGATTTTCCTGCTAAATTAGTGCCAAGCTCCAAGGGTAGGTCGTGAGGACCTGCACCGGGCTCTGACAAGTCCGACATGTGTGCTACAGGCTCTGACAAGTCCACCATGTGTGCTACAGGCTCTGACGAGTCCACTATGTGTGCTACACGCTCTGACAAGTCTACTATGCAGTGCAACATGCAGCTCCCCTTTTTATTTATAATTCCTGAGCTTCAGACCCTGCGTTTGAGATGGAGCCTGCTCTACCGCATCAACTTTTTGGATTATGGAAGTGTAATTAACGGCATTTTTGTACCTTAAATTCTCTGCAGCTGAGGGTTAGAGGAGATTAAGTGCAATATTGTACCTTAAATCTTCCAGAATACCGCATACAACGTGCTTTTTCGGAAAATAAGATACAAAAATGCCCTTATTTCCCTCATTTGACTATAATGAAGAAAAATAAGGTACAAAAATGCCGTTAGTTGGGAGGTGGTCCCTCTTTTTTACTGTTAAGATGTCTAGTGAAGGGGAGTATACCGCTTCTATTGGTTGAAATCTGTGACAGTCTATGTCCCGTGCTAGCTTTCCTATGGAAATCTTTCAGCAGATCGCTTTACACCTAAAATTCCAAACTTCCCCGTTCGCTCATCTTTGCTCTTGTTTACTTCATTTGTTCGGCTTATGTAAGATGATAAAGCTCCTCCTGGCTTAGCAGGTGTATGATTATATCTGTCTACCGAAAGGGGCGCGTCTCCGTTTAGGATCAATGCTGCTGTAATGAGAGTTTATTCTACTGCCTAACTTGGAGGTGACCGTTCACTTTTGAGGTAACCCATATTAGGTCAACCAGAGATTATTGGCGAGGCTTTTTTGGCACACCGGTGCGGTCAGAGTAGCACTAGTGTCTGGTTCTTTTTTGGCGGTGTAGCCCTCAGCGTCAGGCCCCTTTTTAGCACAACTAGTTACCCCAGAGTATCGCCGCGTCTAGCCCCTTTATAGCACAACTAGTTACCCAAGAGCAGCCCCCGCGTCTAGCCCCTTTATAGCACAACTAGTTACCCAAGAGCAGCCCCCGCGTCTAGCCCTTTTTTAGCACAACTAGTTACCCAAGAGTATCCCCCGCGTCAGGCCCCCTTTATAGCACAACTAGTTACCCCAGAGTATCGCCGCGTCTAGCCCCTTTTTAGCACAACTAGTTACCCCAGAGTATCGCCGCGTCTAGCCCCTTTTTAGCACAACTAGTTACCCAAGAGTATCCCCGCGTCTAGTCCCTTTATAGCACAACTAGTCACCCAAGAGTATCCCCCGCGTCTAGCCCCTTTTTAGCATAACTGGTTACCCCAGAGTATCCCCCGCGTCAGGCCCCTTTATAGCACAACTAGTTACCCCAGAGTATCCCCGGCGTCTAGCCCCTTTTTCGCACAACTTGTTACCCCAGAGCAGCCCCCGCGTCTAGCCCCTTTTTAGCACAACTAGTTACCCTAGAGCAGCGCCCCGCGTCTAGCCCCTTTATAGCACAACTGGTTACCCAAGAGTATCCCCGCGTCAGGCCCTTCTTCAGCATAACTTGTTACCCCGGCGTATCCCCCCGCGCCTGTTCCCTTTTTGACACAACCTGTTTCGCCTGGTGTTACTTCCAGCAGCCATTCAACCCTTCTTCAAATGCGGCACTTACCCGTAACCCGCGGAATCGTGAAGGCATACAATACGTTGTTGTAATGGCTTTTTAAATTATCCTGTCCACCCAGTAGCAGCCAAAGTTGTCATGCCTCTCTATTTGAAGCATATACATGAGGGGAGTAACATTTTGGGCTTATGCTCTGGGCTTGTCTCAGGGTTAGATTATGCCAAGAAGGAGGACATTTCCCGTGTTTGACCAGTCCCACGGCTTGCGGTTTGATATTTATGAACGGATTCACCTGCCGGCAGAGCTGCCTGGAATAGCAGAACTGGAAGAGGTTGAGCTGCTTCCTGACATCCAGGTAATTCAGCGGGAGGACCGGGCTGAGCTATACGGCCAACTGCTGCTTACCGGTCTTTACCGGAGCGAAGACGATGTGACACAGCGTCTGGACCATGCGATTCCCGTTGAAATTACAGTTCCGCTGACACGGATCAGCTCGCTTGAAGACATAGGGGTGGAGATTGAGAATTTCGATATCGATCTGCTCACGATGCGTACGGTGAATATTACAGGTGTACTGTCGCTGCGAGGCATCGAAGGCACAGAAGCTGTGCCAGCCTGGCAGGAAGAGGAGTACACAGTAGCTTATTCCTCCTCTGCTGAGCAGAGACCGGTCCAGGAGTCTGCCGAGAACCCGCCCGAAGGGGATGCACTGTACGAGAATTCGATCTGGACCTTTGGTGAAGGTGCAGCCGAGGAGACTTCGATAGAGGAGCGGGAGAACACTGTTGCGTCAGCGGATAATCTGGCGTTTACCGGTGCTGAGCCTGTGGCTTTCGCAGCGTCGCCCGAACCTGTTAATGCTGAGGCACCTGCCGTTCATTCACAGGGCAAAGCGAAGGAACCCCGGGTGTTCACACATAGTTTGGAGTCGACAACAAATCTGCAGTCTGGCAGTCCCCAGTTCGCTGAAACTCAATTCACTGAAGCTCAATTTACTGAGGCTCAGTTCACCGAAGCCCAGTTCACCGAAGCTCAGTTCACTGAAGCCCAGTCAACTGGAGCACCGTCCGCACCTGCAGATAACTGGCTCAATTCCGAGCATTGGAATCGCGAGGAGACCGGACAGCCCGCGACTGAGCATCTTTCCCCGGAAGTGGAGAACAATGCTGCCGCTGTCAGCGAATCTAATGCGGAGGTAGCAAAAGAGCCATCACAGGCTGCTGTACATTCCTCTGAACAAGCTGAGGCGAATCAGGCGGAGACGGCGGCCCCTGAGGCGCAGCCTGTTCCATTAGCAGATTCGGTGTCCCACGAAAGTGAGGCTTCCCCTGAGGAGAAACAGGATCTCAAGGTTGCGCTGGGCAGCAAGAAGGAAGAAGCCACGAAGGAAAAAGAACATCTTACGTTCTCTTCGTTGTTAAGCTCCAGCAAGAGCCGCAAGGAGCAGGAGGTTCTTCAGGCTGAGGAGTCAGTTTCGGAGGATGCGGCTGTACCTGAGGTCGGCAATGATACGGAGTGGAAAAGCCGGTTCATCAGTTCTTCGGGCAGCAGCAACCTGTTCCGTAAAGTCCGGCTATGCATTGTACAGCGGGAAGAGACGCTCGATACGATTGCCGAAAAGTACCAGCTCAGCGCCCGTGAACTGGGTCTCTATAACCGGCTCAGCGGACAGAACGTTGAAGAGGGTCAAGTTTTATATATTCCGTAATAAACGCTGCACTTGCCCAGGTTGACTATGTTTAACTCTAAATGTATTATGGAGTAAGCACTATTTAGTCAAAGACTGGGAACGGGAAGAGTAGGCGGTAAGCCCTTCAGAGAGCGGAATTGCAAGTGCTGTGAAATTCCGCAGGATCCAGCCCCCGAAGTCGCCCCGGAGTCGCCCCTCTGAGCTTGTCTTTCATTCTGTGGAATCCAGGTTAGGAAGTGGCCGGTAGCAGCCGTTATCTGTACGAGGTGTCGCACTGGGTTTCTGACCTATTTAGGGTCAAGAAGCGGAGTTTTATTTTTCCATTGGTGCGAAACAAAGGTGGTACCGCGAAAGAATGGCCTTTCGTCCTTTGAGACGAGGGGCCTTTTTTGTTTTTTTTCAATCTAAAACAGGTATAACTGTAATCAAACGATGTAAACGGAGGGTATAGAAATGGCTGAACACAATAACAATTCATCCAAGGAGCTGTCGGGCCAGCAGGATTCAGCGGCAGAGAACGCAGCCCAGGATTCCAAGAACGGTATGCCGACAACATATGATCCCAAGGCAGCGGAGGATAAGTGGTACCGCTACTGGATAGAAAATGAGTTTTTTAAGGCTGGATTACGTCCGGAAGCAGAACCCTACAGTATTGTCATTCCCCCGCCGAATGTAACGGGCATGCTGCATATTGGCCATACGCTCGTTAATACACTGCAGGACATCCTTATTCGTACGAAACGCATGCAGGGTTACGATACACTGTGGCTACCGGGAACGGACCATGCCGGTATCGCCACTCAGACGAGAGTGGAACAGAAGCTGCGCGAGCAGGGAATTAGCCGCTATGATCTTGGACGTGAGAAGTTCCTGGAGCAAGTGTGGGAGTGGAAAGACCAATATGCTGATGTCATTCATGAGCAGTGGGCAAAGATGGGGCTGTCGCTTGATTACTCACGCGAACGCTTTACGCTGGATGAGGGCATGTCCCATGCGGTGCGCCACGTCTTTGTCAAGCTTTATGAGAAGGGCCTGATCTACAGAGGCAAGCGGATCATTAACTGGGACCCGGCTGCCCGCACAGCGCTGTCTGATATCGAAGTAGAGTACAAGGAAGTTAACGGCCATTTGTACCACCTCCGTTATCCACTTAAGGATGGCAGTGGTTATATTACGGTAGCTACCACCCGCCCGGAGACGATGCTGGGCGATACAGCGGTAGCGGTGCATCCAGAGGATGAGCGTTACACAGATATGATCGGGAAGACGCTGATTCTTCCAATTATTGGACGCGAGATTCCGGTTATTGCTGATGAGTATGTTGACAAAGAGTTCGGTAGCGGCGCGGTGAAAATTACACCGGCACATGATCCGAACGACTTCGAAGTAGGACTACGCCACGATCTGCCACAGATCAACGTGATGGACGAGAGCGGCACCATGAACGCTGAGGCGGGTCCATATCAAGGCCAGGATCGTAGCGATGCCCGCAAGGCAATTACGGCTGATCTCAAGGAACAGGGTGTCCTTGTATCCATCGAAGATCATGTGCATCAGGTGGGTCACAGCGAGCGTTCAGGCGCCGTGATTGAGCCGTATCTGTCCACCCAATGGTTTGTAAAAATGCAGCCTCTGGCAGAGGAAGCGATCAACGCGCAGAAGGATGGAACAGGCGTTAACTTTGTACCTGAGCGCTTTGAGAAGACCTACATGAACTGGATCGAAAATGTTCGCGATTGGTGTATTTCTCGTCAGCTTTGGTGGGGACATAGAATTCCAGCCTGGTATTCCGAATCTACTGGCGAAGTATTCGTAGCCATGAGCGAGGAGGAAGCGCAAGCAGCAAGCGGCCTGAATGACCTGAAGCAGGATGAGGACGTACTGGATACCTGGTTCAGCTCGAATCTGTGGCCGTTCGCCACACTCGGCTGGCCGGATGAGACGAGTAGCGATCTGGCTCGTTATTTCCCGAACAATGTGCTCGTTACCGGCTATGACATTATCTACTTCTGGGTAGCGCGGATGATTTTCTCCTCTCAGGAATTCACTGGCAAGAAGCCGTTCAAGGATGTGTTGATTCACGGACTTGTACGTGATGCCGAAGGACGCAAAATGTCCAAATCGCTTGGTAACGGTATCGACCCACTTGAGGTTATCGAGAAGTACGGCGCGGATGCATTACGCTACATGATCTCCACAGGTATTACTGCTGGACAGGATCTGCGCTTCCGTATAGAGAAGGTAGAGCAAGCGCGTAATTTCGCCAACAAGATCTGGAATGCGTCGCGCTTTGCACTGATGAATCTGGAGGGTGTTTCCTTCGAGGATATCGACATTACAGGTGATTTGAGCACAGCAGATCATTGGATTCTACACCGTCTTAACGAAACTTCTCGCGAAATTACGCGTCTAATTGACGCGTACGAATACGGCGAGACGGGCCGTGTGCTTTACAATTTCATCTGGGACGATCTCTGCGACTGGTATATCGAGTTCGCCAAATTGAATCTGTACGGCACGAATGAAGCCGCCAAATCGAAGACGCAATCGGTTCTGGCTTATACGCTTGATCGTACCCTGCGTCTGATTCATCCGTTCATGCCGTTCATCTCGGAAGAGATCTGGCAGCATCTGCCGCATAAAGGAGAGACGATCACTCTTGCAGCTTGGCCGGAATATGACCAGGCACTGGAGAACGCCGAAGCTGTTGCGGAGATGAATATCCTGATGGATATTATCCGCGCTGTCCGTAATATCCGGGCGGAAGTGAACGTGCCGATGAGCAAGAAAGTCGACCTCATCATTAAAGCCGGAAATGAAGACATTCTGGGCATCATTCAGCGCAATGACAATTACATCAGCCGCTTCTGTAACACCTCCTCGTTCGCAGCCGGCCTGAATCCGGTAACCGAGGGTAAGGTGATGTCGGCTGTAGTTACTGGCGCTGAGCTGCTGCTGCCGCTGTCCGGGCTGATTGATATTGATCAGGAAATTGCCCGACTGGAAAAAGAAGTGCAGACGCTGAACAGCGAAGTTGAGCGTGTGGAGAAGAAGCTGAGCAACCAAGGCTTCGTAGCCAAGGCTCCAGCAAAAGTCATCGAAGAGGAACGGGCGAAACAGGCCGATTATTCCGCCAAACGGGAAAAGGTTCTTGCCCGCATCGCAGAGCTGAGAGGATAAACGACATGGAAGACATGATCCGGGGCGGAAGTAACGCCCCTCTTGGAACATATAGAGAAGCTGTGGACTGGATTAACGGCCTGATTCCATTCGGTATTCGCCCAGGAATGGAGCGGATACTAGCGATGATGGAAAAGCTGGGCAATCCGCACCGCAAGCTTAAGTTTATTCATGTAGCGGGAACGAACGGCAAAGGTTCGACCTGTGCTTTTTTGACAAGCACCTTGCTACAAAGTGGTTATTCCGTTGGGACATTCACTTCACCGTATATAACGAAATTTACGAACCGGTTTCAATATAACGGGGAGGACATTTCTGAGGAGACTTTGACAGCAGTAGCGAATACCCTGCATCCGTTGGTAGAAGAGATCGCAGCAAGCGAGCTTGGTTCGCCTACCATGTTCGAGGTAGCCACAGCACTAGCGGTTGTCTACTATGCGGAGCATGCCTATCCCGACGTTGTCGTATGGGAGACGGGGCTTGGGGGAAGGCTGGATGTAACGAACATCGTTACCCCTATCGTCTCGATCATCACCAACGTGGGCTTCGATCATACGGATGTCCTTGGAGATACCCTGGAGCAGATTGCCACAGAGAAGGCCGGAATCATCAAGCCCGGCGTCCCTGTGGTTAGCTGTGTGACTCAGCCGGAAGCAGTAGCGGTGCTCAAGAAAAAGGCGGCGGAATGCCGCTCCAAACTCTACCTTGCCGGAGAAGACTTCAGCTATGAAGTCACCGGAATCCGCGAGGGTCTGCAGACCTTTATGTTCAAAGGTCCTTTCCGATCGATTGAGATTGGCATCGGCTTGAAGGGCGAGCATCAATGCAGTAATGCTGCCGGGGCCATGATGGCTCTGGAATCCTTGCGGCAGTATATGGCGTTCATGCTGGATGATGAAGATGTGCAGGAAGGCTTCCGCCGCACTTTCTGGGCCGGAAGACTGGAAGAAGTGTCTCCAAGGATTGTGCTGGACGGCGCCCATAATCCGGAGGGGGCGGAAACGCTCGCCAAGAGCCTCCCGCAGTTCTATAAATACGATAAATTAAATTTGCTTATGGGTATGCTGGCAAATAAGCATCATGAATCGTATTTCAAGCATATACTGCCTATAGTGGATACGCTCATCCTGACCGAACCGGATTTCCGGAAGAAAATGGACGCGGAAGACCTGCGGGCGATTGCAGAGAGCTTGCGGGAGAAATATGCCAAAGAAAATTTGGTGATTATAGTAGAACGTGATTGGGACAAAGCGCTGCAATTGCTGAAGTCGACTACAACTCAGGAAGACCTGGCTGTAGTCTCCGGCACGCTGTATTTAATATCTGATGTGCGCGGTGCGATTTTGCAGCAACCCGATTCTGAAAAAGGCTGGTGACGAACTGTTGGATACTACTGAACGTGTGCATTTTATAGGGATCGGCGGCTACGGTATGAGCGCGATTGCCCGGGTAATGCTAGAAATGGGATATACAGTGACGGGCTCTGATGTCGCGTCGCAAGAATTAACGGATAAATTGATTGCTAAAGGCGCGAAGGTCTATATTGGACATACCGCTGAGCAGGTAAAGGGCGCGGATTTGGTCGTCTACTCTACCGCTTTGTCCAACGACAATGTGGAATGGGTCGAGGCGGAACGGCTGAAGATTCCGGTTCTGCACCGCTCGCAGATGCTGGGCCGGCTGCTGAATGAACGGAAAGGCGTCGCTGTTGCTGGCGCCCATGGTAAGACCACAACCTCATCCATGATCGCTCTGGTTATGGAAGAATGCGGTGTGGACCCTACCTATATCATCGGTGGGGAAATTATGAATATCGGTACGAATGCCAAGGCCGGACAAGGGGAGTATGTCGTTGCAGAAGCGGATGAGAGTGATGGCTCGTTCCTGCAGTACCACCCTTGGCTTGGCATTGTCACGAATATCGAAGCCGACCACCTGGAGAATTACGGCGGGGACTTTGGCCGTCTGAAGGCTGCTTACGTGCAGTTTATGAACCAACTACGTGAAGATGGCACTGCTATCGTATGCTCGGATGACGAGAATGTTATCTCTCTGTTGCCTGAAGTGAAGGGTAATGTAACGACTTACGGTATCCATTCACCGACCGCAGACTACACTGCGACAGACATTGTGTTAGGCGACAGACAGGTGTCCTTCACGATGAATGGCTATGGCGAGGTGCTAGGCCGGATTGAATTGTCCGTACCTGGACAGCACAACCTGTACAATGCGATGGCTACGGTTATTACCTGTCTCAAAGCAGGGATACCGTTCGAGGATATTGCCAAAGCCATTGTCAATTTCCATGGTGCCAAGCGCCGCTTCCAGGTTCTCGGCGAGGTGGATGATATCCTAGTCATCGATGACTATGCACATCACCCGACTGAGATTCAGGCGACCATCAGTGCTGCCAAGGCAACTGGCAAGCGGATCATTGCCGTATTCCAGCCGCAGCGGTATACTCGCACCTTCTTCTTACTGGATGCCTTCAGCAGAGCTTTCGGTGAAGCGGATGAGGTTATTATTACCGACATCTACTCCCCGGCTGGGGAGAAGCAGATCGAAGGCGTAACCTCGGCGAAACTGGTAGAGCTGATCAAGCAGAACAGCAATGCGGGCGCACGTCATCTGCCGACCAAGGAAGATGTTGTGGCCGATTTGCAAGACCGGATTGCGTCCGGCGACCTTGTGATTACGATGGGCGCAGGCGATATCTGGAAAGTAGGTTACACGCTGGCGGATCAACTGAAGAAACGCTAGTATGAGGCAGAAGCCAACCAGAGAATCAGGGATTTTCGTTTGAATCACACCCCTTAAAGGTTACCCGGGATAACAGTTGTTATTCGGTTACCTTTAAGGGGTGTTTTTTGTAGTTAGAGAATTATTTGAAATTAGAAGTGAACAAACATTGTTTTTTTGCCGATAAAGCCTTAGGATACATCTTGGAATTGATAAATGAGTGACTTTCTCGTACATGGTGGTGTACTAATGAGCTTTCAGATTGAGATAGAAAGTATGATCACTGCGTTTATTTTTGGTAATTTATTCACTATTCTTCTTGCAACCTCTTATCAGTTTCGTTCTCCCAGAGATTCTGCTTCCCGCCTGTTTACCTTCTCCAAATGGTTGCAGCTCGGTTACTGGAGCTCTCTGCTGGTCTGGGATGATCTCCCCCATGGCTTCATCATACCAGTCAGCAATGGCCTGATGCTCTGCGGAGGTTGTCTGGAAATGCTGGCCTTGCTCAAAATGCTAGGATTGCTGGGGGACAAGGTGAAGATATATTACACTGTATTTATCGTTGGCAGTGTACTGAGCTATGTTATTGTCGCGTTGTTTTTTAAC
Source organism: Paenibacillus sp. NPDC056722 (assembly GCF_042790635.1). Classification (NCBI taxonomy): domain Bacteria; kingdom Bacillati; phylum Bacillota; class Bacilli; order Caryophanales; family Paenibacillaceae; genus Paenibacillus; species Paenibacillus sp. NPDC056722. Next base: position 35,814 of record NZ_JBHTYV010000019.1, on the reverse strand, counting down.
CAATCTGGTCTGCGCATTGCTACGGCCTCATTGTGGGTCATGTTATTCATTCTTTATCCGGCTCGTCTGTTGACAGCCGACAAATACGCTTCGCCACTGCAAAAAATGATGGGATCACTATTCTATGTCTATGCCATCATTTTAGGAGTAAGGGCAGTGGTTGCTTTTGAAGAGCCGAGGATGACTGTGTTCAGCGGCAATCTATCTCAGGAATTATATTACATCGGCCTGTATTTGCTGATGATTTTATACAATGCTGGCTTTTATCTGCTGTCGAATGAGCAATCCCATGAGAGGTTGAAACGAATTGCAGCCTATGACGAGCTTACCGGAATTCTGAGCCGCCGGGCTTTTATGAATGAGACCAGGGTGAAGCTGGATCTTGCTGCGAAAAGACAAGCATGGATCTCTTTTCTCCTGCTGGATATTGATCATTTTAAGCAAGTGAATGACAGCTGGGGGCATAATATAGGAGACAAGGTACTCCAAAGCTTTGCGCATACCACACAAGACAAGCTGGGTTTGGGCGATTTGTTCGGCAGGCTCGGCGGCGAAGAATTCGCAATTTTGCTCGAGGGGGCGAATGAAGAAGAAAGTAGCCGCAAGGCGGAGAATATCCGGCTCGCCATAATGAACTCCACCTATCGGGATCTTTCACTGCAATATACGGTTAGTATTGGCGTTATTACCATTCGGCCTCAGGGCAACTCTGATTTGGACAAACTTTACACAATCTCCGATACGGCGCTGTATCAGGCAAAGCAGAACGGGAGAAACCAGGTGGTTCGCTCTAAATGGACCTGAGAGTTCAAGTGCATATGAAGAAGTACCCAGCTTGTTAACGCATAGGGGGTGAAATTATCAACATCAACTTTAATCTGAATACACTTCTGTTCTGCCTGATGCTCGGGAACCTGTTTACAGTGCTGCTTATCTTGGCCTATCGGTCCCGTTATCACAAGGATATGACCTATTCCGTATTTATTGGTGGCAAAGGTCTGCAATTGGCACTGCTGATCGTGTTGATGCTGAGAGATTTCATTCCCTACGAATGGATAATTCCTCTCGTTGCCTTATTCGGTATCAGTAGTGGAATAGTGGAGGCCCTGGCCCTGTTATTGCTTCTGGATGCCTCCAGTCATGCGCTCCAGAAACGTTACTGTACATGGGGAGGAGTTGCCGCTGTTCTTCTGTTGCTTCTCCATGTAGCCTTTGGGCAGGAACGTGTCCTCTTGGCGGGACCGGCTGTGATCAGTGCAATTGCACTACTGTACCCAACTTACAGACTGGCAGTGAAGAGTAAGGATTCCCCTTTGCAGAAAATGATGGGTCTGCTGTATAGCATAGCCATTGCCGCTCTAGGCTGCGGTGCTTTTACCATTCTATATCCTGAAAATTTGTTGAGTGCGCAAGCGGAACAAGGCCTGCAGATGCTCTTTCGAATGGGAATTTATTTGCTGATGTTTCTGGGAACGGCCGGCTTTATGCTGCTCTCGAGGGAACAGTCTTACGCTGAACTGGAACGGGTAGCGAGCTATGACGAGCTGACGGGTATTCTTAACCGCAGATCGTTTGCCTTGCGCGCTCGCAGGCTGATCGTTACGGCAGCGAAGGAAGTCACGCCGTTTTCGTTCCTGCTGCTGGATATTGACCATTTCAAGAGTGTGAATGATACATACGGGCATGACACTGGGGATAAGGTGTTGAAGGATTTTGCTGCCAAAATAGTACAACAGCTAAGGAATGAGGATCTCTTCGGCCGGTTCGGCGGGGAGGAGTTCGCTGTGCTTCTTGGGCAGGCGGACGAAGCAGCAAGCGATGAAATTGCCGAACGGCTGCGGACTTCCGTGTCGGGGGCGGTGATCAATGGCGTCCAGTTCGATTATTCCGTCAGCATTGGGATCATTACCGTGCAATCAAGTGAGCGGATTTCGCTCAATGCGTTGTATAAGCTGACCGATAGTGCACTTTATCAAGCAAAACAAAGCGGCCGCAATCGTGTGGTGCGAAGTCAAGACAACAGCTCTCATCTGCACTAAGGCAGATGGGGGCTGTTTGTGCCTCTCTCTGTAAAAATTGGAGGTGTTGTAAGACCGTCTGGGACAAATTATATAGCATCTATCTAAATTTTGATAAAAATAATTCTTTTATCCTATAAATCGACACCCTTTTGGCGAAAGATGAGTTACTATAGATATGCATCTAAAGTTTCATATCAGAAGTAGGATGCCTTTTATCCTGCTTTTTTGTGCACGAATAGCTTGGGGAGCATTATTTCTATAGAGCAACAAGGAGTCGAAATTCATGCGTAAGAGATTATTATTCCTATCCGCCCGTACTCATAGTCAGGAAGATGGCGAAGGCTGGATCAGGACGAGAAGTATTCTTGAGATTTTACTGGAGAAATATGATGTTGATCTGCTGTTGTATGGCAATTATCATACGGTTGATCTCCCGGAAGCGGGGAGCTCACTCACGGTTCATCAGGTTAAGATGACGGGGCCTTTACGGGGGAAGAAGCTGGGGGCGCTATATACGCCGGGAAGACGGTTCTATCCGGGAAATATGAGTAAAGAAATGAAGCTCACCATCGCCGAGCTTTGCCATATGAATTCATACAGTCATGCCTTCTTGTCTTATAATTTACCTGGAAGTTATCTGGATATTCTCAATCGGGTACAGCCTGGGATTACTTTGATCATGGATGCCTTCCAGCCACGGACTGGACGTACTTATCTAAAGACGGGCAGAAAGAGAATCTTTATTAAGCCCTATGACCATCTGAATGCTGCGCGGTTGCGCAAGGACATGCAGCGGACGATGAACAAGACGGCGCTGCTGCTGGCTGCTTCAGAATGGGATGCTCTTTCGTTCAAAGCGGTATCCTTTGAGGATGCTGGCAAGGTACAGGTGCTCCCCTCGTTTATCAATCTTGATAAATATGAGAAAGAGGAACCAGTAGGTAAAGTGGACGGGGTTGTTCTTCATTGGAATATGAGTACCCCGCAGGGGAAACGTGCTGCACTGCTCTTTCAGCAGAATATTCTGCCGGCGGTTCGTGAGAAGGTACCCGGCGCTAAATTCTATATCACCAGTCATACACTGGAACCTGAAATTTTGGAGTCGCTTAAGGAAGAAAAGAATGTATTCATTGCAGACTCTGCCGAAGAGGCAATTCATTACATACGCCAATCCAAGGTTTTGTTTGCCCCTTTGCTTGAAGGGATAGAGGCCCGTCCAGAAATTCTGGAGTCATGGGCGTTAAAAACTCCTGTTGTCACGACGTTTCGTGGGTCAGAGACCCTAATCTGCGAGCATAAGCAGAATATCCTGACTGCAAAGACCATCGAGGAGATCGCACAAAGTATTGTAACCCTGCTGCAGGATCAGGAACTAGGTGCCATTATCGCTGACCGGGCATTTCAGACCTTGCTGAAGCATTACGAATTCACGGACATCAAGCAGAAAGTACTTAGCCTTGTCTAAGAATGGGCTGACGTTATAAATAAAACAACCCGTACAGAAAGGCAAGAGTCTTGCCGTCTGTTGCGGGTTGTTTGTATAGCTGGGATTACAGCAGATTGCGGCGCAGTTCTTCCGCCGATTTCGGCGAGAGATGTCCCAGTGGGATATCGAACACGGTTTTAGCTCCGCTTTGGCCTTCGTTGCTTAGGCGGACAGCGGCTCTAGCATAAGCTACGAGAACGCTGGCTGTGAATTCAGGATTGCTTTCCAGCTTGAGGCCGAACTCAACAATTTGTTTTGTGCCTTCGCCGGTAACACCACTGCGAATGACAAAGCCGCCATGTGGAATTCCGCTGTGTTGTGCGGCCAGCTCTTCCTCCGTGATGAAGGTAACTGTAGTGTCATAGTCGGCAAAATAGTTAGGCATGTTGACGATTTCGGCACGGATCGCTTCGCGGTCTGCACCTTCCTCTGCTACAACATAACATTCTCTAAGATGCTTCTCGCGTGTAGTCAGTTCCGGTGTTTCTCCGGAACGGATGGCATCGATAACTTCTTGGACAGGAACGGTATATTGTACGCCGGCTTTGACGCCTTGTACCCGGCGGATCGCATCGGAGTGGCCTTGGCTGACGCCTTTGCCCCAGAAGGTATATTCCTTGCCCTCAGGCAGGATGGATTCGGCCAGCAGGCGGTTCATTGAGAAGAGGCCTGGGTCCCAGCCAGTAGAGATTACGCTGAGTGTGCCGCCTTGCTTAGCTGCGGCATCTACGGTAGCAAAGAATTCAGGAATTTTGGCATGTGTATCGAAGCTGTCCACTGTATTGAACAGGCTCGCGATCGCAGGAGTCTGTTCCGGCAGATCGGTAGCAGAGCCACCACATAGAATCATGACATCAACTTTACCTTTATACTGCTCAACGGCCGAAATATGCTCGAATTTCACACCGGCTTCACCGGCTTCCACTTGTCCGGGTTCCCGGCGAGTGAAAATTGCTACGAGTTCGATATCCGCGCTTTGGGCAATCGCCTTGCGCACACCTTTTCCAAGATTGCCATAGCCTACGATTGCTGCTTTGATTGACTGTTGCAGAAGAAGCCCTCCTAATGTGATAGAAAATGTAAGATTAACCCCTAGAATGTTGACTATCGGGATCAAGATTAAGCTTGCGCCCTCAACGTAACACACGGTGTTATTTTAACATAATATGCGATGAGAGCGCACACGTAAAGGGGACAAGCTTGTATTTTTCAAATGGTAAGAGGCCTTCAGAATAGAGGTGAATTCTAAAAATATAGCATATCTCCCTATCTTCTATCATATCTTCTGATATAGAACAGATAAGGTGAGGTGCGGGCAGTGAATAACGGGAGAATGACATTCCGGTTCGATGTTGACAAGGACAAGCCGTGGCCGAAAGAAGAAGAACGCCGCTCCAGTAGCAATGTCGGGACGGCTCAGGAAAATAAGACTGAACCGCTGAAGCAGGAGGACGATTTTCTGGACCACGGTTGGGTGTTCGAGCCGGAACCGCTCACCATACGTGAAACCGTGTCCCAGCCCACCTACGGCTATTCATCAGGCATGAAGGACCACCGCTGGCAGGATGTAGAGAAGATAGAGGAGGATGGTGGCATATTGCCGAGGCGGCAGACTTTCTTTCATGGCAACACGCCTCCTGACCTGTGGGATTCCCGCCGCCCTCCACTCCCTTTTGTCGAAGAAGAGGAAGAAGAGGAATGGCGTTCGCGCAAAATTCCAACCCAGGCCGGATACGACCCTGTTCCGGAACAATATGAATATAATGGTGAAAAGGAGATTGGCGGGTACGGTGGTGCTTATCATACTCGCCGTCCCTCATATTGGTGGAAATTTGCGCTCTCCGTTGCCGGAGCGTTAGGAACGGGCCTGCTGCTAGGTTACACTGCTCTTTCCTTCTTCGGCGGGGGTGGCCCGGGCGCTGGTGGTAATGCACCTGTCAATGGCCAAGCTGCCGTACAGAATCCGAACAGTGACAAGGCTGCGGATCCTGCTGGCGTAGGGACTTCGGGGCTGCCCTTAGCGGAGAATGGAAATCCCAGTGTGAACACGATTCCCGTGCACATTACGCCACAGAGCTACTACTTACTCCAGTATGGCGTTTTCAGCTCACCGGACGGTGCTTCCCAAGCCCGGAAGGAACTGCTTGGCGCTGGTCTTGCCGCAGGGATTGACCCGGATGACGGCAACCGGGTATATGCGGGTTTGTCGCCGGACCGGGAACAGGCCAAGCTGCTTAGCGGCGGCTTGAAGAATCAGGGCATTGAGCTGTACGTGCGGGAAGTCACCCTGCCGGCTGCAGAGCGGCTAGCCTATGCCGGGAACGCCGAGACAGTGGAAGGCTACTTCACAGCCAGCGACAAATTACTGGGGGAACTTAGCAGTCTGTCTGCTGCACTACTCAGCACGGGACAGGTCGATACAGCAGGAGCTGCCGCTGTCAGCGATATCCATCTCCAGTGGAAGGAGGCCGCCAAAGGGCTGGAGCAGTCCCTTCCGCCGGAGACACAGGCGCTCTTGGCCTCGCTGGAGAAGTCGATGAACCAGGGTATCTCAGCGCTCGCTGAGTATAACAAGAGCAAAGCTAGCGGACTGCTATGGGAAGTACAAGGCTCGATGATGGACTTTCTAACCGGTCAGAAAAAACTGTTGGCCGCCATGGGGGCCAGTTCCTCTTAACCTATAAATCCTTTCTATTAGGCAAGTGCTAATAGGGAGGATTTTTTGTATACCAGGGAATCGGGATTTAGAGTTTGTATTGAAATCTGTTTCACCGTATAATAATTAGGATGTAAAAAAATGGTGAGGGAAGACGGACATGAAGAAGAAAAATGTAGGAATACTGCTGTTATTTCTAATTCTGGGCTGGCTGACTGGCGCTTGGATTGCCAAGCTGCTGGAACCTGTAAAGGCGCTATCTTTTCTTACAAAATCGACGCTGCTAAAATGGTCGCCGCAAGCTGATCTTGACATCATTAGTTACGACATCACTATTCAATTTAAACTGTGCATATTAAGTCTCGCGGGTATCATTATTGCTGTTTGGCTGTACCGCCGGCGGTGATTTACTTACCATCAACGAATTTACAAACCTAAAGCAAGAAGATCTGGGGATTGCACCAATGTAGTCTATACTAGGAATATTATCCCGGATATACAGCGGCAGCGCCGACGATGAGTCGTAGGCGTAAGCCGCTTTTTTGTTGCTCAGAATCTGCTCAGAATGGTGTGCTATGGTTAAAAAGTTCCGGTAGAAATAGGGAAAAAAGAACTATTTTCGACAGAAAGGGTGTGGAGTTGTCGACTCGAGATTTCGTATTTAGCAAAATAAAAAGTCGTGCGAACAAGGTTTGTACATTAACTTAAGCAATAGGTTTGAATCGACTCATGCTGTTGCTTTAAAGGGAAGAGAGGGTTGAAGTATTATGGAACGAACGTTTAAAAAATTTATATCGTATGTCCTGTTATCGGTGTTGTTCTTTGGTATAATCACCCCCGCTTTGCCGGCAGGAGCCGCTCCAGCGGCTACAACCAAGTGGGTGACATTCAAATATGATGATTTTTCTGACACCAATATTAGTAATGTATTATCTCTAAACGGCAAAAGTGCGGTTGTATCCGATGCAGGTGCCAATCCCAAACGCATCCTTCGTTTAAATTCAGCAGCGGATGGTCGTACCGGATTCAGTTCTGGCGGGTCCTATGGCACTGTATTCAGCAAGCAGAAAATTTATAGTCAAAATAGTTTTTCCTTCAGTACCTATTTTACCTTTCGGTTTACCGAGCAGGGATTTGCCAGCGGATTTAATGCTGCGGTGAATAATCCTTCGGGAATAGCTGGTGCTGACGGGATTACTTTTACTGTTCAAACCATGCAGAGCAATGCCGGGACACCCGGCGGCGGAATTGGATATAGCGGGATTACTCCGAGCTTTGCAGTTAAGTTCGATACTTACAGGAATGTGGAACTAGGTGATCCGAGTGATAGCTATGTCGGGCTTGGCGTAAACGGTAATATAAATAATTCACTTCCGACCTACAACTTACTTCCGATTGGATACAAGTTAAAGGACGGTTCAGTCTATCACGCTTGGGTAGACTATGATGGCTCTACAAAGAATGTGAAAGTGTATATTAATAAGGGTTCTAATAATAGAAACACGGCAATAAAGGCACTAGATGTGAACAGCGTCGATCTGGGGACGATTTTTAGGAACCAGGATGCCGTTTTTGCTGGGTTTACGGCTTCGACTGGTGGAGCTTGGGAGAATCACGATATCTTGAATTGGTATTTTACTAATAATGTTGATCCGATTGATACGGCTGATCCTAATACAAAATACCAGCAAGCACCTATTTCCGTTACAATGGCAACTGCTGCTAATAGCAAGCCAGGCAAAACACAATTGACAGTGACGGCGAAGGATTCAAGTGGTAATCCAGTAGGAAACGTTCCTATTACAATTAAAGCGAATAGTGGAACCATTGAAGATATTAACGGACAACCGATTACACCTGTACCAGCAGTAATAAGTGCGAATGCTAATGGACAGGCACAGGTGTTACTGAATATGGGCTCTACACCTAACACGAATCCTGGTAGCGTAACGGCAATTGTCGAGGGGGGAGCATATAGTGTTCAGGATATTCCAGCTTCTCCTATAAACTTGACGAAAAGCGCTGTAACTAATACAGGGGCTACGTTAACTTGGAGCGCTGTGACGGGTGCAACTTCGTATCAGTTATTTGATAACGGAACACTGCTTACTACCGTGAATAACACGAGTTATGCTGTAACAGGTCTGGCTGCAGGAACAAATCATACTTACACGGTAACGGCCGTGAAGAACAATGTACAATCAGCATCTTCAGCATCCGTTATTGTCGATATTCCAGGACCTGCGCCAACATTGCCAGCGTCACCATTGCCGGGAACCGGTCCGAATACGACGAAGGTAACGGCAAACGCAGGAACGGGTAACCATCTCGTCACCAAAGTGTCCTCGACCCTGATTCCTACACCAAACGTAGGGGATGCAGCGCCAACAGGAGCGGGAGTAACGAATCCGTACACGCCTGGCGCAGATATTACCGGCGTGGATGCAACAACGAACAGATACATTGGCATTTATGAAGTAGACAGCAATAACAAGGTGGTATCGTTCAAGCTGATCATACTGACCGCAGGCGATATCAAGGTGCCGGCGCCAACATTGCCAGCGTCACCATTGCCGGGAACCGGTCCGAATACGACGAAGGTAACGGCAAGCGCAGGAACAGGTAACCATCTCGTCACGAAAGTGTCCTCGACCCTGATTCCTACACCAAACGTAGGGGATGCAGCGCCAACAGGAGCGGGAGTAACAAATCCGTATACGGCTGGTGTAGATATCACTGGCGTGGATGCAACAACGAACAGATACATTGGCATTTATGAAGTAGACAGCAACAATAAGGTGGTATCGTTCAAGCTGATCATACTGACCGCAGGCGATATTAAGGTGCCGGCG
>NZ_JBHTYV010000019.1:0-26702 GCF_042790635.1 Paenibacillus sp. NPDC056722 | reverse complement strand
GATACATTGGCATTTATGAAGTAGACAGCAACAATAAGGTGGTATCGTTCAAGCTGATCATACTGACCGCAGGCGATATTAAGGTGCCGGCGCCAACGCAATATGTTGTTGATTTGTTGATTTATCCAAGTAATGAGCTGCTTCAAGTTGGAGCTAGCCAAGCTCTCGTTACAACAGCAGTATATTCTGACCAAAGTATTTTGGATGTGACAGATAAAGCTATTTATAGTACAACAGATCCTTCCGTAGCAACGGTTGATGATAGTGGTATTGTTACGGCTATATCTGAGGGAACCACCGTGATTACGGTGCAATATGACGGTAAGTCTGTTTCGGCAGTCTTTACGGTGCAAGCCGGTATCCCTGACATTAGACTGGATCTTACGGCTTCTCCAGCTTCTGTTGTAGGAGACGGACAGTCGCTAGTTACACTGAAAGCTAGCGCTATACGTTTGGTAGATGGAAATCCTGTAGAGGGTAAGACCATTACGTTCCAAGGGATCGGAAACACTACGCAAACGGCTGTGACAGATGCAACCGGAACTGCGGTAGTGACGTTTACCGCGCCTGCTATTTCAGGGGTGTTACCTGTCCATAATACGATCACCGCCTCGGCTGTTGATTCGACGGGATTAATGGCGCAGACAAGCATAGCGGTCCATTATATGCCAGCTTCGGTTCATGGCGTTCTAACGGACAACACGACAGGCAAACCAATAGCAGGAGCGATTGTCTCCGTATCTACAGATTTTAACGGGGATGGAATCGTAGATTTTTCTCAAGAAGTAACAACTGGGGCGGATGGCTCGTACCAGATCTATGTGCCGCGGGGGAATTGGAACTATAGTATGAACATTCAAACCCCTGTAACCATTGGTAATCAGACGGTGATGTTAAATAAAACGCAAACTGCCCAAGTGGGGACTTTAAACGGAACGGAGCAAATTTTTACTGCTGCTAATAACATAAGTGGCCAGCTACTAATCGCGCAAACCGCCGCCGAAAACGGGAATCCGCAACCGACGATAGACAGTTTGTTTGGAGCCGGAAACGTCAGCGCCATTGTGCAAGGCGCAGGTGCAAATAACTTTAAATCACAGGTTGTACTCGATGCCAACGGCAGCTTTGATGTGAATAATGTACCGCAGGGACAATACATTGTTGCGTATCAGATTAAGGCTTCGGATGGAACAATTTTAGCCGGACCGACTGTAACCGTGAACGTGAATCAAAACGGGGAAATGAGCGTAGTGTACTCCTTGATTGATCCTTACGGCGTTGTTAAAGATGCGGTTACGGGTCAACCGGTAAGTGGAGTATCTATGAACCTGTACTGGGCGGATACTGAACTCAACAAGCAGAAGGGTCGTACTCCGAATACGCTTGTAGCCTTGCCGGAGTTGCCTAGCTTTGCACCTAATCAAAATCATAATCCACAAGTCACGGATGCAGCTGGAGAGTATGCTTGGATGGTATTCCCGGATGGAGATTATTACATTGTGGCTACTAAACCGGGATATGGCACGTTTAACACATTGACGGAGCAAACCAGTGTGACCCCTGATCCTGGTTCGGACAGCTATATCCAAAACGGAATCATTCACGTGGGTCAAAGCCTGGTGCAGTTCAGCTTCTCTATGCAACCGGTCAAGGAGTCGAACTCTGGCTCAGGCAATTCGGGAAGCACAGACAGCGGTAATGCGCGTAATAATGCGCCTGGAGACCTAAAAACAAGCAATGGTACACAAACGGGAGTAACCCTAAGCTGGACTCCTGTAACGGGAGCATCCTCTTATAACATTTATGATAACGGAAAGCTGATTGCTTCTGGAATTACGGGTACCCGTTATGAAATTACAGGGCTTGAGGCAGGAACAAAGCACAGCTTCACCGTGTCAGCTATCGTTGGTGGAGTAGAATCCAAACTATCAGAAAGTCTAACGTTTACGACACTGGGGATTCCTGTGAATCCTTCTGCACCTCAAGATTCACAGCATCATGAGAAGTACATCAATGGATATCCTGATGGTACCTTTAAACCGGCGAAGAACATAACCCGTCAAGAAGTGGCGGCTTTACTGTTCCGGGTCTTCCATCTTGCAAAATCCGAAACGGACGGCACGGCTTATTCGGACGTCTCTAGTAGCGACTGGGGAGCAGAAGAAATCGCGGCCGTGACGAAAGCAGGTATCATGAACGGGTATCCGGACGGAACATTCCGGCCAAATCAGCTCATCACGAGAGAAGAAATGGCAGGGATTGCGGCCCGCTTGAAGCAATTGCAAGGCAAGGGAGAGAACTCCTTCAAGGATATTTCGGGCAGCTGGGCTCGTGAGTCTATCAATTCGGCAACAGAAGCGGGTATTCTGAAAGGTTATGAAGACGGAACTTTCCGTCCGAAAAAGAACATGACACGCGCCGAAGCAGTCACGATGATTAATCGTCTGACGAGCCGCGGCCCGCTCGCCGGTGTAGTTATCCCTTCATGGTCTGATGTTAGTCCAAGTCACTGGGCATACGGGGATATTGAAGAAGCATCGGTAGATCACGATTACATCATTCAAGATGGTACAGAAAGAAGAGTAGAGCAGGAGAAATAAAGCTCGATTTCATTAATGGACTATACTGCCAAGCTCACCCGAGATGGCAGATAGTCCATTATTTTATGTTGCCTTTTCATTTTGTTATACTGAATGCAGCAACATATGAAAAGAGGGACCGGATTTATGTCGATTGTTAAGCCAAAAACGATTATTTTGGCCTCGTCTTCCCCGAGAAGGCAGGAACTGATCTCTTCCTTGGACCTACCTTATGAAGTAATAGTCAGTGATGCCGATGAAACGACGGAGCCGGGCTTATCTCCTGCCGAGATCGTAGAACAGCTATCCCATCGAAAAGCACAGGCTGTATACGAACGTTGTATAGCCGAAACGCGCTTCGAAACGGGCGGTGTTATTGTTGGCTCTGATACGATTGTAGTGCTGGGAGATACGGTGCTTGGCAAACCTAAGGATGCTGAGGACGCATACCGTATGCTGCAGTCTCTGCAAGGACAGACGCATCATGTTTATACTGGCGTTGCTGTCATTGATATACAGACGGACGAGCGCGATCATGCAGCTGGCAGACCACTAGATAAGCCTGAGACCAATGAGACCCCAATGTACCTTGGAAAGACTGGTCAGTATCGTGTAACAGCCCTGTCAGCAAGCGGACAACCAGCGGCAATTGTCGGTCACACGGTTAGCCAGATTACGTTCAGACCTATGAGCGATGAGGAAATTCGGGCATATATAAACACGGGTGAACCGCTTGATAAAGCCGGAAGTTACGGTGTGCAGGGGATAGGCTCGGTGTTCATCGAAAGAATCGAGGGTGATTTTTACAGCGTGATGGGTCTTCCCTTGAATTTGCTGTACCCAATTGTTTTGATATTTGGGATGAGTCCATTCCAATCGAAGTAAAGTATTTCCAAGCGAAGGTGTCAGTTATTGCTGCACCTTTTTTGCGCGTGTGAAGTGAAAAATCAATTGGTAAATGTTGTTTATATTCATTCCACTCTATGAGCGTTTATTTTAGGTTATACTTGCTTAGGAGGCACGATGAGTGTGGATGAAGAGGATGTTACGTCATACATTCAGGAAAGTTACAACAGGGCCATTCAGACCATGAGTGATGTGAGGATAGCAGCATCCGTGGGTGCACATTTGACAGACCAGATTTTAACCGCTTAAAATTGATAAATCAATAGAGAGCCGCCCTTTAACATTACTTTTCCTTCGGAAAATGAAAAATAAAGGAGCAAGGTTTCTAATAGACGATAATTATGACTCTTTCGCCTATGATGATTCAATGCTTGGAATAGAATCGTGGTATAATGAGTTGGATGTTAAGGGTATTCGTCGAAAAATCAAAGATATTATCAAATCTGGATGAACGACGTAACGATTAGAGGCGCATTAATCTTACATATGCGGAATGTGCTGGAGAGTCGGCCCAATAACCTGCTCCACTCATTACATCCTCGCCCCGAACGCTAATAGTTGCAATTAAGGCTTCAATGGATTGGTTTCACGTAAGTGGACAGAATCGAAGGCTGTTATTTTAACGTTATCGGACTGCCGTTGTCGCAGCTATTGGGACATGCTGTCCGAATTTGGCATAGCTGGCCCTGAATCGACAGGCAGAATAAAGGGAAGAGGGATCGGGATGGAGTCGCAAACATTTATGCTGCGGGACCTCCCCCATGAAGAACGACCAAGAGAGCGCATGATGCATTATGGGGCGGAATCGCTCAGCCAAGCAGAGCTGCTGGCCATTCTGCTGCGGACGGGAACACATCAGGAATCGGCTATTCATGTTGCGCAGAGAATCCTTAGCCAGGTAGGCAGCTTGCGTCAGCTGGCAGACCTTAGCATTAAGGAAATGACTGAAATCAAAGGCATCGGCCCTGCCAAGGCGGTGCAACTAAAAGCTGGCATTGAGCTTGGAAGGCGCATGGCGAATTCCCGGCTGACCGAACCGGTTATTATCCGCAGTCCTCAGGATGCGGCTGAGATTTTGACTGAGCAATTGCGTTACCTCCAGAAGGAGCATTTTGTCTGCCTGTTTCTCAATACGAAGAATCATGTTATTGCACAGGAGACACTGTCTATGGGCAGTCTGAATGCTTCCATCGTGCATCCCCGTGAAGTCTTCCGGGCAGCCATCAAGTGCAGCAGCGCTTCCATTATTTGTGCGCACAATCATCCTAGTGGTGATCCTACACCTAGTCCGGAAGATATTGCCCTGACGGGGAGATTGCTTAGAGCGGGAGAAATTGTCGGCATTGACGTTCTGGATCATCTCATTATCGGAGATAAAGGTTTTATTAGTTTGAAGGAAAAAGGTCATATGTAATAGAATTTTTAAGATTGACTAGGAAAAGGAGAATACAGCATGTTAGGTGGCTTTACGAAAGACTTGGGAATTGATTTGGGGACAGCGAACACGCTAGTCTATTTGCGCGGTAAGGGCATTGTGGTAAGAGAGCCTTCCGTTGTGGCTATAAATACGGATACGAAATCCATTGAAGCTGTAGGTGAATCTGCCAAAAAAATGATCGGCCGTACGCCGGGTAACATCCGTGCCATCCGTCCGATGAAAGACGGGGTTATTGCCGACTTTGATACAACAGCTACAATGATCAAATACTTTATTCGTCAGGCACAGAAGCAGCGTTCCATGTTCCAGCGTCATCCGAACGTGATGGTCTGCGTTCCTTCCGGGATTACCGCTGTAGAACAGCGTGCTGTTGAAGATGCAACCAGACAAGCTGGCGCACGTGAGGCTTACATTATCGAGGAACCATTCGCAGCTGCAATCGGCGCGGATCTACCAGTATGGGAACCGACAGGTAGTATGGTTGTAGATATCGGTGGAGGTACAACGGAGGTAGCAGTTATTTCCCTTGGTGGTATTGTAACTAGCCGTTCCGTACGTGTTGCCGGTGATGAAATGGACGAATCCATTATCCAGTACATCAAGCGTCAATATAACCTGATGATCGGTGAGCGTACTTCCGAGCAGCTCAAGATGGATGTTGGTTCCGCGTTGCCGTTGGAAAAGACCGAAACGATGGAGATCCGCGGACGCGATCTCGTGACTGGTCTGCCAAAGACACTGACCATTACCTCTGATGAGATTTGCGAAGCATTGGCGGATACCGTAACTGCTATTATTGAAGCTGTAAAAGTTACCCTGGAGAAATGTCCGCCGGAGCTTGCTGCTGACATTATGGACCGCGGTATTGTGCTGACTGGTGGCGGAGCATTGCTGCGCAATTTGGACAAATTGCTAGCGCGCGAGACCGGCATGCCGGTTATTGTGGCCGAAAATCCGCTTGACTGTGTAGCGATCGGAACGGGCAAGGCCCTGGAGAACATTCACCTGTTCAAGAGCCGCAGTGGTTCTACCTTCCGCTCCAAGCGTTAAGATTGGACTGCTTGTGAACGTCAACCCTTGATAGGGGAGAAAAACGGTTGTTAGAGGGTGTTGAAACTGTTTAAGTTATTTAATAACAAGCGTTTGTTCATCTTGCTGATTACCCTGGTGATGTTCATCGTGGTCATGGGCTTCAGCCTGGGGACAAGGAAATCCTTGTCCTGGCCGGAGAACTTTGTCAGGGATACAACCGGTTTTGTGCAAGGCATATTCTACAAGCCCGCTGGATATGTAGCGGGCTTCTTTGAAGATATCGCCAACCTGCACAAGCTGGCTGAAGAGAACGAACAGCTCAAGATTGTCGTTGCTCAGTATACACGGGAGAAAGCGCAATATAACTTTATTCAATCCGAGAATGAGCGCCTCATGAAAGATCTCAAATTTACAGAGTCACAGAAAGAGAAATATAACTACGACTATCGTATTGCCCATGTTGAGAGCATCAATACTGAACCTAACAATAGTACGCTAGTCATTGATATCGGTTCCAAGGATGGGGTTAGACCGAATATGGCGGTAATCTCTACAGAAGGTCTGGTCGGTGTGATCAGTCAGGTCAGCAACTTTACCTCTACAGTAAAGCTGATGACGATGATGAACGCCAACGATCCGAATTCTCAGTCGGCGATCGCAGCTACAGCGATTGGCAAAGAGAACGCCACCTTCGGTATGATTGAGAGCTATGATCCGAAGACGAATAAACTTACGATGAACAAGATTCCGCCCGGTGATCCGATCCAGCCTAAGGATCAGATCGTGTCTTCCGGCATCGGCGGCTTGTATCCGCGAGGACTGACTATCGGAACTGTTGACAGTGTCAAGGTAGGCGAATTTGGCCTAACCTCCTCCGCAGTGATTACGCCTGCTGCTGATTTTCAGGATTGGAAGGAACTGATTGTCGTTTACACGCAGGAGCGTGCTGAATAGTGAGAGTAAATAAATCGGTCGGTATTTTGCTGCTGTTCCTATTATTCATACTTGAAGGGACTGTTCTGCCGAGACTGATCCCGAATGCTTGGCAGATGCGAGTGATTCCCAATCTGGTCTTTATTGTGATCTTGTTTGTAACGGTTTACCATCACCGTCATACAGCACTGATTCTTGGTCTCAGTTTCGGTATGCTGCATGATATTGTTTTTTACGGTCGGATTCTCGGCGCCCATTCCTTTGCAATGGGCGTTTCGGCCTATCTGATCGGTCTGATCTTCCAGACTCCCCGTGCACCGCTGCCGCTCATGATGACAGTAGTTTTGCTGGGAAGCCTGTTATCAGACACGATTCTATTCGGAATTTACAGCGTATTTAATTTGAATCAGGAACCCTATAGCTGGGCGATTCTTGAGTATATGCTTCCTTCCATGCTCTTTCATTTTGCCATAGGCCTGCTCCTGTATGTTCCGCTCCGTCGTCAGCTTGAGAAGCTGAAGAATGAGACGCGCAAGGAAGAAACCGCATAATCCAGTAGGTAATTTCTTCCGCGGAAAAGCAGGAACTTGAGGGGCCCGGCACGAATGATTCAGGATAGGGGGACAGGTATATGACAGTGAAATCCAAACATGTAAGGATCAAGGGCATCAAGGATGGCCTGGTATTCCTGCTAGACGACAAGTGTCCCTTTGAAGATCTTCTGAGCGAGCTTCGCTTCAAGCTGGAGCACAGCCATCAAAATATTTTGACTGGACCGATAGTGCATGTGGATGTTAAGCTGGGCAGCCGCCCCGTATCCGAAGAAGAGAAAGATGCTGTTCTGGACATTCTTAGAGGTCAGGGCAATCTCTTGATTCGGTCCGTGGAGGCGCTGGAAGATCCGAGCGTTGTAGACAGCGATGCTCTGTATATGGTCAGCGGGATGGTCCGTTCCGGACAGGTGTTGCACCATCAGGGGAATCTTTTGCTTCTCGGCGATGTAAACCCCGGGGGGACAGTAACCTGTTCTGGTGACATTTATATTCTTGGAGCGCTCAGGGGAATGGCCCATGCCGGTGTGGAGGGCAATGAAGAAGCGATTATTGCGGCTTCGCTTCTGTCACCGACCCAGCTTCGTATCGCAGACATCATCAGCCGTCCACCGGACGAATGGGAGACCCGCGAGAGCAGCATGGAATTTGCCTATTTAACAAACGGAGCTATGCAAATCGACAAAATTCATAATATGGTCAAATTACGTCAAGGTTTAAATGTGTTTAAAGGGGTGTAGCCTCCATGGGAGAAGCGATTGTCGTAACCTCGGGTAAAGGCGGAGTTGGCAAAACAACCACAACAGCCAATATTGGTACCGCACTTGCGCTGCAGGGCAAAAAAGTATGTCTGGTCGATACGGATATCGGACTGCGTAATCTAGATGTTGTAATGGGGCTGGAGAATCGGATTATCTATGATCTCGTGGATGTTGCCGAAGGACGCTGTCGTCTGAATCAGGCGCTCGTCAAGGACAAGCGCTTTGATGAGCTGTACATGCTGCCTGCCGCCCAGACGAAGGACAAGACTGCCGTGACTCCCGAGCAGGTACGGGATATTATCCTGGAGCTGAAGAAGGAGTATGAATATGTCCTAATCGATTGCCCGGCTGGTATTGAACACGGCTTCCGCAATGCGATTGCGGGTGCGGACAAGTCTATCGTAGTTACCACGCCGGAGCATGCCGCTGTACGGGACGCGGACCGGATTATCGGACTGCTGGAGCAATCCAATGTGGAGTCGCCGAAGCTGGTGGTGAACCGTATCCGTCCGGGTCTGATCAAATCGGGTGATATGTTGGATATTGAAGATATATTGCAGGTGCTGAACATCGATCTGATCGGGATTGTCCCGGATGATGAAATGGTAATCAAAGCCGCTAACAGTGGCGAACCTACCGTTATGAATCCTGATTCCGCAGCTGCTATTGCATACCGCAACATTGCTCGCCGTATTCTTGGCGATGCCGTGCCGCTAATGCAGCTGGACCGCAAGCCAGGTACTTTTAAGAAATTCAAGAAGTTTTTCGGATTAGGTTAAACGAGGCATTTTTCATAGGATTGCCGAAATACGGGGACCCACCGCTTAGAAATTGCGCGGGGGCCCCATTTTTATGCCATTTCACCCTCCGGTCTGTCGGAGGCTTGTTCTAAAGAGACTTCCCCGCTTCATAAAATGGAAGTAAACAAGCCCGCCGGAGGGATCGATATGGACCTGAAATCAGATATCAAGAACCGTCGCAAGGAGCGCATCCGCCTTTTGCTGGAGGACACCTCCAAGGAATCGCCGCTCCCGCCGTTATATGACTTACCTGAACAGAATACAACCTTCAAGGAATGGAACCAGGAACCGAAGAAGGAGATCAGCTTAGACCCAGAACCCGATCCAGAGCTGCTCTGGAAGCAGCGCCGAAATAACTGGGAAGACGATGGGGACGGCGGGAAGCCTCGTTTTATCACGGGATTTTTGCGCCGGACAGTTGCCAGTATTCTTGTCTTTGGTGCCGTATGGGGAATTTTTGCAATCCAGCAGCCCTGGGCACATAAGACACAGGCCTTTATTGTTGATGCGCTGAGCCATGACATGGATTTTGCAGCGGTCAGAGTGTGGTATGAAGAGCATTTTGATGGTGCGCCGGCGTTCATCCCAATCTTCGGGGATAAAGAACAATCGGCGGAGAAGGTTTCAGCCCTTCATGAGTGGAGTGCACCCCTGGCAGGGAGCATCGTCCAGCCTTTTGCTACCACACTGAAAGGTGTGGAAATTATGCCTGAAGAAGATTCAAGTGGCAGTGTGACGGTGAAGAGTGTAGATATGGGGCGTGTGCTGTCCGTATCTCGGGAAGCGAAAGGTGGTATCCGCGTTACGCTCCGGCATACGGGGAATGTCACTGCCGAATACGGCCATTTGAGTGGAACCCGGCTCAAAGCCGACGACTGGGTGCAGAGCGGTGATGCGGTCGGCTGGATTGTTGATCCAGGGACGACGCCGGAGACGATGTTCTTTTTTGCGATGATGAAGGACAAGACCTATATTGATCCATCCGAAGTGATTACCTTTGATTAGGATCAAAGGCATCGAATTGTCGCTGCATCCGCTGTTCGTGCTGATCATGCTTTTTTCTGTCCTGACCGGACAGTTTCTCGAACTGCTCACCTTATTCACCATCGTGCTGATTCACGAATTGGGACATGTCTGTGCAGCGCTTCTTGCCGGAGTAACCGTCAAATCCGTCCAGCTTCTTCCCTTTGGCGGCGTTGCCGTCATCGAAGATCATGGAAGGCTGACCGCTGGCAAGGAAATTGCGATTGCACTGGCTGGTCCGCTCCAGAATGGCATCTTGATGTTGTTTGCTTGGCTTGTTGGCAGTCTGGGTTTGGGGAATGAGGCGTTCTTGAATTATTTTATTGAGGCTAATGCCATCATTGCACTTTTTAACTTACTACCGATTCTTCCTCTTGACGGGGGAAAGGTGCTTCGAGCAGCAACGAGCGTGATATGTCCCTATTATTTCACTTTGTTATGGTGCGGACGATTAAGTATAGCTGCGAGTGTCCTGGTTGTGGTCTATGCACTGCTGCCGCTTGGAGCGGGTGGAGGCTTGCGGCTGAACGTGCTCATGATTGGCGCTTTTCTGCTTTATTCCAACGTTACTGATCAACGCAATATGCCCTATGTATTCATGGCTTTCTTAATGAATCGTGAAGCGGTATACGAGCGGCATCTTCTAACGGGAACGGTGGCCTCGCCGATTGTTGCCAAGGCTGCGAAACCTTTGGATGCTATATTGCGTCTATTTAAACGTAACCAATACCATTTGGTATATGTGCTGAACCGTGAAGGTGACGTGGTTGCCGTAGTACCGGAACAGCGTTTGATCTCTTCCTACTTTGGAATGTAGAATATAAGCTTAGCCGGATTTGATAGTGAATATGAAAGATTGATTGAACCAGAGGTGAAGCCATGAAACAGATGATCGTTCACTCTACGCAGCATATGACCCGGATGGCCCTTCTGGAGAACGGGAAGCTGGTGGAGTATGCGGCGGAACGCGATCAGCAGCAAGGGCTGGTCGGAAGCTTTTACAAGGCCAGAGTCATTAATGTACTACCAGGTATGCAGGCTGCTTTTGTTGATATCGGACAGAAGAAGAATGCATTTTTATATGTTGACGATGTTTTGCACCCCCATTTGGAGAAGCAACCTGCGGTGAAGCCCTCTATCGAGACGCTGCTTCAGCCTGGGCAGGACATTGTTGTTCAGGTTAGAAAAGAACCCCGGGGCGGCAAGGGTGCCCGTGTGACCACACATTATACGCTGCCGGGCCGCTGGATTGTTTTTATGCCTTTCGCCGAATATGTCGGCGTATCGAAGAAGATCAATCGGGAGTCGGAGCGGAACCGGCTAAAGGGCATCGGTGAACGTCTGCGCAGGGCAGAAGAGGGCATCATCATGCGGACCGTTTCCGAAGATCAGCCCCAGGAAGCCGTAGGAGGAGATCTTGCTTTTTTGCGTGCGCAGTGGGATCACATCTCGCGGCGTGCGCTTTCATCGGAAGTGCCGGCACTGCTTCACGCTGACCTCAGTATTGTGCAGCGATTTATTAGGGACGCGTTCAACCCGGAGCGCGATGAGTTGGTGCTGGATTCCGCCAAGGCGGCTAAAGAGGCGGAGGTCTTCCTTGACGATATGGCACCCGGAGGGTACAAGCCTGTAGGATTGTATAGTGGCAAGGAGTCGATTTTGACGGCTTATGGTGTGCAGGAACAGTTGCATAGGGGATTTGCACGGAAAATCATGCTGGAAGGCGGGGCCACGCTCATCTGGGATGAGGCCGAGGCGCTCACCGTTATTGATGTCAATACGGCTCAGTATACGGGCGGGGCATCGTTGGAGGAGACAGTGACGCGCACGAACCTGCTTGCAGCAGAGGAAATCGGACGTCTGATCCGTCTGCGGGATACTGGTGGAATCATCATTATTGATTTTATTGATATGGAGCAGGAGGAACACCGCAGAATGGTGACGGACTGCTTGGAACGCGTGATCAGCAAAGATCGGACGAAGACGCATATTCTGGGCTGGACAAGGCTTGGGCTACTGGAGATGACTCGTAAAAAAGCAAGACACGATTCCACCGGATTTGCGCCAGCCATCTGCCCATGCTGCGGAGGCACCGGAAAGTCTGGCAACTGGCACGAGTAGGGACTTGGCTGTAGGGATAGGTTTAAATGCTGCAGGTGTATAAGCTGTAGCCTTAGTTTATATGTGTAAGTCTATATGCTGCACCGTTTTATAATTTGAATTTAATATTCAAATTATAAAATCCAGCGTCTTTCCGGTGAAACTGGGTCTTGCGGCTGCATGTCATGAATTCCATAAAACAGTCAATTACACTGTAGGCATATCACCTCAGGGTGGTGTCTCACATAGCATTCATTTCTGCTGCATCCCAATTAACGGCATTTTTGTACCTTATATTTCTTCTTTTCAGGGTAAATAGCCAAATAAGAGCATTATTGTATCTTATTTCATGCCAATCTTCTAAAAAACCTTCATTTGGAATATTTAACATACAAAATTGCCCTTAATCTAGGCCGACCAGCCATTGCACCACATTTAAGGTACAAAAATGCCGTTATTTACACTTCGGAGCCATTCGGGAGGTTTGGTCTCTCCTTCAGTTTTGTTCGTAACGTCTTCTATATAGCAGGAGATTGGGATTAATAGCAGGAAATCAGGATTAATGGCGCAAAATAGTATTAATATAAGAGAAAATCAGGATGAATAGCGAAGAAATTAGGATTAGTAGCAGAAAATTACGCTGACTATATTCAATTCATGTTGCAGCATTGACTGTAGGCAATATCTATGATAATATCTTCAAGTATGTGTTTGGTTATCTGGCCCTGCACATGCTGTAACCGCTCCGATCGGGTATGAAAGTGCGGTTTCCTTAAGGGAATTCGCCACCTAGACTAGGCGAGTCTGAGACATGAGGAGGTGCAATTACAATGTATGCAATTATCGAAACTGGCGGTAAGCAATACAAAGTCCAAGAGGGCGACGTATTGTTCATTGAGAAGCTGAACGCTGAAGACGGTGCAAGCGTAACGTTTGACCGTGTATTGGCTGTTTCCACTGAAGGCGGTTTGACTGCAGGAACTCCGCTCGTGAGCGGCGCTACTGTAACAGCTAAGGTTGAGAAACACGGCAAAGGCCAAAAGGTTGTAGTTTACAAATACAAACCTAAGAAGAACTACCACAAGAAACAAGGTCATCGTCAACCGTACACGAAAGTAACGATTGAGAAGATCCAAGCGTAAGAAGGTGCGTTTATGATTAACGTGCAGATTACCAGATCTTTGGAACTCGGAACTATTGTTGCGTTTGAGGTTAAAGGGCATGCGGGCTTTGCGAAACGCGGCGAGGATATCGTCTGTGCCGGTGTATCGACTGTAACGGTTGGCACTGTCAATTCGATTGAATCTTTGACAGGAGTGGTTATGGATTCGTCCATGAAGAACGGATTCTTGAGCGGGACCCTGGGTTCCATTGAAGATCCTGTTATTTCTGCCAAAGTACAATTGCTGCTGGAATCCATGGTCTTAATGCTGACTGATATCGCAGAATCATACGGGAAGTATATAACGATACAGCAGGACATTATTTAAAGAAGGAGGTTGACCAACATGTTGAAATTGGATCTTCAATTATTCGCATCGAAAAAGGGTGTAGGTTCCACAAAGAACGGACGTGATTCCCACTCTAAACGTCTTGGCGTGAAACGTGCTGACGGTCAAGCAGTTACCGGCGGTAACATTCTGGTTCGTCAACGCGGAACTAAAATTCACCCAGGTACGAACGTAGGTATCGGTAAAGATGATACTTTGTTCGCTTTGGTGGATGGCGTAGTGAAGTTCGAACGTTGGGGCCGCGATCGCAAAAAAGTGAGCGTGTACCCGGTTGATGTCGCTCCGGTAGCAGCGGCACTGGAAGCGTAAGCTTACAGAACCATAAAGACAGTGAAGCCTCCGGCATGAGTGCCGGAGGTTTTTTTGATAAATTAGATTTGAAGTTTTCTTATGTTTCGTGAATTTTAAGTGGGAAGCTAATGAACTTCCGGGAATGGCTGTGTTATACTGGAAAATGGTAAAAAGATGTGCAGATTTTCTAACGAGGTCATGAATTTTGCGAACTGAGGGACGGGGAATAAGAATGAAATCCTGGAAACGTGTAATCTGGGCAGTCATGAGTTCCGCAGCACTTCCTTTAGGTCTCGTGTATTGGCGGACGTCCCTTTTCACATGCTTGCTGCTCGGTTTCTGGGTAGCGGCTGTACTTGCTTTCACGTGGAGCCGGACCCGGCGCCATTATGAGAGGGAGCTGCATTTACAGGAGCAGAGAATGCAAGAGGCTGCAATCCGCACACTAGGCCATCATCGTCATGACTGGATGAATGAATTGCAAGTTCTTTATGGATATATTCAACTCGGCAAGCCTGATAAATCAGTGCAATGTGTGGAAAGAATAAAAGAAGGCATTGCGCTCGATAGCCGGATCGCCAAGTTGGGTATTCCTTCGCTGGTCTTTTATCTGCAGTCATTCCGAACGTACAGAAGTAGCTTGGATCTTGTGATCCAGGTGGAGGAAGGCTTGGAGCTAGTGGACAAGTTGACACCGGAGACGGGGGAAGAACTAACTTCGATTGTAATGCAGACCGTAAGGGCTTACCAATACAGTGGGCTTGCCGCACAAGGGGACTCCAGGAGACTCGAGCTAGGCTTTAGACAGGATGGCGGAGACATTCTTATCTCCTTTGAAAGTGAGGGAGGGCATGGCAATCCCGAACTGCTCAGGGTGCAAATTGATAATATAGTACAAGGCAAAATTATGAGAGCAGAACAGTTCAAGCCCGGCGAGGCTTATGTAGAGCTGCGTCTGCCGTTTGAGATGTGAGGAAGGTGAACGTGAATGTTCGTAGATAAAGCTAAGATTTATGTAAAAGGCGGCGACGGTGGTGACGGTCTCGTGGCTTTCCGACGCGAGAAATATGTGCCGGAAGGTGGTCCAGCTGGTGGTGACGGCGGCCGAGGCGGCGACGTTATCTTCCGTGTGGACGAAGGCTTGCGTACACTGATGGATTTCCGGTACCAGCGTCACTTTAAAGCTGACCGTGGAGTTAAGGGACGCAATAAGAGCCAGCATGGTGCCAATGCTGAACATATGATCGTGCGTATCCCCCCGGGAACGATCCTGATCGATGATGATACTAACGAAGTGATCGCCGATATGACTCGTCATGGTCAGCAAGTCGTTGTGGCAAAAGGCGGACGGGGTGGCCGAGGCAACACTCGTTTTGCAACAGCGGCCAATACGGCACCTGAACTCGCCGAGAATGGCGAGGAAGGTCAGGAGCGCTATATCGTCATGGAACTGAAAGTCATGGCTGATGTAGGGCTTGTCGGATTCCCTAGTGTAGGGAAATCCACGTTGCTGTCAGTGGTATCTGCCGCCAAGCCGAAGATCGGCGCGTACCATTTTACAACGATTACTCCGAATCTTGGTGTGGTGGATGTCGGTGACGGACGCAGTTTCGTTATGGCGGATCTGCCTGGACTGATTGAAGGGGCACATGAAGGGATTGGCCTTGGCCATGAATTCCTGCGCCATGTAGAGCGTACACGGATTATCATTCATGTCGTGGACATGTCCGGTTCGGAGGGGCGCGATCCATTCGAGGACTGGGTGAAGATCAATGATGAGCTCAGACAATACAATGCCAATCTTGCGGAACGTCCGCAGATTGTTGCAGCCAACAAGATGGATATGCCTGAATCTGCTGAGCATCTGGCTTCCTTCCGTGAGCAAGTGGCGCAAGTGCGCCCGGATATTGAGATTATGCCGATTTCCTCACTGACTCGCGAGGGTGTGCAAGAGCTGCTGTACCGGGCTACCGACATTCTTGACAGCATTCCGGTTGCTCCGGTGGTGGAAGAGGTTGCTGAGGCTAGCGAACGCAAAGTATACAAGCTGGAAGCTGAGAACGACAATACCTTCACGATTACCCGTGATAACGATACTTATGTCGTCACCAGCCCACGTATTGAGCGGATGCTCAAGCGGATGCAGCTGAATACGCATGATGCCATTCTGAAGCTGGCCCGGACCTTGCGTCATATGGGCGTGGATGCGGAACTGCGCAGACGTGGCGCTGTGGAAGGGACGATTGTCCGAATTGCCGATTTTGAGTTTGAGTTTGTGGAGAATAGCAGCTACTACTAAGCAGTAGGGCTGTCTGAGCGTCTACTTTGTCTGGCCTTGTATGAGGCAGATGGAGTAGGCGCTTTTTTAAATATAAGGCTGTACATGTTTTACGCTTAAAAATCATCCTTATTATTCTCGCTGAAGCGGATGACGTCTCTTAGAGGGAGGCTAAGCCATTTCTACATGATGCTCAATTTATTTTCACAAAAAGCCACCAAAACCATGAATTTATCGTATACAATAAAGAACGGAAAAGCACTTATTTCCAATTGATTGGAAGTCTTATTCAGAGGTATTACGGAACGGCCGATATATACCTACATATCCATGAATATGAAAGAGGGATACGCAGATGGCAATAATTGCAGTGGTGAAATATGATGGCCCTCCGGGTGTCTTTGCCTGGAAATATCCCAATCAGGAGCTCGGCACATGGACACAGCTTATCGTTAATGAGTCGCAAGAGGCTATCCTGTTCAAGGGCGGCCAGGCTTTGGATTCTTTTACAGCAGGTAGACATACGCTTAGCACAGCGAATATTCCGGTACTGTCCAATCTTGTGAACCTGCCGTTTGGGGGCAAATCACCTTTTACAGCTGAGGTATGGTTCATAAACAAGATGAACGCGATGAATGTCAAATGGGGAACGAGCTCGCCGCTCCAGCTTCAAGACCCTAAATATAAGATCATTGTCTCCGTTCGTTCTTTCGGGCAATTTGGGGTGAAGATTGCAGATCCGCGCAAGTTTCTGCTCAAGGTGGTAGGTACACTGCCACATTTCGATCAGGATAAACTCCTTACCTATTTCCGGGGAATCTTGATGGCCAATATCAATGAACTGGTCTCTTCCTACCTGGTGCATAAAAAAATTAGTATTCTGGAGATTAACGCCTATGTGGCCGAAATATCCAAACACATCCAGGAACGTCTGGCGCCGACCTTTATGGACACTGGCATTGAGCTGAATAATTTCTATATTGATTCCATTAATATTCCGGACGATGATCCCGCGACTGCGCGGCTGAAGGAAGCACTGGCCAAGAAAGCAGAGATGGACATTATCGGCTACACGTATCAGCAGGAACGCAGCTTTAATTCGCTGGAAGAGGCTGCCGGCAACCCGGGGGGCAACATTGGAACGGGGATGATGAACGCTGGAATGGGGCTTGGCATGGGAATAGGCTTTGCCGGTCCGGCTGCTGAGATGGTGAATCAGATGACTCGGGGAATTGGATTTGACGCAGGTGTGCACTCCGGGAATGGAACTAAGTCTTGCTCAAAATGCGGCAATATTAATACAGCCGGATCCTCATTCTGCAGTAGTTGCGGACAGAACTTGTCCATTCCGCCCACAGATGCAGCCTCAAGCAAGCTGGGCTGTCGTAAGTGCGGACACGAACTGCCTCCTGGATCTAAGTTCTGTCCGCAATGCGGAGAAAGTCAAATTCTCAAATGCAGCGGCTGCGGTCTTGAACTGAAGCCCGGACAGAAATTCTGTGCGGAGTGCGGCACGAAGGCTGGATAAGAGGAGGATGTCATGAACCGGAAAAAACCTTATACAGGCATCATCACTGTAATTTATGCTGCGGTGGTCGCGGCTACTGTGCTGCTCCTTACTATGCTCGGTTTCTCCGAGAATTTGCCACGGTTCGTTATTACGTTGATTGCTGTGCTGATTGCTGAAAGTGTAATTTTTGGTTATACCCTCTTTTGGCTGAAAAGAGCAGGTAGCGTCAGCGGGACACCGCCGATCCTGATTAGCGGCGCGTTCATTATTGCTGTCTATGCGGTGGCCGTCGTGATCTCGGCTGTCTTTCTCGATAGGCTGCTGGGGCTGCCTTCCTTCTGGTACGCAGCTGTGCAGCTGCTGATTCTCGCTGCCGCTGGTGGCTGTCTTGCTCTTATTGGGCTCTACGGCTGGAATGCTGGAGCGCAGGAGCACAAGGAGCAGCAGGCGACACGCAGTCTGTTCCGGCAGCGGAAGGAACTAGCCGAGATCAAGCGGGCTGCCCGGAGCTGGAGACATGCCGAAGCAGAGACGCTCGTGAAACGGATTGGCAGAGTAGAAGAGGCATTTACATACAGTGATCCGGTTTCCAGTCCGTCTTTGTTCGCAACAGAGGATATGCTGAGCCAGCAAATCGCTTTGCTGCGAGATCAGGTGGAGCTTCTGCTATCCTCGAGTGAGCCGGGTAAAGGCTGGGAAGCGCAGCTGCAAGGCATCATTGGCGACATTGAGGCTACACTTCAGCGCCGCAACCGTGAGTTAGCGGCGCTCAAATAGGGGGAATAAGCTATATGGCTAAATTAAATATTCAAGATCCCCCCGCATCGGGAAGCGGAAGAGAGTTCTATCTGCTGGGCTATAACCGGACGGGGATCGACAGTTTTATTATTGCATTATCATATGTTCTGATGCCCATAGGTCTTGTTGCTGCTATACTTCGAATGCTGCTGACACATTACAAGAATCAGCAGAAAGCCAGTAACTATAATCTGTTGTGTCATGCGCTGATTGGGGGCTTTGTTGATCTTTCCTTGATTATGATACTGTCGGGTGGTCTAGATGAATTAAATATGGGAATTTTCTTTATTGTCTTCATCGCGATCCTCTTCCTTATGCCCGCTTACTTTCTAGGTAATGCTGCATCCAAGGCCAAACTCAAGTTTTCACAGCTCTGTCATTCGTACATAGTGATGTCTCTGGACGAGGGGGTGCGGTACATCGGTACACTGGCCCAGCTTACCGGGCAAAGTGAAAGTGATGTGCGCAGAGATCTGCGGTATTTGCAGGAGCAAGGTCTCATCCCTCACGGGCTGACATTTTATGAAGGGCAAGGCGCGGAAGGCGCGGTAAAAGAAACAACTAGCACTGCCAGAACAGGGCAGGCAGCAGCCCCTTCCGGCTCTTCGGAGAAAACGTCCGCATCCAGCCAGCCGAAGCCAAAGCCAGGTCCGCAGCAACTGCCCAAGGCGATGCGCTGCCCGGGCTGCGGCGCACAGAATACCGTGCAGCCAGGACAGGCGAAGCCTTGCGACTATTGTGGAACAACTCTGACATATATATAGCTGATAACGCAAGCTGCGGTATGTGCGAAGCCTCCGATTTTGTCGGGGGCTTTGTTTTATTTTCGGGTGCAGCAGAGGCCCCATTTCAAAGTTGGACGAAAAACTATTGCTTTTTCAGGCAAAAATCTATTATAATGTCCACTATTAAAACACAAAAGTCTTTGAGGAGAGGACGTTCGTGAAAGAACGCTATTATTTGGTCCGTGAGGACATATTACCCGATGCGGTGCTCAAGACGATGCAGGTTAAACAGCTGCTTGAAGCCGGTGATGCCAAGACTGTACACGAGGGTGTGGAACAGGTGGGCTTAAGCCGGAGCGCTTTTTATAAATACAAGGATGGCATTCACTTAATTCACCAGTTGGAGCGTGAGCGTATTGTCACGATCTCCATGGATTTGGAACACGAATCCGGCATGCTATCCAAGGTGCTGGGCTGTGTGGCGGGACATGGAGCGAATGTGCTGACCATTCACCAGAGTATTCCGCTGCAGGGCCGGGCGAACGTGGTTATTTCCGTGGAAATCTCCCATTTGAACCAAGAGCTGGGGGAAATGCTGGACAGTCTGAAGAACATTTCAGGTGTGAAGCGGGCATTGATTGTGGGGCAAGGCTAAACACTACAGGTATTTTTTTCGGAGCGATTGCTTCGTATACTTATAAGGAGGATATTGATGAAGCCGGTTAAAGTTGGTTTGCTGGGTCTGGGAACAGTCGGTACAGGCGTTGTCCGTATCGTGGATGGAAATCAGGAGGACCTCAGTAGTCAGGTCGGGTCTCCCATTCTGATTGAACGCATTGCTGTGAAGGATCTCGATAAACCCCGTGATGTGGAGATAGATCCCGCCAAAATCACTACAGACCCGTGGGAGGTTATCCGTGATCCCGAGATTGATGTCATCGTAGAGGTGATGGGCGGCATTGCCGGAACCAAAGAATATCTTCTTGAAGCACTGGAGCGCGGCAAGCACATCGTGACCGCCAACAAAGATTTGATGGCGCTGCACGGAGCGGAGATCCTGGCTAAGGCACAGGAAAAGCAGTGCGATGTATTCTATGAAGCTAGTGTGGCTGGAGGCATTCCGATTATCCGTACCCTTATTGAAGGGTTCTCTTCCGACAAGATCATGAAGATTATGGGGATTGTGAACGGTACAACCAATTATATTCTCTCAAAAATGAGTCAGGAAGGCGCCTCCTATGATGATGTGCTGAAGGAAGCTCAGGAGCTTGGTTATGCAGAGTCTGATCCAACCTCAGACGTTGAAGGGCTGGATGCCGCGCGGAAAATGGCTATTCTCGGTACGCTGGGCTTCCGCACCAATGCTGAACTCAGCGACGTTAGTGTGAAGGGAATCTCCAGCGTGAGCAAGGAGGATATTGTTTTTGCCAAGCGTCTCGGCTATGAAATGAAGCTCCTTGGTATCGCGGAATGTGACAACGATGCTTTCAGCATCAGTGTCCAGCCGACGATGATTCGTTCCGGACACCCGCTGGCCTCCGTTGGCGGCGTATTTAACGCAGTATATGTGTATGGTGAAGCTGTCGGGGAGACGATGTTCTACGGTGCGGGCGCCGGCGCAATGCCTACGGCAACTTCAGTCGTAGCCGATCTGGTAGCGGTGATCAAGAACCTGAGACTTGGCGTAAACGGACTTAAGCAAATTGTACCTTACAAGCAGAAGAAGCTGAAGGACAGTGAAGATATCTTCTATAAAAACTTCCTGCTGCTGCATGTCGACGACAAGGCAGGGGTGCTGGCCAAGATTACACAGGTCTTCGCGGAGTATGATGTCAGCCTGGATTCGGTCGTACAGCAGGCCAATCCTAACAATCCCAATGCGGAGATTATTATCGTAACCCATGATGCCAGCAAGGCAAGTATGGATAAGGTGCTGCGTCATCTGGAGGAGTTAAGTGTAATCCGCCGCGTCAAGAGTCATTATCGTGTAGAAGGTTAACCACCTAGAATCCATTCTGCAAAAAAGATAAGGAGATCACACCTGCTATGAGTAATTACGGAAGGTCACGGGTTAAAGTCCCGGCCAGCACCGCTAATCTCGGTCCGGGCTTTGATACATTGGGCATGGCCCTGTCCCTGTATGCCTGGATTGAGATGGAGGAAGCACCGGAGACTGTATTTCATCTTTACGGCGACGAGATGAAGGGGGTGCCCCAGGATAAGAGCAACCTGTTGTATCAAGTGGCCCAAATGGTCTTTGCAGAAGCGGGTGTCTCGGTGCCTGAGTTATCCATCTCGATGTACTCGGATATTCCGTTGGCTCGGGGTCTTGGCAGCAGCGCATCTGCCATTGTTGGCGCGCTGGCGGCAGCCAATGCTATGATTGGTTCGCCTCTGGATAACGCCAAACTCTTCAATATGGCCACCGCGCTGGAAAAGCATCCCGATAACGTCGGCGCTTCCCTGTTCGGAGGTATTATCACCGCCGTCTGGGACGGAGTCGAGGCTGATTATATCCGGCTTGATTCTCCGGAGAATCTGGAAGTGCTCGTCATCATTCCCGAGTTCGAGCTTGCAACCACCAAAGCCCGCGGCGTTCTTCCAGCCGAGGTGACCGTCCGCGACGCTGTATACAACATCAGCCGCACATCCTTGTTGACGGCGGCGCTGGCTTCCGGCAGACTGGATATGATCGGCAAAGCGATGCAGGATCGGCTGCATCAGCCGTACCGGGCGCCGCTGGTGCCAGGTATGGAGAAGCTGCTTGCCGAAGCGCCGCAGCATGGAGCGCTCGGTATTGCGCTCAGTGGTGCCGGTCCAACGCTGCTCGCATTTGTGGACGGCCGGGAGAGCCGAAAGGCTGAACTGGAGGCTTTCCTGAAGGAAACGATGCAGGAGCACGGCATTCCTGCGCGCACTTGCTGGCTGCCTGCCTGTGCTGAAGGTGTAACAGCAGAGGTGCTCCCGAGGACCGGGATGCAAAGTGAGTCATTTTTGGATATGATAAAAGGAGAAGTACGGTCATGAAATCAATAGCGGTACTGCCGCAGGGCTCGGTATCCCATGAAGCGCTGCTGTATTTGTTCGGCGGTGAGCCGGTAAACATTGTGCATCATAAGTTAATTTCCGACGTGTTTCTTTCTACGGTGAATGGCATCACGGATTATAGCGTAATTCCGATTGAGAATACGATTGAAGGCTCTGTGAGTCTGCACATCGACTGGTTGATCAATGAGGTTGATTTGCCGATGCAGGCAGAATGGATTTTTCCTTCGATTCAAAATCTGATTGCTAATCCTGGTGAATTCACAGATGCAAGTGGTAACAAGGATTACTCCAGGCTGGTGAAGATCCTTTCCCACCCTGTAGCGACCGCGCAGTGCGGCCAGTATATTCGCAAGCATGCGCCTTTGGCAGAGCTTGAGCCGACAGGTAGCACTTCTGAAGCTGTAGAGATCGTCAAGAACAATCCCGGCAAAGGCTGGGCAGCCATTGGTACAGCGCTTGGTGCTGCCAAGCATGGGCTGGAAATTATCGACCGTAAAATTACGGATCACGATAACAATTACACACGTTTCGTTCTGGTTGGCCCTGAGAAAGTGTCACTTCCCCGCGAGAGCAGCGGTAATAAGACCAGTGTGCTTGTCACACTTCCGGAAGATTTTCCGGGTGCCCTGCATCAGGTGCTTGCTGCTTTTGCCTGGCGGAGATTAAACCTGTCACGTATTGAATCCAGGCCGACGAAGAAGAAGCTGGGTACTTATTATTTTTACATTGATGTGCTCGAACCGATAGAATCCGTCCTGCTGCCTGCGGCTATTGAGGAAATCAAGGCCCTCGGTTGCCAGGTTCGAATTCTGGGTTCATACCCCACATACACCTATGAGGAAGAGAAAGCGGAGGTGCAGTAAGTAATGGCAGAGCAAGTAATCTATTTAGATGGACAATATGTAACAAAGGAAGATGCAAAGGTATCCGTTTTTGATCACGGGTTTTTGTATGGTGACGGTATTTTTGAAGGTATCCGTATTTACAACGGAAATATATTCAAGTCTAAAGAACATTTGGACAGGCTGTATGATTCGGCAAAGTCGATCATGCTGGAAATACCATTGACCCTTGATGAGATGCAGGAAGCTATGGCGGAAACCATTCGCCGCAACGATATGCGTGATGGCTACATCCGTCTGATTGTTTCCCGCGGTGTAGGTAATCTGGGTCTCGACCCGCGTCGTTGTCCGAAAGCAAGTGTAATCATTATTGTAGAGCAACTGGCGATTTATTCAGAGCAGGCTTACTTGAATGGACTTCGTGCCGTTTCGGTATCCCAGCGTCGTAATCTCCCGGATGCGCTTAATCCGAAGATTAAATCGCTAAACTACCTGAACAACATTCTGGTGAAGCTGCAGTCTAACCTGGCCGAAGCCGACGAGGCGATCATGATGAACGCTCAAGGTTACGTAACCGAAGGTTCAGGCGACAACATTTTCATCATCAAAAATGGTGTGGTTTACACGCCGCCTTGCTATCTCGGTGCCCTTGAAGGCATCACGCGTCTTGCGATCATTGAGCTGTGTGAGAAGCTTGGCATCAAGCTGAAGGAAGAGCCATTCACCATGCACGATGTATATATCGCAGACGAGGTGTTCTTCACAGGTACAGCTGCTGAAGTTATCGCGGCACGTGAGATTGACGGTCGCATCATCGGCTCAGGTCAAGCGGGTCCGATCACACTGAAGCTGCTTGAAGAATTCCGCAACGTCGTTGATAAAGACGGCTATAAGGTTTGGGAATAACAATACATCTAATTAAAAAGCTCCTGTCATGTATATCATGATAGGAGCTTTTGTATAAACTCAGAGATCCTTTCATGTACACCATGAAAGAAATTTCTGTACAAGCCCAGAAATCCTTTCATGTGCACCATGAAAGAAGTTTCTGTACAAACCCAGAAATTCTTTCATGTGCACCATGATAGAAGTTTCTGTACAAACTCAGAACTTCTTTCATGTACGCCATGAAAGAAGTTTCTGTACAAACCCAGAAATCCTTTCATGTAGCATGAAAGGATTTTTTTTGCATCAGGGATGTCAATCGCCCATGGGCTGCATAAGATGTAGTAACGAAGGAGGCGGCTGTACCGCATATAACTATGCAAGCAGGCAATACTCCAAAAATTTTCAGGGAGGTTAATGCTGCGTGAAAATACACATTGTAAAACAAGGCGATACGCTGTATGCATTGTCGCAAAAGTACGGAGTGCCGCTGGAAAAAATAATCGAGGCCAATCCGCAACTCAGCAACCCCGATGTGCTGTCGGTCGGTGAGAAAGTGAAGATTCCCTCTTCAGGTCCTTCGCCTGTACCCGGTAATAGCGATCTCTACTACAAGCACACGGTAAAACAAGGGGATACCTTGTGGAAATTGTCCAAGGCATGGGGGGTTCCTCTAAAGGATGTGGTAGATGCCAATCCCCAGTTGAAGAATCCTAACGCCCTGCTGATTGGAGAAGTGGTCAACATCCCCAAGAAAGGAACAGTGTCACCACTGCCTAATGGGAACGTAGCTCCAATCCAAAACGAGAACGTTACGCCAGTACCAGCGGCCAATGCCGTGTCTGAAAAAACACAAGTTGGAGGGAAAACATACACCGGGCCTAAAGAACAGCCTGCGCCACCCGTTGCGCCACTTGCCGAATCCGTCCCAGCTCCTGTTCCAGCGCCATCACCAACTCCCGCTCCAGTACCGATTGCTAAACCCAACCTCAACCCGAATCCGAATCTTAGCCCAGCCTCCAACATTAATCCTAATCCAGCTCCAGTGCCTGTCAATGAGCCTGTACCCAATGCTGTTTCACCGATTGCTGAGGTTGTACCGGTGAAAGAAACAATCCATACCGAATCTCAAAGCCTCTTTGTACAAATTTCAGTTCCCGCTCAAGAAGCCATTTCACATCATGAACCTCCTAAATCGGAATACAAACCGGTGGCACCTGCCTTTGAAGAGAAGAAGTCGCCTTGCGATCACAGTGCAGGATATCCTGGATTAACAGAAACTAGTCCATTCCATGGAACAACTGCTCCCAATGTAAACCTTAGCCCGCAAAATAATTACGTACAGCCGTCGTATGTACAGCCATGGTATGCACCGGATTGCCCTCCATTTTACTATTATCCGGAATGGGTCTCACCGGTTACGGAGAATCAGTCCCCATGGCACACGAATGTCTCGCCGGTTGCAGAGAATCAGTCCCCATGGCACACGAATGTCTCGCCGGTTGCAGAGAATCAGTCCCCATGGCATACGAATGTATCGCCGGCTACAGAGAACCAGTCCCCATGGCACACGAATGTATCGCCGGCTACAGAGAACCAGTCCCCATGGCACACGAATGTATCGCCGGTTGCAGAGAATCAGTCTCCATGGCACACGAATGTATCGCCGATTGCAGAGAATCAGTCTCCATGGCATAATTCGGTCAATGCTGCACCAAATGATAGTTTTGTATCTGGAATACAGCCCAACAATCAATTTCCTGGCGCGGTTAGCCCTCAATATAGTGTGCACCCGCAGAATCTGCCATGGCCGCCTTGCGGATGCGGGGGAGAACATCCTTATCAGCCGTTTACTTATGAGGCTCCAATCTATAACTCATTTCCTACGTATGGACATCATCCCGGTGTAGTCTCGCCTTATGAGACAGGAGCGCCGTTTTCTCCTAATCAGGGAATAGTTCCGAATGCACCTCTGGGAGCTTTTGGAGGGGGAGGACCTGCAGTATCTAATATTCCTCCGAATCCACAATATCCGGGGATTGGCGATTATGCTCATCATAGCCGTGTGCCAGAAATTCAAGAGCCTGAAGTAATTATTCAGGAGAGCCAGCCCATTGCAGCAACCACTAGAGAAGTTCCTAGCGAAAGAGTTGTTGAACAGAAGGAGAGTAAGAAAGTGGAAGTAGCTTCCAAGGCTAAAACTTCAGGACAAAGCAAGTCAGGCAAATCCTCAGGTAAATCACAAAGATCAAGTAAAAGTAACCGAAATGACAGTGCCAAAAAACGCAGAAATCCATGGATTTCTAACTAAGGCGAACTCGGTGACATGGTGAAAGCATTACGTACAGACGTTGTATCGACAGATACAGCATCTGTACGTCTTTGTCTTGTGTTAGTAAGGTTATTTAAGCGAATATTGAGAACTCTTCAATAAAAACACTTGCAATCTCATCTTATCCATGGTATATTATATTTCTGGCCGAGAAACAAACAATGCCAAGCTCGAAAAAAAGAAATTGAATAAAGAACTTGACATTAAAACGCCGGACATGTTATAGTATAAGAGTTGCTGCTGAAACATTGAGCGGACAACGAAAACAGCTTGATCTTTGAAAACTGAACAACGAGTGAGTATCGAATTCACGAAAGTGAGTTCAAAAATGAGAATTTTTAATTCTCGTCAGATGTTTC
>NZ_JBHTYV010000018.1:0-67249 GCF_042790635.1 Paenibacillus sp. NPDC056722 | reverse complement strand
TCCACGCGTACCCATCCCGAACACGACCGTTAAGCCCTCCAGCGCCGATGGTACTTGGACCGAAGGGTCCTGGGAGAGTAGGACGCCGCCAAGCAATTTAAACCATTGTTGAGTATTTCAACAATGGTTTTTTGCGTTGTGCAGACCTGTGGAAATGTTGTGGATAAATTCAGAAAAAGACAGAAAACTTACGCACATGTGGACACAATATCGTGAGATTGATCGTCACATTTTTGTGGATACAATGCACATTTATATTGGATCGTCAAGTGAAAAGCTGAGTAATACACGGTTTTTGTGGATAAAAACTTGAATATGTGGATAAAATCCGGTAATTCGGGGATAACTCTTGGGTTTGTTGAAATTTAATCCTTGTAGAGAAAACTTTGAGGTCTGGGTCTGTGGATAAGTTGTTAATATATTAGATTTTTTCTTTGAGTTAGCAATGAAGGTCGGATGCCTGTATACTCACATTAGATCGATTATCGTACAGATGAGGTGAGTTAATGGAGATCAGGCAATTGAATTCCACTGAATTTGAGGATAGCGTAAGCTTATCCCAATATGCTTTTCAGTATAAACTTTCCACCGAAGACAAAGAAAAGGGACAAGAAAGATTCAAGCCGGAACGGATTTGGGGAATCTTTGAGAACGGGGCGCTTAGCGCCATGCTAACGCTGCTTCCATTAGAGGTCAACTTACAAGGCCGTACCGTGTCTATGGGGGGAATTGCAGGTGTATCCACATGGCCGGAGAACCGCAGACAAGGACTTGTAGCCAAATTGTTGTCCCATACGCTGGAGACCATGAATGAAGCTGGACAAACCTTATCCTTTTTGCATCCTTTCCTGATCCCGTTCTATCGTAAGTTTGGCTGGGAAATTTATTGTGAGACCAAGAATTATACTATTCCTGTCTCGAAGTTTCCTCGAAAAATCGATGTTAAAGGAATTGTCCGCCGCGATGTGCGAGAGGATCTTGAGAAGCTTGAACCATTATATGAGCGTTTTGCCACCCAATATAACGGAACTCTCGTTCGAAGCAAAGACTGGTGGGAACACTCCGTCCTGAATGAGAATACACATCATGCAGTCTTTTATTCACCAGAGGGTGATGCAGAAGGTTATATCCTGTATAGGTTGGAGAATAGAGAACTGATCATTAGAGAGTTTGTTTATTTGAATGAAGCCTCGCGTCAAGCACTATGGACCTTCCTGGCTAATCATGACTCTATGGTGACTGGAGCAGCTCTAAAGTTTGTGCCAAGTGATGATATTCTGCCTTTCCTGCTGCCGGATCCTCGAATAACCCAGGAGAATCATCCTTATTTTATGGGCCGTATTGTGAATGCCAAGGCTTTTGTAGAGGAGTATTCTTTCAGTGGACTAGCTTCTTCCCGTCAGTTAAAGCTATTTATTGAGGATCAGCATGCGCCGTGGAATCATGGACTTTGGGAATGGCAGGTTACTGACCAAGGGACGGCGTTCCTGGAAAAGATCGAAGGTGAGCGCTCACAAGGAGATGTGGTCCTCGATATTGGAACTTTGACGATACTACTGCTAGGCTATAAACGTCCCGCGGAAATGGCCAAGGTAGGAAGGTTAACCGGAAGTGATACAGAAGTACAGTGGCTTGAGGATATCATCCCGGCACAGAAGACAGCATTGTTTGACTTTTTCTAATCCTAATCATTGATACAAGAACCAAGCTCTTTCATGGCAGTCGCTGTGAAGGAGCTTTTTACACCCCAAAAGGTGTGATTTTACGCTCAAGCTTCGAATACAATGATCGCATTTTGTAAAAAATAAGAGTAGCCACTTGGCATTGCAAAAAAATATGTTATAATATTAAAAAAGTCAAAGAAAGTCAAAGTCAACGCAAGCCAAAACAAGAGGTGTTTTGAACTTCCCACTGACTTACAAGGTATGTAATTTCGAACGCTTAGGTCACACTATAGTGTCTGTACCGTAGTATGAAGTGGCTATGACGGTCAGGATTCGCCGTTTCGTAGTTGGGTAAGTTCTTTAAAGACCGCTTTGACCGGACTGTTGACATTCTTTCGAGTGGCAATATTGCAACATCAAGATTGGAATACTGGAGGATGAGTGATGCGTAATATCTCCGATATTATCGAACAATATCTGAAGAATATTTTGCATGAAAGTCCCGAAGGTACGGTGGAAATCCAGCGAAATGACCTGGCGGACCAGTTCTCATGCGTGCCGTCACAGATCAACTATGTCATCAGTACACGCTTTACTCTTCAAAAAGGTTACATCGTGGAGAGCAAACGCGGAGGCGGCGGTTATATCCGGATTCAGCGTTTTGAGTTACCTCAGAATGTGGCCTTGCATACCCATCTGAATCATACGATTGGGGCCGGAATTGATCAAAATACTGCCGAGGGGCTAATTTATCAGCTGGAGGAAGCCCGTTTTCTAACCCAGCGGGAAGCATGTCTTATGCGTGCTGCCATTTCCCGGGAATGCCTGACGGTTAAGCTTCCGTACCGGGATGAGATTCGTGCCAAGCTTATGAAGGCCATGCTAATCTCTTTATTGGGCAAATAAACGTCAATCCTAAGGGAGGGACTTTACCTTATGTTATGCCAGGAATGTGGCGCCAAGCCGGCAACGCTCCATTTTACTAAGATCGTGAATGGGGAGAAGACGGAATTTCATATTTGTGAGAGCTGTGCGCGGGAAAAGGGAGAACTGATTCCGGGAACAGCCGGAGGCTTCTCCATTCACAGTTTGCTCTCTGGTCTGCTTGATCTCGAAGGGGCAGGTAAGGAGAAGACTGCGGCAGCGAAGACCACACAAAGTCTCCAGTGCGAAAATTGCGGAATGACTTATTCCCAGTTCAGTAAACTTGGCCGCTTCGGCTGTAGCTCTTGTTACAAGTATTTCAACAGTGCCTTGGACCCGCTGTTTAAGCGTGTGCATGGCAGCACGGCGCATGTGGGCAAGATTCCGAAACGCGCCGGAGCACGGATTGTCTTCAGACGTCAAATCGACGAACTGAAGCTGCAGTTGCAGCAGAGCATCACCCAGGAAGAGTTCGAAACCGCGGCCCATTTGCGGGATCAGATTCGTGAACTTGAAAAAGAAATCGCACAAGAGTAAAGTCTTTGATATATAGGGGGGATATGACATGTCAAGTCTCCGTTTTACCGAAAAAGCACTTAGTGACTGGATGCGCAGCGACGGTGATCATTCTGAGATTGTCATCAGCAGTCGTATGCGAATTGCCCGCAATTTGCAGCATCTCCCTTTCCCTCTGCTTGCATCGCTGGAGCAGTCGGAAGAGGTATTAGAGCAGCTTAGTCCTGTGTTTCAAGGAGAGGCTGCAGCAGATTTTGGCACCTTTCAGCTATTGAGGCTGGATGATCTGGAGGAACTGGATAAGAAGGTACTGGTGGAGAAGCATCTCATCAGCCCTAACCTCGCCAATGATTCTCGCGGCGGAGCCGTGATTCTGAACGACGATGAGTCGGTCAGCATTATGATCAACGAAGAGGATCATCTGCGGATTCAGTGCCTTTTCCCCGGACTCCATGTCAAGGAAGCATGGGAGCGCGCCGCAGCCATTGACGATATCTTTGAGGCTTCAGTCAATTATGCTTTTGATGATAAAAGAGGATACCTCACTAGCTGTCCAACAAATGTTGGAACAGGTCTCAGGGCATCCGTGATGCTGCACTTGCCAGCTCTCGTCATGACGCATCAGATTAATCGCATTCTCTCAGCTGTGAATCAGGTGGGATTGACCGTAAGAGGAATTTATGGTGAAGGTAGCGAAGCAGTAGGGAACATCTTTCAGATCTCCAATCAAATCACCCTTGGACAAACTGAAAGTGAAATCATAGAGAACCTGCACAGCGTAGTGACACAGATTATCGAGCATGAACGAAATGCCCGTGAGCGTCTGCTGGCCGATTCAGCGCTGCGGATTACCGACCGGGTGATGCGTTCTTACGGTATTTTGTCCTATGCAGCAGTGATGGAACTGAAGGAATCCGCTCAACGTCTGTCGGATGTCCGGCTTGGGGTTGATCTGGGTATCCTGGAAGGGCCATCGCTCTCCGTGCTCAACGAGCTGAATGTCAAGACACAGCCTGGATTTTTGCAGAAAATGTTTGGCGACGAGATGACATCCACCGAACGCGATATGTATCGGGCGAAGCTGCTCCGCGAAACATTGGGATCACAACATTAATTATAGATATTTAATATTCATGGAGGTGCAGGAGATATGATGTTTGGAAGATTTACGGAACGCGCACAAAAAGTGCTTGCTTTGGCGCAGGAAGAAGCCGTTCGTTTGGGACACAACAATATTGGGACAGAACATATTTTGCTTGGGCTTATTCGCGAAGGAGACGGAATTGCCGCAAAAGCATTAATCGGTTTGGGTCTGGGTCTTGAGAAGATTCAGGACGAAGTGGAAACACTGATTGGCAGAGGCCAAGAGCAGCCTACGAACATTGCTTATACTCCTCGCGCCAAAAAAGTTATCGAGCTGTCGATGGACGAAGCCCGCAAGCTGGGTCACACGTATGTCGGCACGGAGCATATCCTGCTCGGGCTTATCCGTGAAGGCGAGGGCGTAGCTGCCCGTGTACTTAACAATCTGGGCATTAGCCTGAACAAGGCCCGCCAGCAAGTGCTGCAGCTTCTGGGCAGCAGTG
This sequence comes from Paenibacillus sp. NPDC056722, assembly GCF_042790635.1. Classification (NCBI taxonomy): domain Bacteria; kingdom Bacillati; phylum Bacillota; class Bacilli; order Caryophanales; family Paenibacillaceae; genus Paenibacillus; species Paenibacillus sp. NPDC056722. The sequence continues at coordinate 62,559 of NZ_JBHTYV010000018.1, read as the reverse complement.
AGGCGGCTTCTAGCCACACCGGTACTCCAGCTAATGTCAGCACACCAACGCTGGATGGTCTGGCCCGTGATTTGACGGCATACGCTAAGGACGGCAACCTTGACCCGGTTATCGGCCGGAGCAAAGAAATTGAGCGCGTAATTCAGGTGCTCAGCCGTCGTACTAAGAACAACCCGGTGTTGATTGGTGAGCCAGGGGTTGGTAAGACAGCTATTGCCGAAGGCTTGGCACAAAAGATCATCAACAATGAAATTCCCGAGACCCTGCGCGACAAACGTGTCATGACCCTGGACATGGGTTCCGTAGTGGCCGGTACAAAATACCGCGGTGAGTTCGAAGACCGCCTGAAGAAAATTATGGACGAGATTCGCCAAGCGGGTAACATCGTGCTCTTCATCGACGAGTTGCATACTCTGATTGGTGCAGGTGGCGCGGAAGGTGCCATTGATGCCTCCAACATCTTGAAACCGGCCTTGGCCCGTGGAGAGCTGCAGTGCATCGGGGCAACGACGCTGGACGAATACCGCAAATATATTGAGAAAGATGCTGCCCTGGAGCGCCGCTTCCAACCGATTACGGTGGATCAGCCTTCTCCAGAGGAAGCTGTACAGATTCTGTTCGGACTTCGCGACCGTTATGAAGCTCACCACCGTGTGAAGATTACGGATCAAGCGATTGTAGAAGCTGTTAAGTTGTCTGACCGTTACATTCCAGACCGGTTCCTTCCGGACAAAGCAATCGACCTGATCGACGAAGCGGGCTCCAAGGTAAGACTCAACTCCTACACGATTCCGCCGAATCTGAAGGAACTGGAAAGCCGCTTGGATGATATCCGCAAAGAGAAGGATGCTGCGGTACAAAGCCAGGAGTTTGAAAAAGCGGCTGCGCTGCGTGACACTGAACAGAAAATCCGTGAGGAACTGGATACCACTAAGAACCAGTGGAAAGAAAAACAAGGCCGTACCGATTCCGAGGTTACGCCTGAGGATATCGCACAGGTTGTGGCTAGCTGGACCGGCATTCCGGTCAGCAAGCTGAAAGAAGAAGAGACGGACCGCTTGCTGAACATGGAAGCTCTGCTTCATGAACGTGTCATCGGCCAGGATGAAGCCGTGAAGGCTGTGAGCCGGGCACTCCGCCGGGCACGTGCGGGTCTGAAAGATCCGAAGCGTCCAATGGGCTCCTTTATCTTCCTTGGACCAACTGGTGTGGGTAAGACAGAGCTGGCTCGTGCGCTAGCTGAAGCAATGTTCGGCGACGAGAATGCTGTGATTCGGATCGACATGTCGGAATACATGGAGAAGCACTCCACGTCCCGTCTGGTCGGAGCTCCTCCAGGGTATGTAGGATATGAAGAAGGTGGACAGCTGACCGAAAAAGTACGCCGTAAACCTTACTCTGTTGTCCTGCTGGATGAGATCGAAAAGGCGCATCCGGAAGTATTCAACATTCTGCTGCAAGTACTTGAAGACGGTCGTCTGACCGACTCTAAGGGCCGGGTAGTCGACTTCCGCAACACACTGATCATTCTAACCTCCAACGTTGGAGCACAGGCGATCAAGAAGAATTCGACGCTGGGCTTCACCGCTGTACAAGATGCAGGAGCAGATTACAGCAATATGAAGGGCAAAGTTATGGAAGAGCTGAAGAAGAGCTTCCGCCCTGAATTCCTGAACCGGATTGACGAGATCATCGTCTTCCACTCTCTGGAAGAGAAGCATATTGCCGAGATCGTGACCTTGATGTCCGACGAGCTGCGCAAGCGGCTGCGTGAATATGACGTTGATTTTGTTCTTACGGATAAGGCCAAGGCGTTTCTGGCCAAGGAAGGATATGATCCTGCCTTTGGTGCTCGTCCACTTCGTCGGGCGATCCAGAAACATATTGAAGACCGTTTGTCCGAGGAATTGCTGAAAGGCAATATCCAAAAAGGCGATTCGCTGACCATTGATGAGGTTGATAACGAGCTTGTAGTTAACCGGGAGGTCAAACCGGAAAGCCTGCCTTTGGAAAAAGAAGTAGAAGCTGAATAAGAATTGTTATACAAAGCCCTCAATTCTCCGATAAGAGAATTGAGGGCTTTTTTAAATAGTTCTCGCTGAAACGGATACCGTCCCTTAGAGGACGGCAAAGCTATTTCTACTTGCACGAAAGCATTCTTTTTAGGAAAACCGCCCATCCTAAAGGGAAACAGGTGCAAATCGCTTCCGGAATGGCCTTTCGTTCAAGGGACAGAAATGGTAAACTTTTATTGGCAGGAAATATTCTGTTTTTTACAAAAGTTCGGACAGTAAGGAGAAGTCATGGCCAAAGCGAAAACAAAGTTTTACTGCACCGAATGCGGGTATGAATCACCCAAATGGTTTGGAAAATGCCCGGGCTGCCAGGCATGGAACTCCATGGTGGAGGAAACAGAAAGCGTAGTCAAAACCCAGGGCATGAGCGCCCCTATTTTTCATAGTAAAGAAAAAGCGCAGTCGATCATAAATATAGAAAGTGACAAGGAGCCGCGTATCCTGACAGGCATTGGCGAACTCAACCGTGTCCTGGGGGGCGGCATTGTTCCCGGCTCACTGGTGCTGGTGGGCGGCGATCCCGGCATTGGGAAATCCACGTTACTACTTCAGACCTCACATGCTTTAACGACGCAGGGGCTGCGCGTGCTGTATATCTCTGGGGAGGAATCGGTGCGCCAGACTCGTCTGCGCGCAGATCGCCTCGGGGCGTTGTCAGGTGAGCTATACGTGCTGTGTGAGACCAACATGGAAAGCATCGAGGAAGCGATAGAACAGATTCAGCCGCAGTTCCTTGTCATTGACTCCATTCAGACCGTATTTCTGCCTGAGGTTACAAGTGCACCTGGCAGTGTTACACAGGTTCGGGAATGTACGACAAGATTCATGCGAATCGCCAAAATCCGCGGAATTGCCACAGTACTTGTAGGGCATGTCACCAAGGAGGGCGCCATCGCTGGACCGAGAATGCTGGAACACATGGTGGATTGTGTGCTGTATTTCGAAGGGGAGCGCCATCATACGTACCGGCTACTTCGGGCGGTCAAGAACCGCTTTGGTTCTACCAACGAGATTGGCATCTTCGAAATGGGTGAGGGAGGACTTGTTGAGGTCGAGAACCCTTCCGAGCTTTTCCTGTCAGAACGCCCGCTTGGGGTGGCGGGATCGACAGTTGTGGCCAGTATGGAGGGCACGCGGCCGGTGCTTGTGGAGCTGCAAGCCCTTGTCGCAGCGACACATTTTCCGTCTCCAAGGCGAATGTGTACAGGGATGGATCACCAGCGGATGGCACTGATCATCGCCGTGCTGGAGAAACGGATGGGCATGTTCTTACAGAATCAGGATGCCTATCTCAATGTAGCTGGTGGCGTGAAGCTGGATGAGCCGGCGATTGATCTTGCCGTGGCTGTCAGCATCGCCTCCAGTTTTCGGGATATTTCGACTAAACCGTATGATGTATTCTTCGGGGAGGTTGGGCTTACCGGTGAGGTGAGAGGCGTGTCGCGTGCAGAAACACGTGTTAAGGAAGCCGCGAAACTTGGCTTCCGGCGGGTCATCATGCCTGAGAAGAGCATGAAGGGCTGGAAGCACCCGCAAGATATTCAGATTATTGGCGTCAGTACCGTAGCAGATGCACTATCGGTCGCGTTAGATTAGGGGGCACAGGGACATGAAAGAAAACCTATCAGATAATATGAATGATCTGCTCAGACTGGCGGCACCCGGCACACCTTTCCGGGAAGGGCTGGAGAACGTACTACGTGCCAAGACCGGCGCGCTTATCGTCGTTGGATACAGTCCAGAGGTGATGGCAGTTGTAGACGGCGGATTTTCCATTAATTGCGATTTTTCGCCAAACTATTTGTATGAGCTGGCCAAGATGGATGGGGCCATAATCCTAAGCGAGGACCTTAAGCGGATACTGTATGCCAACACACAGCTAATCCCGGACTCCTCGATCTCCTCCATTGAGACAGGTATCCGCCACCGGACAGCTGAGCGCGTAGCTAAGCAAACGGGGAAACTGGTGGTTTCCATCTCCCAGCGCCGGAATATAATTACGCTTTATCAAGGCTCTATCCGCTATGCTCTGAAGGAGATTGGTGCCATTCTTGCGAAGGCGAATCAAGCCATTCAGACGTTGGAGAAGTACAGAGCGGTACTGACTCAAGGTCTGACCAACCTGTCCGCCTCCGAATACGAGGGGATTGTAACAGTAGCGGAAGTGGTTGGAGTCATCCAACGGGTGGAAATGGTGCTCCGAATTAAAATGGAAATCAAACGCTACATCAACGAGTTGGGCAATGAAGGCCGCTTGATTAGCATGCAGATGGAAGAACTGGTCGGAAATACAGAGGAAGAAGCATGGCTTTTGTACAGAGACTATGCAAGGGAAGAACAAGAGGAAAAGATCCGCGAAATTATTGCTGGGCTTAAACGGGCGTCGGACGATGAACTGATGGACGATAACCATATCGCCCGCTTATTGGGTTATTCCTCCACAGCCGTTGCTTCGGAAGAAGTAGTAACACCGCGTGGGTACCGCCTGCTTAACAAAATTCCGCGACTGCCGAATGTGATCATTCACAATCTGGTGGAGCGCTTCGAGATGCTCCCTAACTTAATGACGGCCAGCATTGCAGAATTGGACGAAGTTGACGGGATCGGCGAGGTGCGAGCCCGCAATATTCAGGATGGTTTAAAACGTTTGCAGAAACAAGTGCTTATTGACAGGCAAATGTAAATATCATACAATCACGTAATATTAGTGATGCAGAGGCTCAAAGTTAGAATGTAGAGGTGAAGAATTTGATACAAAAATCAATTCCGAGTCTGTTTACCATCGGTAACCTGATGCTCGGAATGTTTGGGATCATGATGGCGCTGGATGGCAAGGTTAGTATGGCTGCGATCATGGTTATTATTGCAATGTTACTTGATGGTCTGGATGGCCGTGTGGCTCGTGCCCTCAAGTGTGAGAGTGAATTCGGCAAGGAGCTCGATTCATTGTCGGATATTGTATCGTTTGGGGTTGCTCCCGCGTTGATTATGTATATGACGAGTTTGCAGGACCTCAATTCAGCATTAGGTTGGACGGTTACTGCTATTTTCCCGGTGTTCGGCGCACTCCGCCTAGCCCGTTTTAACGTACGCCCGGGAGTTCCCGGTTATTTTATCGGTTTGCCAATACCTGCCGCTGGTGGCGTTGTCGCCACATTGGCGCTTTTCCATAAAGATGTGTCCCCTGGATTCATGATTGTGGCGACTCTGCTCTTATCTTATTTGATGGTAAGTACGGTGAAATACCCGAATTTCAAAAAGATTGGTCTGCCTAAGAAAGCATTGATTGGCGCGCCGCTGGTGATTGTTGTTGCCGTGGTCGTGGCCGTGATTTTCCCTGAACAAATTGCCAAACTGATCTTCGTGCTGCTGGGTCTTTATGCATTATACGGCTTCAAGCAGAATCTCGATCGTTTGACAGCAAGACGCCGCCACCGCCGGAGAAGACGTTCAGAAGATAAAGTGTATCATTCCAAGAACGGCTAACAGCGGGAGCATACAGTTGTAGAATAGAATATTGTGATATGAGAAAGGCTTTGCCGTCCTGTATGGACAGCAGAGTCTTTTTCTTCGTCAATGCAAAAAAACGGATACCGTCCAATGAAGGAGGTACCCGTTTTCTTTTTATATGCGTAACCTTATAAAATGGCGATGTTTCGAAACATGAATTACAAACAGAAGTGAAAACGGCACTCTTGCTTGAACTTAGGATAGATTGAACAATCCCAACGTAGCGCATTTCTGTGATTCCTTCTCTACAACCTCGTCCATGTTGATATCAAGTAAATTACACAGGGCGGACATATAAAACAACTCCCGGCCGAGCTCGGAGCCAATTACCTCCCGGCAATTCTCACACAACTGGCCCTCTACATGGGTACCGGCGAGTTCTTTCGCATGTTCTAGCCCGGAACCGGGCTCAAAAACCTGTTTCGTGGCATGCAGCTGAATGCAGCCGCATTCTGTGATGGCTTTGACAACGGCGCGGTTGACGGATGCACTGCTCTGTCCGTTCTTGGACAGCACATCCAGCAGACTACGGTGACGGAGCAGCAGTTCGGAGACTTGATCCTGAAAGGCCTGTAAACTTAGTGCGCTCATTTCCATTCACCCCTGGGTTCGTAATTGAGTTCATTATATGCCAGGGCATCCACTATTTTCAACCCGGAAGTAAGACATCCCGCTGCAATAGCCCTATATAAACTCTTTGCGTAGAAAAAATAACGGTGTCTGCGATTATTGTCCTAAAAATTGGAACATACTGGTGAGGAATACATCATTTTAGGATGAATATAGAAGGAGGTGCGCGAGTTATGTGGAAAAAATTGATTTTGTCCTTCGTTGCAATCTGCGGAGGCTGGGGCGGTTATTCGTTATATCATGCGGCAGAAAAAAGTTTTCCTATAGGTGCAGGGAGATTGGCAGATAGCCTGCCAGTGGAGGGAAGCATTTTATTCGCGGTGCTGGGAGCCATTATTTTTCTGATTGCGGGAACATTAAGCGCAGAATGGGGAGGTGCAAAGCTGCGGGATGCGGTTCAGTTCTGTTCGCGTGTACCCATGAATGAGTTGGCTGCAGGGGCCGCTGGTTTGACCGGAGGTCTGGTGCTGTCGATTCTGCTGCATCCGGCTATGGGCTGGCTTGGGAAGGCCGGACAGCTGCTTCAGGTAGCTGCTACGATTGCCTTGGGATATATGGGGATGCGGATCGGGCTGGAGAAGAAGCAGGAACTGGCCAAACTATGGACCAGCGGTCGCTTCGGGCAAGCGGACGAGCCAGAGGGCCGCGGGCTGGAGGAACATAAAATTCTGGACACTAGCGTTATCATCGACGGACGGATTGCCGATATCTGCAAGACCGGATTTATCGAAGGAACGATTGTCATTCCTGAATTTGTTCTGGAGGAACTGCAGCATATTGCCGACTCTTCCGATCTGCTCAAGCGTAACCGCGGACGACGTGGACTTGATATTTTGAACAAAATCCAGAAAGAACTGGATGTAAAAGTTCTGATCTATGAGGGCGACTTCGAAGAGATCTCCGAGGTGGACAGCAAGCTGGTCAAGCTAGCCAAGGTGCTGCGGGGCAAAGTTGTCACCAACGATTTTAACTTGAACAAAGTATGCGAGCTGCAGGGGGTATCCGTGCTAAATATCAATGATCTTGCCAACGCAGTGAAGCCAGTCGTGCTTCCAGGAGAAGAGATTATTGTACAAGTCATCAAGGATGGCAAGGAGCATGGTCAGGGAGTGGCTTATCTCGATGACGGAACGATGATTGTCGTAGAAGGCGGACGTGAATATATTGGTACGACGATGGAAGTTCTGGTGACCAGTGTTCTTCAGACCTCGGCCGGCCGGATGATCTTTGCCAAGCCGAAGCTGCTGGAGAAGGCACAATAAGCCTGAACATCACTTGTATAAGGTCTGAAATGGGTTGGAAATGCCGGTCAAACACGTTATGATGGGGGTATACGTGAAAGACAGGAGCTTAAGGAATGTCAAACAGTGTGGGCGTCGTGATTGTAGCGGCAGGCAAAGGAACACGGATGGGAACGGCAGAAAGCAAGCAGTACTTGCTGCTGGAGGGCAAACCGATTGCTGTACATACGCTGGAGGTGTTTCAGCGGCATGAGCGGATCTCGGAGATCGTCCTCGTTACTGGAGCTGAGGATATGGAGCGATGCCGGGAATGGATAGCATCCTATAAGCTGGACAAGGTCAAGGCGATTGTTCCAGGCGGCTCCGAGCGACAGCACTCGGTGTACAGAGGACTACTCCAACTGAGCACCGAATGGGTAATGGTCCATGACGGTGTCCGGCCGTTCGTGCATCCTCGTGAGATTGAGGCCTGTTACCAGCAGGCGCTTCAGAGCGGAGCCGCTGTGTTGGCCGTTCCGGTCAAGGATACGATCAAGCAGGTGGACAGCGGGGGGGCCGTGGTGTCTACACCGGATCGGCGAAGTCTGTGGGCGATTCAGACCCCGCAGACTTTTCGTCTGTCTGATTTGCTGATGGCCTATGAAGCGGCAGAGCAGGATGGATTTCTTGGTACAGATGATTCCAGTCTGGCCGAACGCGCCGGTATTGCTGTGTCTGTAGTAGAGGGCAGTTACAGGAATATTAAGATTACGACGCGTGAAGATCTTGATTTTGCGGAATTCACAGAAAGAACCAGGGGAGAGGGAGACAAATGATTGCTGTAGGACAAGGGTTTGATGTGCATCAGTTGGTGGAAGGCAGGCCATGCATTATCGGTGGAGTGACCATTCCATATGAAAAGGGGCTACTGGGCCACTCGGACGCCGATGTGCTGTTGCACGCGGTAAGTGACGCCATTCTGGGCGCACTGGGTCTCGGGGATATTGGCCGTCATTTTCCGGATACCGATCCGGCTTTCAAAGACGCTGATAGCTTGAAACTGTTAGAAGAGGTGTGGGCGCTTGCGCGGGAGCGGGGATACAAGCTTGGGAACATCGATTCCACTATTATTGCCCAAAAGCCGAAGATGGCACCGTATATTCCACAAATGACGGAAATTATCGCGCGTGCACTGGGAGCAGAGAGCACTCAGGTCAATGTTAAAGCAACCACAACTGAGCAGCTCGGCTTTGCCGGACGCGGCGAGGGGATAGCAGCCCAATCTATTGTCTGTCTGCTTAAAGATGTGATATCATCATGAGATGGCTGAACCAGAGATTTTAACTTCTAACAACATGAGCGGAGGGATTGAAATGGCGGATGAAATCCGGGTGCGCTACGCACCGAGCCCTACGGGACATTTACATATCGGAAACGCCAGAACGGCGTTGTTTAATTATCTGTACGCCCGCAATAAGGGCGGGAAATTCATTATCCGGATCGAAGATACGGACGTGAAACGCAATATCGCCGGCGGCGAGGAAAGCCAACTGAAATACTTGAAGTGGCTGGGTATTGAGTGGGATGAAAGTATTGATGTGGGCGGCGAATATGGACCGTACCGTCAGACTGAGCGGCTCGATTTGTACCGTGTTCACTGGCAGGACCTGTTGGACCGTGGACTGGCTTATCGCTGCTACTGCACTGAAGAGGAATTGGAAGCAGAGCGCGAAGAGCAGATGGCTCGGGGCGAGACTCCGCGCTATTCCGGTAAGCACCGTGATCTGAGCGAGGAGCAGCGCCTTGCGTTTGAAGCCGAAGGGCGTGTAGCCAGCATCCGTTTCCGGGTGCCGGAAGACCGTACGTACACTTTTGATGATATCGTTAAAGGTAATATTTCTTTCAATACGAAGGAAATGGGCGACTTTGTTATTGTGAAAAAAGATGGAATCCCAACTTACAACTTCGCGGTTGCGGTGGACGACTATCTAATGAAAATCTCGCATGTGCTGCGCGGAGAAGACCATATCTCCAACACGCCACGCCAGCTGATGATTTATGAAGCACTGGGCTGGGAACCGCCGCTATTCGGACATATGACGTTGATTGTTGGCGAGAACCACAAGAAGCTCAGCAAGCGCGATGAGTCGGTTATTCAGTTCATTGAGCAGTATGATGGGCTCGGATATTTGCCGGAAGCGATGTTCAATTTCATTTCTCTGCTCGGCTGGTCGCCAGAAGGGGAAGAGGAAATCTACAGCCAGGAAGAACTCATCCGTATCTTTACGTCGGACAGACTGTCCAAGAGTCCAGCTGTGTTCGATACAAACAAGCTGGCCCACTTGAACAACCATTATATTAAAAATGCCGATCCGAAGCGGATTGCCGCGCTGGCCATTCCTCATCTGCAGCAAGCGGGAAGACTTCCTGCTGAGCTTAATGAAGAAGAGCAGGCCTGGGCGGAAAGCCTGGTAGCTCTTTATCAGGAACAACTAGTGTCGGCTTCCGATATTGTAGGCCTATCAGAGTTGTTCTTCCGCAGTGACCTGGAGCTGGAAGCGGAAGCCGCTCAGGTACTGGCGGAAGATACGGTCCCTGTAGTGCTATCTGCATTCTTGGCGAAGATTGAGGGTGCCTCCGAGTTCAATGCAGCTCATATCGCTGTTTTGATCAAGGAAGTACAGAAGGAGACCGGAAATAAGGGTAAAGCGCTGTTCATGCCGATCCGTGTCGCATTGACAGGACAAACTCATGGCCGTGATCTCAATGCCACGATTGCCCTGCTGGGTCAAAACCGGGTCATTGAACGCTTGAAATCGCAAGTTAAAGGAGCCTAGGCGCTGCTGGGCGATTGCGGACTGCCCCTTGTCAGTCCTTCATCTTTTCGCTAAGATAGAAGAATACTATAATAGCTGTGATCAGGAAAAGTACGTGCAATAAGGCAATTGCCAGAGAGAATAACCGCGAAGAGTTCAACCTTTTCAGGCTGAGAGTTATTCATTTGTCTGCCACGGAACATGCGCCTGTGAGCTGCACGGCTGAGCGTCCTTTTGCAAGGGTTCGTTAGGTTGCGCCGGCACGTCCCCGTTATGGACGCCAAGGGGGACGGAGAACCTGCTGCTATGATATTCACGGCAGTCGAGAACTCGTCCAAGCAGAGTGGAACCGCGTTTTAACGTCTCTGCAGCATTATGCTGCAGGGGCGTTTTTTATTGATTTTCCATTGTGGCATAGGAAATGATTGTTTGTATGCGGGCAGTCAAAGTAGGTAATGCAGCATATGCTGGAGCAGAGAGTCTTTGAAGGAATTGGGACATTCCCGAGTAGGTCTTATAGAAGCTTTTTATAGAGAGAGACAGACAGGGTGTTGTTCCTGAAGACATTATCTTCCGCGCAGACCTGTAAGCAGGAGGCAAGGAAGTCAAGAGAAGGGGAGCGCGATGTTTAAGCATATCAAGTCGGACATTCGGGCTGTTTTTGACAATGATCCCGCGGCCCGAAGCTGGTTTGAGGTTGTCTTCACCTATGCAGGTCTGCACGCTATTTGGGGTCATCGGCTCGCTCATTATTTTTTCAAGCGTCATTTTTATACACTCGCGCGCATAGTGTCGCAATTCAGCAGATTTATGACCGGCGTAGAGATTCATCCCGGGGCTGTTATCGGCAACAGGCTGTTTATTGACCATGGCATGGGTATTGTCATCGGCGAGACCTGTGAGATTGGTGACGATGTCATCATTTATCAAGGGGTCACGCTGGGGGGAACAGGTAAGGAAAAAGGCAAACGCCATCCTACAATAGGTAATAATGTAGTCATTGGTTCCGGTGCGAAGGTATTAGGATCCTTCCGAATCGGCGACAATTCTAATATAGGCTCCAATGCGGTCGTCCTGCGCGAAGTGCCGAACAATAGCACGGTTGTAGGGAATCCGGGTCGTGTGGTCAAACGCAACGGGGAACGCGTATCGGATCGACTCGATCATACGAAGATGCCAGATCCGCTTGTCGATTCACTCCGCTTTTTGCAGAAGGAGATTGAAGAGATAAGGGAGCAGCTGGGCGGTACAGAAGACAAACAGAAGGCCGAGCAGCGGCGTCTCGAAAGCCAGCAGTACATTGGCGATTATGAAATTTAAGTTTACCGGTATTCAAAAGGGGAACCGGCGATAACAGAAGGGATTGGAATGAGATGGCTTTGCAAATTTACAATACTATGACGCGCAGTAAGGAACAGTTTGTACCGCAGGAACCGGGCAAGGTGAAAATGTACGTATGCGGTCCTACTGTATACGGATATATGCATATCGGTAATGCCCGTCCGGTTATCGTATTCGACACCGTTCGTAATTATCTGGAGCAGCTCGGCAACGAGGTTCGGTATGTTACGAACTTCACGGATGTCGATGACAAGATGATCCGCAAGGCAGAAGAGATGAACATTACGGTGGCCGAAGTGGCGGAAATGTTCATAGCAGCTTACTACGAGGATCTCAAAGGACTGGATGTCAAGCCGGCCACATTGAATCCGCGAGTAACGGATAGTATGGGGATCATCATCGGGTTCATTAAGGATCTTGAAGATAAGGGCTATGCCTATGAAAGCGGCGGGGACGTGTTCTACCGTACGGCGAAGTTCAAGGATTACGGCAAGCTGTCGCGTCAGAACCTGGAGGAACTGCAGTTTGGGATTCGGGTAGAAGTGGATGTCCGCAAGGAGAAACCCGAAGATTTTGTACTCTGGAAAGCGGCGAAGCCTGGAGAAGTATATTGGGAAAGTCCATGGGGAGCAGGTCGCCCAGGTTGGCACATCGAGTGCTCGGCTATGGCGCGTGAGTTCCTCGGTGACACTATGGATATCCACGGTGGTGGACAGGATCTGCAGTTCCCGCACCATGAATGCGAATGCGCACAGACTGAGGCGCTGACCGACAAGCCGCTGTCTAATTATTGGATGCATAATGGTTTCCTTAATATTGGTGACGAGAAAATGTCGAAATCACTCGGAAACGGCCTCTTGGTAAAGGATATCCGTGAGCGCTTCAAGGCGGGAGCGATCCGCTACTTCATGCTTTCCACACACTACCGCAACCCGCTGAACTTCACGACGGATGCGTTGGCCTCGGCAGAGAAAAGTGTGGAGCGGATATCCGGTGCGGTAAGCAATGTGAAGCATCGCCTGGAACTAGCCGGAACGGCGGACGGAGCTACCGCAAATAAAGAAATCAATGATAAGATTGACAGTATTCTGGCGGTGTTCCATGCCAAGATGCAGGATGACTTCAATACGCCAGATGCCATTACAGCTGTATTTGATTGGGTGAGCCTGGCGAACCTGACTTTGGCGGATAATCACGCTGCTGCTGCCGATCTGGCTGCGCTGCTGAAGGCTTTTGAAGAGATGAACAAGGTGCTGATCTTGACGTCTGAAGCTGAAGAAGAAGTAGCAGGGGAGGAAGTGGAACGGCTGATTGCTGAACGGGCAGAGGCACGCACGAATAAGAACTGGGCTCGTTCTGATGAGATTCGCGATGAACTGAGCGCGATGGGAATTCTGCTTGAAGACACTCCGCAGGGAATGCGGTGGCGGCGTAAATGAGTGATGAAGAAACAATGAACTTTGCAGGATGGTTTCCGTATGATTCATCCAAGCCGGCGCGGCTCCTCTCACCTGTCGTACTAGCGTATGTAGGTGATGCTATTTATGAGGTTGCCGTCCGGCAATACCTCGTATCCCTGCCGAATCTGCGGCCCAATCATTTGCATCGTACGGCAACGGGACTGGTGTCAGCCAAGGCGCAGTGTGCCATCCTTGCTCATCTGGAACCGGTACTGACTGAAGAAGAGCAGAATATTGCCCGCCAAGGGCGTAATGCGAAGTCGGGAACGATCCCAAAGAACGCTAATGTGTTGGAATACCGTCATGCTACGGCTTTTGAATGTTTGATCGGGTATTTATACTATACGGGACAGCAGGCAAGATTACAGGAAATTGTGCACATCGGCATAGAGTTTATGCAGAACCGGCCATGATCTGATTAGGAATGACCATAAACAGGAGGCAATAAAAATGGAAGAATTGAAGACAGAGGAAGAAATATTGGCCGGAAAGCATTCTGTGCTAGAGGCGCTGCGTGCAGGCCGTACTTTGAATAAAATATGGATCGCCGAAACGGCGCAAAAGCATCTGACTGCACCAATCGTAGCTGAAGCCCGCAAAGCGGGTATTGTGATTCAGCATGTGGACAAGCGTAAGCTGGACCAATTAGCTCCAGGTGTGCAGCACCAGGGTGTAGTTGCACAAGCGGCACCGTTTGCTTATGTAGAGGTTGAAGACTTGCTGGCCGTGGCGGCAGCCAAAGGAGAAGCTCCTTTTCTCATTTTGCTAGATGAAATTGAAGATCCTCATAACCTCGGTTCCATTCTGCGTACTGCAGATTGCACCGGCGTTCATGGTGTTATTGTACCGAAGCGCCGTTCTGCGCAAATTACTGCGACGGTTTCCAAAACTTCAGCGGGTGCGGTGGAATATGTTCCGGTAGCGCGTGTGACTAATCTTGGACAGACTATCGATCGCCTGAAGGAACAGGGTATATGGGTAGTGGGTACCGATGTCGATACCGACCAGGATCTGTACGCTTCTGATATTTTCACAGGACCGGTAGCTGTTGTAATCGGTAATGAGAACAAGGGAATGGGGCGTCTGATTCGGGAAAAATGCGATGTCCTGCTCAAGTTGCCGATGTCCGGAAAAATCAATTCTCTTAACGCTTCCGTTGCTGCGGGCGTAGTGATGTACGAAGCGCTGCGCCGCCGGCGTCAGCAGGGATAGCTATGGCCGACTGGCGCGATGTGCTACTAGTAGACGGATATAACATGATTGGCGGCTGGCCGGACCTTGCGGCATTGTCGAAGAAGGGTATGCAGGAAGCGCGTGACAGACTTCTGGATCTGCTGGCGGATTATCAGGCATATTCGGGCCGCCGGGTCATCGCCGTTTTTGATGCATACCGCGTTCCGGGGCTGGGACGGTCGTTTGTGCAGGGCAAAGTTCAGGTCTATTTCACGAAAGAAAAGGAAACCGCCGATGAATGCATCGAACGGTTGGTTGGAGAATACAGTCATCGCCGCCGGCAGATTTATGTGGCCACCAGTGATTTTGTGGAACAGCATGTTATTTTTGCGCAAGGCGCACTGCGGATTTCCGCAAGGGAATTACGGCTTGAAGTAGAGGATAATCAGAAGGAAGTCAAGAAAGCTATAGAGCCGGGAAGCACTGGTTCAATAAGGCATTCTCTAGAGGATAAATTGCCCCCCGATGTGCGCAGCAGGCTGGAGAATTGGCGGCGGCAATGAAAAAATACGGAAATTGACCCGGAAATGTCATTGTAAACCCATATAATGCTATTCATGATTGTTTTTGGGGAAACTTCGGTTGACGTTTTTAGGTAACATAATATATACTGTTCGTATATTTCGCGAAGTAACGATGTGTCTTGCGTTGCAGCCGGGGGGATTCTTGGTGAGTGTCGACCTCAAGGAAATAATGCTGTCCGAGTATGATTTCATAAGCGATGAAGATATTGTCGAGGCTTTCCGTGGTGGCGACAGTGGCGCATTGGAGCATTTAATTAACAAATACCGTAATTTTGTACGTGCCAAAGCGCGTTCCTACTTTTTGATCGGGGCTGACCGCGAAGATATTGTCCAGGAAGGCATGATCGGCCTGTACAAGGCCATTCGTGATTTCAAGGGAGACAAGCTGTCTTCTTTCAAAGCTTTTGCAGAGCTGTGCATCACAAGACAGATTATTACTGCGATCAAGACGGCAACTCGTCAGAAGCATATTCCGCTCAATTCCTACGTATCTCTGGACAAGCCTATTTATGATGAGGATTCCGACCGGACACTGATGGATGTGATCTGTGGGTCTCAGGTGCTTGATCCCGAAGAGCTGATTATTAATCAGGAGGAATTCATCGGGCTGGAAGACAAGATGGCGGAGATCCTTAGTGATCTGGAGCGTAAAGTGCTGATGCTCTATCTGGATGGCCGTTCCTATCAGGAAATTGCCGAGGACTTGAAGCGGCATGTGAAGTCCATCGACAATGCTTTACAGCGAGTGAAGCGCAAATTGGAAAGATATCTGGAAGTGCGTGACAATTGATGATATAATGGACAGAAGAGACTCGGGTAAACGAGTCTTTTTTTAGTGGAATTCTAAATTCCGGTTGATTATTTTGCTATAGTAGCCGGAACGGAAGATTCTTAACTTTTGCAGTAAAATGCTAGAACGCCGTGCAGACAGGTTTATTCACAGTCGGAATGCTCCATAATGATAAGGATGACAGCGAAAACCAGTGGAAAAGACAAGACCAAAGGCAGGGTACCTCACGTGACGACAACACCCGGAAATACCCAGTGCAGTAGGGCAATTCTTTCGTTGACACAGGCCTTGACATTATGCTAAAGTGTTTTAGGTAGGCCTAAATTCGCGGCATTTTTTAGGATCAATTTTGCGTCTTCTAATTTTACCGTTAGAAGGACGTCTTCGGGAGGTGCACATCATGCGGGTAATTATCACTTTGGCTTGTACAAGTTGCAAACAAAGAAACTATGCGACAACCAAAAACAAGCGAAATCACCCCGACCGCATGGAGATGAAGAAATTTTGCAAGTATTGTAACTCGCAAACTCCTCATCGCGAAACCAGATAGTCTTTGGGAGGTGTAGTCGGCGTGAAACGTAGTTTCAAGTCCTTGTTTTCCTTTTTCACTGAAAGCTGGAGTGAACTCAAAAAAGTTCGCTGGCCTAGTCGTAAGGAATTGAAGAACTATACATTGATCGTTGTCGGTACAATTATAGTTGTCGCTGTTTACTTCTGGGTTCTGGACATCGGTATTTCCGCTGTGATTGAAGCGATTATTTAGAGAGGTTCCAGGTGGCTTGGTATGGAAAAAAGATGGTATGTCGTTCATACCTATTCTGGGTATGAGAATAAGGTCAAAGCCAATTTGGAAAAGCGCGTTGAGTCCATGGGCATGGAAGACAAAATATTCCGTGTTCTTGTTCCTATGGAAGAAGAACTGGTAAACAAGGATGGCAAGAAAAAAACTGTCATGCGTAAAGTTTACCCCGGATATGTTTTGGTGGAAATGGTTCAGACTGATGATTCCTGGTATGTTGTTCGCAATACACCGGGCGTTACTGGATTTGTTGGTTCGACAGGCTCGGGTTCCAAACCTACACCACTGCTTCCAGAAGAGGTAGAACAAATTCTGAAGCATATGGGTATGGTTGAACCTAAGACGAAGATTGATTTCGAAATCAAGGAATCCGTACGTATTATGGTTGGTCCCTTTGCGAATTTTGTGGGCTCCGTGGAAGAAATTTTGGCTGACAAGAGCAAGATCAAGGTACACGTTAACATGTTTGGACGGGAAACCCCGCTGGAGTTGGATTTCACTCAAGTGGAGAAAATATAACAAAACGCAAGGGTTTCTTGTGGGAGAGCGCTAAATGCGTTCGAAGACCACTATTGACGCAAGGAGGTGTCACTCATGGCTAAAAAAGTTATTAAAATGGTGAAACTGCAAATTCCTGCAGGGAAAGCGAACCCTGCGCCACCAGTAGGTCCGGCGCTTGGTCAAGCGGGTGTCAACATCATGGCATTCTGTAAGGAATTTAACGCTCGTACTGCTGACCAGGCTGGCCTGATCATCCCGGTTGAAATTTCAGTATTTGAAGACCGTTCCTTTACATTCATCACCAAAACTCCTCCGGCTGCCGTTCTGCTTCGCATCGCTGCTAAAGTAGAAAAAGGATCCGGTGAACCAAACAAGAAAAAAGTTGCTAAGCTGAATCGTGCAGCGGTTCGTGAAATTGCTGAGCAAAAAATGCCCGACCTTAACGCTGCTACTGTAGAAGCTGCTATGCTTATGGTTGAAGGTACTGCCCGCAGTATGGGGATCACAATCGAAGACTAATAAGTATTCGATGCAATGGTCGAGTATGACCGCAATACGTGGGAGGAAATTCCGCTATTACCACAAAGGAGGAACATTTCATGGCTAAACATGGTAAGAAATACCAAGAAGCTGCTAAGCTGATTAACAGCGAAGCAACTTACGAGCCTTCAGAAGCTGTAGAGCTTGTGAAAAAGGCTGCGACTGCAAAATTCGACGAAACCGTTGAAGCAGCAGTGCGTCTGGGTGTAGACCCACGTAAACAAGACCAAGCTGTTCGTGGTGTTGTTGTCCTGCCTCACGGCACAGGTAAAACACAACGCGTGCTTGTATTTGCAAAAGGTGAAAAAGCGAAAGAAGCGGAAGCTGCTGGTGCTGATTTTGTAGGCGATCAAGATATGATCAACAAAATCCAACAAGGCTGGTTTGAATTCGATGTCTGCGTAGCTACACCTGATATGATGAGTGAAGTCGGTAAACTGGGACGTCTGCTCGGTGGTAAAGGCCTTATGCCTAACCCTAAAGCAGGTACAGTTACATTCGATGTTACCAAGGCTGTGCAAGAAATCAAAGCCGGTAAAATCGAATACCGTCTCGATAAAGCTGGTCAAATTCACGCGCCAATCGGTAAAGTGTCCTTTGACGAAGCAAAATTGAATGATAACCTTAAAGCTCTTATCGACGCTTTGAACCGTGCGAAACCGGCTGCTGCTAAAGGTGTATACCTGAAAGGCATTTCGATTTCTTCCACTATGGGACCAAGCGCTCGTGTAAACACTACTGTTTTCAGATAATTAGGGATTGACTCTTGTAGTCATCTTTGATATTCTATAACAGTTGTGACGAACTAAGGTATCATTTTTGAACTTGAATATGCTTACCGTAGACAGTAGGTGCCCTAAGGCTTAATTTCCTACCGAGGTGTTGTGATAGAAACAAGAGGTTGCCCGGCATGCCGTGTAACTATCGTTTTATCAAGCCTTCGTGATTCTGCGGAGGCTTTTCTAATGCCTGCGTAGGAACGGCGCGGAATCTTTCGGATAGAACGCCGTCACATAAATTTTCAGGAGGTGTATACATTGGCAAATGCAAAAGTAATTCAAGCTAAACAAGATGCAGTAGATGTTGTTACTGCTAAGTTTAAAGGTAGCGTAACTACTGTTGTTGCGGACTACCGCGGTTTGAACGTTGCGCAAGTAACTGAACTGCGTAAGCAGCTTCGTGAAGCTGGCGTTGACTTTCAAGTCCTGAAGAACACATTGCTTCGCCGTGCAACTGCAGCGGCTGAATTGACTGAGTTGGACGAAGTTCTGACTGGTCCTACAGCGATCGCATTCAGTGAAACTGATGCAGTAGCTCCGGCTAAGATCTTGAACGAGTTCGCCAAGAAAAACGACGCTTTGAAATTGAAAGGCGGCGTAGTAGAAGGACGTGTCATCGACGCGGACCAAATCAAGGCACTGGCAGAGCTTCCATCCCGCGATGGTTTGCTGTCCATGCTGCTTAGCGTGCTTCAAGCTCCAGTGCGTAACTTCGCACTTGCAGTTAAAGCTGTCGCTGAGAAAGAAGAACAAAGCGCGTAAGCCTTTGCTCTTTGCAGTGTAATTCATTAACACAAACAAATTTAAATATAAAATGGAGGTTCAATCATGAGTAAAGAAGCAATCTTGGAAGCAATTAAAGGCATGAGCGTATTGGAACTGAACGACCTGGTTAAAGCAATTGAAGACGAATTCGGCGTAACTGCAGCAGCTCCAGTTGTTGTAGGTGGCGCAGCAGCAGCTGTTGCTGAAGAGCAAAGCGAATTCGACGTAATCCTGACTAGCGCTGGTGCTTCCAAGATCAACGTTATCAAAATCGTTCGCGAAATCACAGGCCTTGGCTTGAAAGAAGCTAAAGACCTCGTAGACAACGCACCAAAACCAATCAAAGAAAAAGTAAGCAAAGAAGATGCAGAAGCTACCAAAGCAAAATTGGAAGAAGCTGGCGCAGCTGTAGAATTGAAATAGTATTAAAGCTTCAAGTACAGCGTTCGGAAGCGAAGTCATTCCTTCCGGCTTACAAAAGACCCCTTGAACATGTTCAAGGGGTTTGCTGTATGAATAGGGAATGTCTTTATATTTAATGGTTTAAGGAAAAGGGAGGAGCGACATGTCGCAGCATTATTATTCGCAGCAGCCCGAAGTGCGTCACAACAGACGTACGATTAATACCGTTCTCAGAGGGAAGAGCCTTAGCTTTACCAGCGATGCCGGTGTTTTCTCCAAAGGCGATATTGATTATGGTAGTCGCGTGCTGATAGAAATGATGGAGATCCCGGATGGTTCGGCTGTACTTGATGTCGGCTGTGGGTATGGACCTATTGGAATCAGTGCAGCACATCTTGTCCCAGAGGGGCATGTAACGATGATCGATATCAACAGCCGTGCAGTTGAACTGGCGCGCGAGAATGCGCAGCAGAACGGGATAAGGAATGTTACGGTAATGGAAAGCGACGTGCTCAGCGTAGTGAAGGGCCAGGAATTCGATGTGATCCTTACCAATCCCCCGATTCGGGCGGGAAAAGCAGTAGTTCATCAAATCTTTGAAGAAGCTTATGAGCACCTGAAAGTAGGCGGAAGCTTGTGGGTGGTCATTCAGAAGAAACAAGGTTCACCGTCGGCAGTGGCTAAGCTGGAGAGTTTATTCTCGCTAGTGGAAGAAGTGGGGAAAGACAGAGGCTACCGAATTCTGAGAGCTCAAAAATAAAAGGCATTTGGCCGTTGACATGAGATACTGATAGTGGTATTATTATAAAATGTCAGTATTAAGATAGGCTCCATGTCTTTAGTTTGCTGAAATGTCAAGTGATATATTGTCGGCCGGCAAGCGCATGCCGTACGGCGTGTTTTTGCGAAAGTGTACTTCATTGTCTGTGGTGGTATATCGAAGCCTTGATAGTGAAGACAAATGCATAAACTGTTGCTTGCTGACGTATAATATGTACGTTTTGGGCAAATCTACTGGATAAGGAGTATTTTCGCCGTAAATAAATGCGCTCTTTTTTCGAAGATTTTCGATAAGGGCCTTTCTTTATTTAGGGCTGGATCCTGCTGTTATGGTTCCATTATACGGTTCCAAACAAGGGTTCGCAATCAATTTTTAAGTGAGTAGACATGAGGGGTGAGTAAAGTTGGCAGGACATCTTGTTCAGTATGGTCGACGCACTCGGCGAAGCTATGCGAGAATTAACGAGGTTCTCGAGGTCCCGAACCTGATCGAGATCCAACAAAAATCGTATGATTGGTTTTTGGAAGAGGGATTGCGGGAAATGTTTCAGGACATCTCGCCGATCCAGGATTTCACTGGTAATTTGGTACTCGAGTTCATTGATTACAGCCTGGGTGAACCGAAATATACGGTTGATGACGCTAAAGAGCGTGACGTAACATATGCGGCTCCTCTTCGGGTAAAGGTGCGTCTCATCAATAAGGAGACCGGTGAGGTCAAAGAGCAGGAAGTGTTCATGGGGGATTTCCCGCTGATGACGGAGACCGGCACGTTTATTATCAATGGTGCGGAACGGGTTATTGTCAGCCAGTTGGTTCGCTCTCCAAGCGTCTATTTCAGCACAAAAGTAGATAAGAACGCCAAGAAAACCTACACCGCTACAGTAATTCCTAACCGCGGCGCATGGCTGGAGCTCGAAACCGACGCGAAGGACATCATGTATGTCCGGATTGACCGGACCCGTAAAATTCCGGTTACTGTGCTTCTGCGTGCATTAGGTTTCGGCAGTGATGCTGAGATTCTGGAATTGCTTGGTAATGATGAATATATTCGCAATACGCTGGATAAAGACAATACGGACTCTACGGAAAAAGCGCTTATCGAAATCTATGAGCGTCTTCGTCCGGGCGAACCGCCTACTCTAGATAATGCTAAGAGTTTGCTGGTTGCACGTTTTTTTGATCCAAAACGTTATGACCTAGCTAATGTAGGTCGTTACAAGATCAACAAAAAGCTGCACATCAAGAACCGTCTGTTCAATCAGCGTCTGGCACAGCCTTTGGTGGATGAGACCACTGGCGAAATCCTAGCTGAAGCAGGACAAATGGTAGACCGTCGTCTGCTTGATGAGCTGATCCCGCATTTTGAGAAAGATGTTGCCCACAAGAACTACCGCGTAACTGGCGGAGTACTTGATAGCGAAGATATCCCGCTTCAGACGATCGACGTTTATTCGCCGATTGAAGAAGGTCGGGTAATCAAGCTGATTGCCAATGGGAACATTGACAAAGCGGTCAAGCATATTACTCCGGCTGATATTATTTCCTCAATCAGCTATTTTATTAATTTGCTGCACGGTATCGGCAATACGGATGATATCGACCACTTGGGTAACCGTCGTCTGCGTTCAGTCGGCGAGCTCTTGCAGAACCAATTCCGTATCGGTTTGTCCCGTATGGAACGTGTAGTACGTGAGAGAATGTCCATTCAGGATGCCAATGCGATTACACCACAGGCGCTTATCAACATTCGTCCGGTTATCGCATCGATTAAAGAGTTCTTCGGTAGTTCCCAGCTGTCCCAGTTTATGGACCAGACCAACCCGCTTGCAGAGTTGACCCACAAACGTCGTCTCTCCGCACTCGGACCCGGCGGTCTTACGCGGGAACGCGCGGGCTTTGAGGTTCGTGACGTCCATCACAGTCACTATGGCCGGATGTGTCCAATCGAAACGCCGGAAGGCCCGAACATCGGTTTGATCAACTCCTTGTCCACCTTCGCTCGCATCAACGAATACGGATTTATTGAAGCTCCGTACCGTTGGGTTGATCCGAAGACAGGTAAGGTTACTGAGCAAATTGATTACCTGACTGCGGATGAAGAGGACAACTACGTTGTCGCACAGGCCAACGTTCTGTTGGAAGAAGACGGTTCTTTCAAAGAAGACATGGTTATCGTTCGTTACAACAAAGATTCGGATAACATTACATCCATGCCTAGTGATCGCGTCGATTACATGGACGTATCACCTAAGCAGGTTGTATCGGTCGCTACGGCGCTCATTCCGTTCCTTGAGAACGATGACTCCAACCGCGCACTGATGGGATCCAACATGCAACGTCAGGCAGTTCCACTGCTTATTCCTAAGGCTCCACTCGTGGGTACAGGAATGGAACATAAATCTGCCAAGGATTCAGGCGTATGTATCGTTTCCAAATATGACGGTATCATCGAACGTTCTTCTGCCAATGAAATTTGGCTGCGCCGTGTCGAGAGTGTCGAAGGCAAAGAAGTTAAAGGCGATATCGTTAAATATAAATTACACAAATTCATGCGTTCGAACCAAGGTACCTGTATTAATCAACGTCCTCTGGCTAAGAGAGGCGACGTTGTTAAGAAAGGTGATATCCTGGCAGACGGACCTTCCACAGAAATGGGCGAATTGGCTCTTGGCCGCAACGTAGTTGTTGCGTTCATGACTTGGGAAGGTTACAACTACGAGGATGCGATCCTGCTGAGTGAAAAACTGGTTAAAGAGGATGTATACACTTCGATCCATATCGAGGAATACGAATCCGAAGCCCGTGACACGAAGCTCGGACCTGAAGAAATCACTCGTGATATTCCAAACGTTGGGGAAGAAGCATTGCGCAATCTAGACGAGCGCGGCATCATCCGCATCGGTGCGGAAATCAGTGCTGGCGACATTCTCGTGGGTAAAGTAACACCTAAGGGTGTAACGGAGCTTACAGCTGAAGAACGCCTGCTACATGCAATCTTTGGTGAGAAAGCACGTGAAGTTCGTGATACGAGCTTGCGCGTTCCTCACGGTAGTGATGGTATTATCGTTGACGTTAAAGTATTTACACGCGAGAACGGCGATGAGCTGCCACCGGGTGTGAATCAACTGGTTCGTGTGTACATCGCTCAGAAACGTAAGATTTCTGAAGGTGACAAGATGGCCGGACGTCACGGTAACAAGGGTGTCGTTGCCCGTATCCTGCCAGAAGAAGACATGCCGTTCTTGCCGGACGGTACGCCAGTACAGGTTGTCCTCAACCCGCTGGGCGTTCCATCGCGGATGAACATCGGGCAGGTGCTCGAAGTGCATATCGGTATGGCTGCTATGCGTCTTGGTATTCACATCGCTACACCGGTATTCGATGGTGCGCGTGAGAATGACGTCTTCGACACTATGGAAGAAGCAGGCATGCAGCGTAATGGTAAGACCATTCTGTATGATGGCCGGACTGGAGAACGCTTTGAGCGTGAAGTTACGGTTGGTGTCATGCACATGATCAAACTGGCGCACATGGTTGACGATAAGATTCATGCTCGTTCTACTGGACCTTACTCTCTCGTTACGCAACAGCCGCTGGGTGGTAAAGCTCAGTTCGGTGGTCAGCGCTTCGGGGAGATGGAAGTGTGGGCGCTT
Source organism: Paenibacillus sp. NPDC056722 (assembly GCF_042790635.1). Lineage (NCBI taxonomy): Bacteria > Bacillati > Bacillota > Bacilli > Caryophanales > Paenibacillaceae > Paenibacillus > Paenibacillus sp. NPDC056722. The sequence goes on along the minus strand of NZ_JBHTYV010000018.1, from coordinate 38,738 downwards.
GAAGCTTACGGTGCTGCTTATACCTTGCAAGAAATTCTGACTGTGAAATCCGATGACGTGGTCGGCCGTGTGAAAACGTACGAATCCATCGTCAAAGGCGAGAACGTACCTGAACCAGGCGTTCCTGAGTCGTTCAAAGTATTGATCAAGGAACTGCAGTCACTGGGTATGGATGTTAAAATCCTGAGCGGTGATGAGCAGGAGATCGAGATGAAAGAACTGGATGATGAGGACGATACGTCAGGCGACAAGCTCAGCCTCAACTTGGAAGGCTCAGAAGTCGGAGTAGATTAATAGATCCCGAAACGTTGGAATTCCATTACAAAAGGACCGCGCCCTCTTTTGATTGTCATGATCAAGGGAGGGCCAGCGGTACTAAATCAGGATTAGGTTAAGGAGGGTTGCTCCTTGTTGGACGTTAACAATTTTGAATTTATGAAAATCGGACTCGCATCTCCGGAGAAAATTCGTTCTTGGTCCCGCGGAGAAGTTAAAAAACCGGAAACCATTAACTATCGTACATTGAAACCGGAAAAAGAGGGTCTTTTTTGTGAGCGTATCTTTGGACCACAAAAAGACTGGGAATGTCATTGCGGTAAATACAAACGCGTCCGTTATAAGGGTGTTGTCTGTGACCGTTGTGGCGTAGAAGTTACACGTGCGAAAGTGCGTCGCGAACGTATGGGACATATCGAATTAGCAGCTCCTGTATCGCATATCTGGTACTTCAAAGGTATTCCTAGCCGGATGGGTCTGGCACTGGACATGTCTCCAAGATCCCTGGAAGAGATCATTTACTTCGCTTCCTATGTTGTAACTGACCCAGGTGAAACTCCGCTTGAGAAGAAGCAATTGCTGTCTGAAAAAGAATACCGCAGCTACCGTGAGAAATACGGCTACGGGTTCCAGGCCGGTATGGGTGCAGAAGCTGTTAAAAAGCTTCTTCAAGATATCGACATCGACAAGGAATTGGAATTCCTCAAAGAAGAACTGCGTACGGCCCAAGGCCAACGCCGTAACCGGGCGATCAAACGCCTGGAAGTTATCGAGGCTTTCCGCAACTCCGGCAACAAACCTGATTGGATGATCATGGATGTGCTCCCGGTTATTCCACCGGAGCTTCGCCCAATGGTTCAATTGGATGGTGGCCGTTTTGCTACGTCTGACTTGAATGATTTGTATCGCCGTGTAATCAACCGGAACAACCGTCTGAAGAGACTGCTTGATCTCGGTGCTCCTGATATTATCGTGCAGAACGAAAAACGGATGCTCCAGGAAGCTGTTGACGCCCTGATCGACAATGGTCGTCGTGGCCGTCCGGTAACCGGTCCTGGTAACCGTCCTCTTAAATCCCTCAGCCACATGCTGAAAGGTAAACAAGGACGTTTCCGTCAGAACTTGCTCGGTAAACGGGTTGACTACTCTGGACGTTCCGTTATCGTCGTAGGACCGTACCTCAAGATGTACCAATGCGGCCTGCCTAAGAAAATGGCGCTGGAACTGTTCAAGCCGTTTGTAATGAAAGAATTGGTTAATAAAGGGCTTGCCCACAACATAAAGAGCGCAAAACGTAAAGTTGAGCGCGTTAGTCCTGAAGTATGGGATGTGCTTGAAGAAGTAATCAGAGAGCACCCGGTTCTGCTTAACCGTGCCCCTACGCTTCACCGTCTCGGTATCCAGGCGTTTGAACCGATTCTGGTAGAAGGTCATGCTATCCGTCTTCACCCGCTCGTATGTACGGCTTACAACGCCGACTTCGATGGTGACCAAATGGCGGTACACGTTCCTCTGTCAGCAGAAGCTCAAGCTGAAGCCCGCATCCTCATGTTGGCATCTGGTAACATTCTTAACCCTAAAGACGGTAAACCGGTTGTTACGCCTTCCCAGGATATGGTCCTTGGTACTTACTACCTGACCATGGACAACAAGGAAGAAAAGGGCAGCGGTATGATTTTGCGTACCGTAAACGAAGCCGTTTCAGCTTATCAGCGTGGAACTGCAGGTCTGCATGCCCGTGTTGCTATTCCAGTTAAGGCACTTAACAAAACATGCTTTACTGAAGAACAACAAAATGCGTTGATGATTACAACCGTCGGAAAGATTATCTTTAACGAAATCTATCCGAGCAGTTTCCCGTATATTAACGAAGCAACTAAAACAAACCTGCTCCATGGTACGCCTGATAAGTATTTCATCTATGAAAAAGGTGCCGACGTTCTTGAGCGCATCATGAATGCTCCAGATGCCGGTGCTGTAGGTAAGGAATATCTTGGGCTTATCATCGCTCGTTGTTTCGAGACTTATCACACGACCAAAACATCTGTGATCTTGGATAAGATCAAGCAGCTTGGTTTCACATACTCCACTCGTTCCGGTGTAACGGTTGCCGTATCCGACGTTGTTGTACCTGAGGAAAAAGCACAAATTCTGAAGGATTCCGACGCGAAGGTTGACGTAGTTGCTAACCAATATCGCCGTGGTTTGATCACTAATGACGAACGGTATGACCGTGTCATTGAGATCTGGTCGAAGACCAAAGACGAGCTTACGAATATCCTCTTGAAATCAATGGACCGTTACAATTCCATCATGCTCATGGTAGATTCGAAGGCACGGGGTAACAAATCGCAGATCACTCAGCTTGGTGGTATGCGCGGACTGATGGCAACACCATCCGGACGAATTTTTGAACTCCCAATCAAAGCGAACTTCCGTGAAGGTCTTACCGTCTTGGAGTACTTTATCTCCACGCACGGAGCGCGTAAAGGTCTGGCCGATACAGCGCTGCGTACAGCGGACTCTGGTTACTTGACTCGTCGTCTCGTTGACGTAGCACAGGATGTTATCGTTCGTGAAGAAGATTGTGGTACAGATAAAGGGTTCACTGTTAGCCGTATTCAGGATGGTAAAGAGGTTATCGAGGATCTGTATGACCGTATTGAAGGTCGTTACTGCTTCGAGACTGTTCGTCATCCGGAAACTGGCGAAATCATTGTACACCGCAATGACCTGATTGATTCCGACAAAGCGGAAGCGATCGTCAATGCTGGCGTAACCAAACTGCAAATTCGTTCCGTACTGAGCTGCCGTGCCCGTCACGGTGTCTGCAAGAAGTGCTACGGACGTAACCTGGCAACAGGTAAGCACGTGGAAATCGGTGAAGCAGTTGGTATCATCGCGGCACAGTCCATCGGGGAACCAGGAACACAGCTTACCATGCGTACGTTCCACACTGGTGGTGTTGCGGGAGACGATATCACACAAGGTTTGCCGCGTATTCAGGAGTTGTTTGAAGCCCGTAACCCTAAAGGTCAGGCAACAATCAGCGAGATTGATGGTGTAATCAAGGAGATTCGTGAAACCAAAGACCGTCGTGAAATCGAGGTTCAAGGTGAAGCTGAATCCAAAACTTACTCCATCACTTACGGATCACGGCTGCGCGTGAGCGAAGGCCAGGAGATTGAAGCTGGCGATGAGCTGACAGACGGTTCGATTGACCCTAAAGAAATGCTGCGTATCAAAGGGATCCGCGGGGTACAGAACTACATTCTGCAAGAAGTACAGCGTGTATACCGTAACCAGGGCGTTGAGATCAACGATAAGCACATTGAAGTTATGATCAAACAAATGTTGCGCAAAATCCGCATTATTGATGCCGGGGATACCAATCTCCTGCCAGGTGCGTTTGCGGACATTCATGAATATGAAGCAGCGAACAAAGAAGCTATCCTGTCGGGTAATGAGCCTGCAGTTGCCAAACCGGTACTGCTCGGTATTACCAAGGCTTCCCTTGAAACGGACTCCTTCCTGTCTGCCGCGTCTTTCCAAGAAACAACACGCGTGCTCACAGATGCAGCCATCAAAGGAAAAGTGGATAAACTTCTCGGCCTGAAAGAAAATGTTATCATCGGTAAGCTGATTCCTGCCGGTACAGGTATGAATCGTTACCGCAATGTAAAACTTTCTGATCCAAACGCGGGAGAAGAACTGGAATCTTTAGAGACAGTTCCTGCCGAGTAATAGAATAACCATTGTCAGTGTATTCGCGTCACTTCTGCATTGTAGGATGTGACGCGATTGCCTGGTATGGATATATAAATTTATTGCTGATTTTCTTGACAGGGCCTTCTGATAATGCTAATATGTCTAAGGTGCGTGAGTAGCCTTGTTATTCTTGTTCATTGGAGGTAATGATCTTTCATGACTGAAGATAGAGGATTACAGGATGCTCAGGTCAAGATCGGTACCAAGCAAACCGTCAAAGCGGTGGAGATGGGCCAAGCCGCAGAAGTATATGTGGCAGAGGACGGAGATCAACGGCTTACTTCCAGGATTGTTATGCTTTGTAACAAACAAGGTGTCAAGGTCACTTATGTAGATACGATGCTGAATTTGGGCAAGGCCTGCGGAATAGAAGTGGGCGCTGCGATGGCAGCCGTCTTAAAACAATAGCAAGCATCTAGAAATGTTTTTGTACCGGGGTGTACTTCGGCGGCAAGGACTTTTCATTTGTCTTTTTATGAACCACCTGGGTCTGTGGACTTAAGTTCGTAAGAAGGTTATCAATTCAGGAAGGGGGTGGCACAACATGCCAACAATTAATCAATTGGTTCGTAAAGGCCGTCAAGCCAAAATCGACAAATCCAAATCTCCTGCTCTTCAAAAAGGGTATAACGCCCTGAAGCGTGAGACTACAAATTTGAGCGCCCCGCAAAAACGCGGTGTGTGCACTCGTGTAGGCACAATGACTCCACGTAAACCAAACTCCGCACTTCGTAAGTATGCCCGTGTTCGTTTGACGAACCGTCTTGAGGTGACTGCTTACATCCCAGGTATCGGACACAACCTTCAAGAGCACAGCGTTGTATTGCTGCGCGGAGGTAAAGTTAAAGACCTTGCGGGAGTTCGTTATCACATCGTTCGTGGTGCACTGGATACAGCTGGCGTAGCTAACCGTATGCAAGCTCGCTCCAAGTATGGTGCAAAACGTCCTAAAGTGAAGAAATAAGATTAAAACTTGAGTAAGAACCATTTAAGAAAGGGGGATATCCATGCCACGCAAAGGTCCAGTTACTAAGAGAGACGTACTGCCAGATCCATTGTATAATAGCAAGTTGGTTACTCGTTTGATCAACCGCATTATGCTGGATGGTAAAAGAGGTGTCGCTCAAAGCATTCTGTACAATTCGTTCAAGCTGATTCAAGAACGTACGGGTAAAGAGCCGATGGAAGTTTTCGAAGCTGCCATCAAGAATATCATGCCGGTTTTGGAAGTCAAAGCTCGTCGTGTCGGCGGTGCGAACTACCAAGTACCTATCGAGGTTAAGCCAGAAAGACGTACTGCTTTGGGATTACGTTGGCTCGTGAACTATTCACGTAACCGCGGTGAGAAGACTATGGAAGAGCGTTTGGCGGCTGAGATCATCGACGCTTCCAACAACACAGGCGCTTCTGTTAAGAAACGCGAAGACACGCACAAAATGGCTGAAGCGAACAAAGCGTTTGCTCACTACCGTTGGTAGGATTTTAGTCAATCAAATAACTTCTATTTTGGAAGGAGATCCATTCCATGGCAAGAGAGTTCTCCTTAAAAAATACACGTAATATCGGGATCATGGCGCATATTGATGCTGGTAAGACTACTACCACTGAGCGGATTCTTTTCTACACAGGCCGTACGCACAAAATCGGTGAAGTTCACGAGGGTGCAGCTACAATGGACTGGATGGAACAAGAACAAGAGCGCGGAATCACGATTACTTCCGCTGCTACGACTGCTGCGTGGAAAGGTCACCGCATCAATATCATTGATACCCCAGGACACGTTGACTTCACTGTTGAAGTTGAACGTTCCCTGCGTGTATTGGATGGGGCAGTAGGCGTATTTAGTGCGAAAGAGGGCGTTGAGCCTCAGTCTGAAACCGTATGGAGACAGGCTGACCGTTACAACGTTCCACGGATCGCATATGTAAACAAAATGGACATTATCGGTGCGGACTTCCTTAACGTAATCGAAACTATGCGTGATCGCCTTCAAGCCAATGCAGTTGCTATTCAATTGCCAATTGGTGCAGAAAGTGATTTCACTGGTATTATCGACCTTGTTGAGCAAAAAGCACACATGTTCAAAGATGATCTTGGCCAAAACATCGAAGTAACGGATATTCCGGAAGAATATTTGGCCCAAGTTGAGGAACTGCGTACCGAGTTGATCGAGAAAGTTGCTGAACTTGATGAAGATCTGACTATGAAGTATCTGGAAGGCGAAGAAATTACAATTCCGGAAATCAAAGCTGCAATTCGCAAAGGCGTAGTTGAAGTTAAGATTTTCCCTGTAATCGCGGGCTCTTCCTACCGAAATAAAGGTATTCAGCTTATGCTGGATGCTGTTGTTGATTACCTGCCATCTCCTGTGGACGTACCTGCGATTCAAGGTCACCTTGATGACGGTACAGAAACTGTTCGTCATTCTTCGGATGAAGAGCCGTTTGCTGCATTGGCATTTAAAATCATGACAGACCCTTATGTAGGTAAACTTACATTCTTCCGCGTGTACTCCGGTGTTCTGGAGTCCGGTTCTTATGTAGTTAACGCTACTAAGGGCAAGCGCGAACGCATCGGCCGTATCTTGCAAATGCATGCGAACAGCCGCCAAGAAATCTCCATTGTATATTCTGGTGATATCGCGGCAGCCGTTGGTTTGAAAGACACAAGTACAGGTGATACACTATGTGATGAGAAACATCCGGTAATCTTGGAGTCCATGAACTTCCCTGATCCGGTTATCGAAATCGCAGTTGAACCAAAAACCAAAGCTGACCAAGATAAATTGGGTGTTGCTCTCGGTAAGTTGACAGAAGAGGATCCTACTCTTCGCGCTCACACTGACGAAGAAACAGGTCAAACTATCCTGGCAGGTATGGGTGAGCTTCACTTGGATATTATCATCGACCGTATGCGCCGCGAATTCAAGGTAGAAACCAACGTGGGTAAACCACAGGTTGCTTACCGTGAAACATTCAAAGCTCCAGCACGTGTTGAAGGTAAATTCGTTCGCCAATCCGGCGGTCGCGGTCAGTATGGTCACGTATGGGTTGAATTTGAACCTCTCGAGCCGGGTACTGGCAGCCAATTCGAAAGTAAAGTTGTCGGTGGTTCTGTACCAAGAGAATACATCGCTCCTGCACTTGCCGGTATTGAAGAGCAAATGAAAAACGGCGTACTTGCAGGCTTCCCGCTTGTAGACGTTAAGGCTACCATCGTAGATGGTTCTTATCATGATGTTGACTCCAACGAAATGGCATTTAAAATTGCCGGTTCGATGGCGCTTAAAGCAGCTAAAGAGAAGTGTAAACCTATCTTGCTTGAGCCAATCATGAAAGTGGAAGTAACTGTTCCTGAGGAATACATGGGCGACGTAATGGGTATGTTGAACTCCCGCCGTGGACGGATCGAAGGTATGGATTCCCGTGGTGGTGCTCAAATTATTCGTGCGAAGGTACCTCTTTCCGAAATGTTCGGATACTCCACAACTCTCCGTTCCGGTACTCAAGGACGCGGCGTATTCTCAATGGAGCTTTCTCACTATGAAGAAGTTCCTAAATCCATTGCGGAAGAGATCGTCGTTAAGAACAAAGGCGGAGAATAATTACCCGTTTTAACTTGCCGTCCGGTAAACTAATCAGTCATCCAGATATACTTGTAGGCGGACGGCTCTAATAAAAAGGAAACCATATTAAGGAGGAACTGTTCAAATGGCAAAGGCAAAGTTTGAACGTAACAAACCGCACGTTAACATCGGTACTATTGGTCACGTCGACCATGGTAAAACGACTCTGACTGCTGCAATCACTACTGTATTGTCCAAAACTTACGGTGGTGCTGCTGTAGCATTCGACCAAATCGACAAAGCTCCTGAAGAGCGCGAGCGTGGTATCACTATCTCCACAGCTCACGTTGAATATGAAACTCCTGCTCGTCACTACGCACACGTAGACTGCCCTGGTCACGCCGACTATGTTAAAAACATGATCACTGGCGCAGCGCAAATGGACGGAGCGATCCTGGTTGTATCCGCAGCTGATGGCCCTATGCCACAAACTCGCGAGCACATCCTGTTGTCCCGCCAAGTAGGCGTTCCTTACATCGTTGTCTTCTTGAACAAGTGTGATATGGTTGAAGACGAAGAGTTGTTGGAATTGGTTGAAATGGAAGTTCGCGACTTGCTGAGCGAGTATGACTTCCCAGGCGACGACACTCCAATCATCCGTGGTTCCGCTCGTGAAGCTCTGCAAAACCCTGAAGGCGAATGGGCTCAAAAAGTTGTTGAAATGTTCAACATCATCGATGAGTACATTCCACTTCCAGAGCGTCAAACTGACAAGCCTTTCTTGATGCCTGTCGAGGACGTATTCTCCATCACTGGCCGCGGTACTGTGGCAACTGGTCGCGTAGAACGCGGAACAGTTAAAGTGGGCGAAGAAATCGAAATCGTTGGTATTCACGAAGAAACTAAGAAATCCGTAGTTACGGGCGTTGAAATGTTCCGTAAATTGCTGGATTCCGCTCAAGCGGGCGACAACATCGGAGCATTGCTTCGTGGTGTAGACCGTAACAACATTGAGCGTGGCCAAGTATTGGCTAAACCGAACTCCGTTAAGCCACACACTGAGTTCACTGCTCAAATCTACGTTCTGACAAAAGAAGAAGGTGGCCGTCACAAGCCTTTCTTCACTGGTTACCGTCCACAGTTCTACTTCCGTACAACTGACGTAACTGGTATCATCAACCTGCCAGAAGGTACTGAAATGGTTATGCCTGGTGATAACATCACTGTAACGGTATCCCTGATCTCCCCAATCGCGATTGAAGAAGGTACTAAATTCTCCATTCGTGAAGGCGGACGTACAGTTGGCGCCGGCGCTGTAGCATCCATTCAAAAATAATTAGGCTCTATCCATTAGGATAGTTCCTGAACATAGGAACAGAGGATCTTCTCACGAAGATCCTCTGTTTTTTATATATACATTGATACGTAGATACATAGAGACATGCAAAAAAACTCTGCTTCGCTGAATGCGGCAACAGAGCTTTCTTAGTACCAACATATTTATAAGTTGCGAGTATAGGCTGCATCTGGAATCTTGCATAATATGACATGCAGACTTGCCGGTATTTCTCCGCTGTTATGAAAAGCGAATGCTTCCTCTCCACAGATGTGGATAACCTCCCCCTTGTTGACTTCCCCATCGACTCCGTTCACAGTGACTGTGCCGTTGCCATCAAGCACCAGAATGTAGACATCAGTTCCTGGATGCGTATGTGAGGGCAATTGTTGTCCAGGCAGGAAATTAAGTACGAACACGATACTTTCGCCTTCTTGAAAGAGTGTTCTTTTTGTAAAACAGCCCTCCTGGTATTGGATAGCTTCGGATAATAACAACTTCTGCATATATGATCTTCCTTTCATTATAGGTTGGTTTGTTAAATTCTGATCTCATACTCACAGTGTTCATGACCGCTGACGTTACACTTGATCTCTCTGACTGTCGTTTTTCGCCCCATGATTTTGGACATAGCCCCCTCAAGGATTGCTCCTTTTAAATCACAGACCATTTTTTCCTCCATTACAGGTAGTCCTTTGCAAAAACAGTCATCCACAGCGATATTTATCTTGTGATTATCCTTGTAAACAATGCGCGGAATGCCAATTTTCAATTCCTCAAACAGCTGCAGCAGCTCGTCTAAATTTTGTACAGGCAAACTCTCACCGATTTTGCGACCAATCGTCAGTGTTGTTGCCTTGCCTTCCATAGGAAGTCCCTGGTTTAGTCCGATCAGGCGTATTGTGCGAAAAAGCTCCAGTGGAACCATATTGCCTAGTTGGGCCCGCTCCATTCTCTTCATATCCTCAAAGGTGTATTGCAGCATAAGCATTCCCTCCTGATAATGTTTTTGCTATATGCCTATTGTGACAGCCTAAAGGAATGGAGTCCTTGATATAGATCAATTGTTCAAAATTACCGTGAGGAGGATCACATGGATGAAGATAACCCTTTGTTATGGTAGGAGTAGCACTATAAAGGAGGGGATTATATGTCCTGTTCTAGTTGTTCTTTATCTTCCTGTGTTCAGCTTGTGCCGGTATTTAAAGGTCTAAGGGATACAGAAGTCGCGCTTATAGAGGGAATTACTGAGTCGAAGCACTTTAGAAAGGGGAGTCTGGTATGCGTTGAAGGTGAGCCATCGGATTCTTTATTTGTATTGCACTCGGGATTGATTAAACTTACTCAAAGCAGCCGGGATGGAAAGGAGCATATTTTGCGGTTTCTATTCCCAGGGGATTATTGTGGTCAGTTCTCCATGCTGAAGAACACAGAGAGTTATGTTAATGCGGAGATGCTGGAAGAGGGTACGGTATGTTGCTTGCGTAGAGAACAGTTTCTCCCTTTATTGGCCGGTAATGCGACACTAGCTTATAACTTCTTACTGTCGATGAGTGAGCAGCTTCATTATGCGGAAGATTGGGCTGGTGCAATGCATATGCTAGAGGTGGAGCAGCGACTGGCCAAAATCCTCATGTACTTCTATTCAAAGGATGGGGCAGTTCTGGCACAAGAGGCTCATCCAAGAAAGATTCTTTTGCCAGCGTCCAAAAAAGAAATCGCAGCAATGATCGGAACAACCGCAGAAACGCTAAGCCGAAAACTCAATCTATTTGCTAAGTGGAAATGGATTGCGGTACGTAAACGAGTGATTGATATTTTAGACTTGGATGCCTTAATTAGGATGAGCGAGATAGGAACGGGTAGAAAAATGTAATGAATCAAAAGATACGTCCTATAACAGGATAAGCTAAATGAGATATGAAGTATTTAAAATGCAAACTTCGACATATGAAGAGAAATAATCTGTTTATTTGCGTTATTACAACATAATTCTACAAGAAACTACTTAAAATTCTTTACAGTGCATTGATGGATAAGATAGTATGAGAGTATAAATCATTGTAAAATGGTAGGGATTTGGGGAGTGTTATTATGGGGAAATGTCCGTTTTCTTTTATGCACACTTTAGCTTCACGAAGGAATAATGCGAAACCGCCCGATATATATTCCTTAAATGATCCTGCTCCTTTAATGCCTGCTAATGAGACTTTTCACAGTCTTGAAGGGCATAAGGAGCTTAATGAGCAAATGAGAATGATTGATCTTACGAAAGAAGATTTATCTCAGCTGCAGCAGGTTAAGCCGATTCTTGAACGCAATATTGATTACATCATTGATCACTTCTACGACTCGGTGTTAGGCGTCCGCAAGTTAGAGGCCATCATTAAGGAACACAGTAGTATTGAGCGGCTGAAAAAGACGCTGCGCGACCACATCATCGAAATCTTCGACGGCAATGTTAATGAAGAATATATTGCTAAACGCCTCCACATTGCAAACATCCACAAGAGAGTTGGGCTGGAGCCCAAATGGTATTTATCCGCTTTTCAGAACCTCCAAAATGTATTTATCACTGTTATCCACAATGAATCAAGCAACGATCAGGAACGAGTAGCCTTTGTCCAGACTGTGACTAAGCTCTTGAATCTGGAGCAACAACTAGTGCTGGAAGAATACGAGAAAGAGAACATCCGTGAGAAGGAACTGCAATATCAGACCGTTAAAAATGAACTGAAGCAGAAAATAGCTGAATTCAGTGGTGAACTGGTAGATCTCAGTATTGATACCAACGCAGCTGTAGAGCAACTGGTGGCCAGTAGTAATGAAGTTAATGATACATTCAAACGTACGGCTGCTTCCGCCCAAGAGTCGCAGGAGATGGCGCAGGATGGACGAGAGCATTTGAGTGATCTCACAGAACGGATTAATTATATTTATGAGCGGAGCGAGGCGATGGAGCTGTCAGTGAATGAACTCTCCAGTTCCTCTAAGCAGATCCAAAAGATTGTGGCTGCCGTACAGGAGATTGCCGATCAAACGAAGATTCTTTCTCTCAATGCTACTATAGAGGCGGCCAGGGCTGGTGAGCATGGAAGAGGATTCGCTGTAGTCGCACAGGAGGTCAGCCGGCTTGCGGAAGATACCAAGAGCACAGTCGTATTGATTGGGGAGCTAACGAGCAAGTCAGGCCTTCTCAGTCAACAGGTGGTGGAGGAGATCCGTAAGGTACAGGAACTCACTAAAAGTGGTAAGCAGAAATCTATGGAGACCAGTCGACTTTTCACTGAAATTGTGGAAGCCATGCAGAGCAGTACTCAGGAGATTGTTACGGTAGAAGAGGAAATAAGAACTCTAATCCAGACGATTGAAGGAATCGGGTCCACAACGGCCCAGTCCGCGTCCTCGGCAGTGTTTTTTAAATCAGCTACGGAAAATCTTTAACATATATATAGAAGAAACCAGTTTTATGACCAAAATTAACGCTGCATAAGAAATTTATGCGCGTTTTTTTATTTTCGCTTGCAAAGTATCCGCCTATTCTATATAATAATAAATGTTGTTCTGAGACGTTGCGATGATGTGAGAGGTTACTGACACACCCGGCCCCTTTGCCATGGGGACGAACGTCGGAAAATTTTCACGGAGTATGTCCGATACCAAATTGGGCGATAGAAGGAGGGACTAAAATGGCAAAGCAAAAAATTCGTATTCGCTTGAAAGCATACGACCACAGAATTCTTGATCAATCCGCAGAGAAGATCGTTGAAACAGCAAAACGTTCGGGTGCTGGTGTATCCGGGCCGATCCCGCTGCCAACTGAGAAGCAAATCATTACTATTCTCCGTGCGGTGCACAAGTACAAGGATTCCCGTGAACAGTTTGAACAACGGACTCACAAACGTTTGATCGATATTGTGAACCCAACACCACAAACTGTGGACGCCTTGATGCGCTTGGATCTGCCGTCCGGTGTAGATATCGAAATCAAATTGTAATACTAACTTTACGAACTTAGGAAAAGAAATGAGGTGTCAACATGAAAGGTATCTTGGGAAAAAAACTCGGTATGACTCAAGTGTTTACTGCGGAAGGTAACGTAATTCCTGTTACTGTTATCGAAGCTGGACCTTGTGTGGTACTGCAAAAGAAAGACCTGAATATCGACGGATATGAAGCAGTGCAGTTGGGCTTTTCCGACAAGAAGGAAAGTCGCTCCAACAAGCCTGAACAAGGTCACGCCAAAAAGGCAAATGCAACACCTAAGCGCTACGTTCGCGAAATTCGCGGTGTTGATCTCGGGGCACTCGAGGTTGGACAAGAGCTTAAGGCTGACATTTTCGCGGAAGGCGAATTTGTTGACGTAACTGGTACAACCAAGGGTAAAGGTTTCCAAGGTGTTATCAAACGTTGGGGACAAAGCCGCGGACCAATGGCTCACGGTTCCCGTTACCACAGAAGACCAGGTTCCATGGGCTCGATTCAAGCTAACCGTGTTCCTAAGGGCAAACGCCTTCCAGGACACATGGGCCACACAACTGTGACGGTTCAAAAGCTTGAGATCATCAGAGTGGATGTAGAACGTAACGTATTGCTGGTTAAAGGCGCGATTCCGGGCCCGAAAAACAGCTTTGTGAAAGTGAAACAAACCGTTAAGAAATAATTCCTGAAGAAAGGAGGAACATGAAATGCCAAAAGTAACACTTTTTAATATCAGTGGTAGCGAAGTTGGCGAAGTTGAACTGAGCGAATCAGTATTCGGTATTGAGCCGAACGTGCACGTGCTGCATGAAGCTGTATTGCTGCAAAGAGCTTCCCTTCGTCGTGGTACACACAAAGTTAAAGGACGTTCTGAAGTGCGTGGCGGCGGACGTAAACCTTGGAAACAAAAAGGTACAGGTCGTGCTCGTCAAGGCTCCATTCGTTCCCCACAATGGAAAGGCGGCGGCGTAGTCTTCGGACCAACTCCTCGTAGCTATTCCTGGAAACTGCCTAAGAAAGTTCGCCGTTTGGCTATCAAATCCGCGTTGTCTTCGAAAGTTCTCGATAAAGACATTATCGTATTGGATAGCTTGACATTGAATGCTCCGAAAACGAAAGAATTCGCAGCGATTCTGAACAATCTGAAAGTAGATCGCAAAGCGTTGATCGTAGCTGACAGCTACAACGATAACGTAGCTCTTTCCGCTCGTAACATCCCTGGGGTGAAATTCGTAGCGGCTGATGGCATCAATGTTCTTGACGTACTGTCGTACGACAAACTGATCATCACCAAGGAAGCAGTTCTGAAGGTAGAGGAGGTGTTCGCGTAATGAAAGATCCTCGTGATATTATCAAACGTCCGGTGATTACGGAGCGCACTTCCGAATACATGAGCGAATTGAAATACGCTTTTGAAGTGGATATTCGTGCTAACAAGACCGAAATCAAAAAAGCCGTTGAGGCTATTTTCAAAGTTAAAGTAGTTAGTGTGAACACAATGCGTGTACCTGGCAAACTGAAACGTTATGGTAAATACTCCGGATATACTCCAGAGTGGAAAAAAGCCATCGTTAAGCTGAGCTCGGACAGCAAGCCGCTTGAATTCTTTGAAGCGGTAGAATAATACTCTTAAAGTAAGGAGGGAAATATAGTGCCAATCAAAAAGTACAAACCGACCTCTCCGGCCAGACGCGCAATGTCCGTGTCTACGTTTGAAGAAATCACAACAAACCAGCCAGAGAAATCGTTGCTTGCGCCACTGAGCAAAAAAGCGGGCCGCAACAACCAAGGTAAAATTACGGTTCGTCACCACGGCGGCGGACACAAACGTAAATACCGTATTATCGACTTCAAACGTACGAAAGACGGCATACCTGGTAGCGTTGCTACAATCGAGTATGACCCGAACCGTACATCCAATATTGCTTTGATCCACTATGCTGATGGAGAGAAACGCTACATTATCGCTCCTAAAGGCCTTAAAGTTGGGGATAAGATTGAGTCTGGCCCTAAAGCCGACATCAAAATTGGTAACACCCTTCCACTGGAAAACATTCCGGTTGGTACAGTTATCCACAACATTGAGTTGAAGCCAGGTAAAGGCGGACAATTGGTTCGTGCTGCAGGTACAGAAGCTCAATTGCTGGGTAAAGAAGAAAAATACGTATCCGTTCGCTTGAACTCCGGTGAAGTTCGTAAGATCCTGAGCGTTTGCCGCGCAACGATCGGTTCCGTAGGTAACGAAGATCACGAATTGATCAAAATCGGTAAAGCTGGACGCAGTCGCTGGCTTGGCCAACGTCCTGAAGTTCGCGGGGTAGTAATGAACCCTAACGATCACCCACACGGTGGTGGTGAAGGTCGCGCTCCAATCGGACGTAAATCGCCTATGTCTCCTTGGGGTAAACCAACCCTTGGTTACAAAACGCGTAAGAAAAACAAGGCATCTGATAAATATATCGTTCGCCGCCGCACGAAATAAGACGCTTCTGGCAGTAAGTTAAGCGCGAAGCGTCGATTCGCGGTTTGAAGATTTGTCATGAAGGGAGGATTCATACATGGGTCGCAGTTTGAAAAAGGGACCATTTATCGATGGTTACCTGCTGAAAAAAGTTGAGGAACTGAACGCGGCAGACAAGAAAGTCGTTGTTAAAACTTGGTCCCGTCGCTCCACTATTTTCCCTCAGTTTATCGGACATACGTTTGGTGTATATGACGGCCGTAAACACGTGCCAGTATACGTAACGGAAGATATGGTAGGTCACAAATTGGGCGAGTTCGCGCCAACACGTACTTACAAAGGCCACGCGGGTGACGATAAGAAAACAAGAAGATAATTAAGTTCTTCGTTCGAGAGGAGGGAAAACAATGGAAGCAAAAGCACATGCTAGATCGGTGCGCATTTCTGCTCGTAAAGCGAAATTGGTTGTTGACTTGATTCGCGGTAAGCAAGTTGGAGAAGCGATTGCAATTCTTCGCCACACTCCGAAGTCGGCTTCTCCAGTGGTTGAGAAGTTGCTTAACTCGGCAATTGCGAATGCTGAGCACAACTATTCTATGGACGTGAACAGCTTGTTCGTTAGCGAAGTTTTCGTTAACCAGGGTCCTACAATGAAACGTTTCCGTCCACGCGCCATGGGCCGCGCTAGCCGGATCAATAAACGCACAAGCCACATTACTTTGGTGGTATCTGAGAAATAAGGGAGGGATAACGTGTGGGTCAAAAGGTAAATCCAGTCGGACTCCGGGTCGGTATTATTCGCGATTGGGAATCTAAATGGTATGCAGGTAAAGATTTCGGTACTCTTTTAATGGAAGACGTCAAAATCCGTGAATACCTTAAAGGCAAATTGAAAGATTCCGCTGTTTCCCGCATCGAGATTGAAAGAGCGGCAAACCGTGTGAACGTAACAATTCATACTGCTAAGCCAGGTATGGTTATTGGTAAGGGCGGCGCAGAAGTAGAAATTCTTCGTAGCGCAGTTACTGCTATTGCCGGCGGTAAGAAAGTACACATCAACATCAATGAAATCAAACACCCTGAATTGGATGCAATTCTGGTTGCTGAAAGCATTGCACAACAATTGGAGCGTCGCGTATCGTTCCGTCGTGCGTTGAAACAAGCAATTCAAAGAACTATGCGTTCCGGTGCAAAAGGGATTAAAACACAAGTTGGCGGACGTCTTGGCGGCGCTGAGATTGCCCGTTCAGAAGGTTATAGCGAAGGAACAGTTCCACTTCATACGCTTCGTGCCGATATCGATTACGGAACGGCTGAAGCACATACAACTTACGGCCGTATCGGCGTAAAAGTATGGATCTACCGTGGAGAAGTTCTTCCCCCAGCTAAGAAACAAGCTGCTCAGGAAGGAGGCAACTAATCATGTTGGTACCAAAACGCGTTAAACACCGCAAGCAACAACGCGGTCACATGAAAGGTATGGCAAAAGGCGGCACCACGCTGAACTTCGGCGAATACGGTCTGCAAGCTCTGGAGCCATCTTGGATCACTAACCGTCAAATCGAAGCTGCACGTATCGCAATGACACGTTACATCAAACGTGGCGGTCAAGTGTGGATTAAGATTTTCCCGGATAAGCCAATTACTCAAAAGCCTCTTGAGGTTCGTATGGGTAGTGGTAAAGGTAACGTTGAGAAATGGGTAGCCGTAGTTAAACCGGGCAAGATTATGTTCGAACTCGGAGGCGTTTCGGAAGAAATCGCTCGTGAAGCTATGCGTCTTGCCGCTCACAAGCTGCCTGTTAAAACTAAGTTTGTGAAACGTGAAGAAGTGGGTGGTGAAGCAAATGAAAGCTAATGAACTTCGCAACTTAACCACTGCCGAGATTGAACAAAAGATCGCCGGATTCAAGGAAGAGCTTTTCAATCTCCGTTTTCAATTGGCAACTGGCCAACTGGACAACCCGACTCGGATTCGTGATGTGCGTAAGGAAATAGCTCGTGCTAAAACCATTATCCATCAAAGAGTACTTGGGATTAGTTAAGTGAGGGCGGATATAGTATCCGAATTCAGGAAGGAGGCTAACTATGAGTGAAGAGCGTAATGCACGTAAAGTGCTGGTTGGTAAAGTAGTCAGCGACAAAATGGATAAAACCATCGTAATTGCTGTTGAAACCTATAAGAAGCACAATTTGTATCACAAACGCATCAAGTCTACGAAGAAATTCAAAGCACATGATGAAGAGAATGTAGCTAAGATTGGTGATGTCGTTAAAGTCATGGAAACTCGTCCATTGTCTAAGGACAAACGTTGGAGACTGGTTGAAGTGGTAGAAAAAGCGATTATTATCTAAGATAGCTAACAAAGCCTTTCCGGAAGGAGGAAAATATAATGATTCAACCATTTACACGTTTGCATGTGGCTGACAACTCTGGTGCGAAGGAACTGATGTGTATCCGCGTACTGGGTGGTACTGGACGCCGTACAGCAGCAATTGGCGATCTGATCGTTTGCTCGGTAAAACAAGCAACACCAGGCGGCGTTGTCAAAAAAGGTGATGTAGTTAGAGCAGTAGTTGTTCGTACTAAACGTTCGGTACGTCGTAAAGACGGATCTTACATCTCTTTTGACGAAAACGCAGCTGTTGTTGTTAAAGACGACAGAAGCCCACGCGGAACGCGTATCTTCGGACCAGTTGCTCGCGAACTTCGCGATAAAGACTACATGAAGATCGTTTCCTTGGCACCGGAAGTTATCTAATACACACGGTTCTAATAAAACCGAAGGTTAGTCATAGGAGGTGTAATAAATGCCTAGAGTGAAAAAAGTTCTGGAATCCCATAACAATAAACTGCACGTGAAAAAAGACGACGTGGTGCTTGTGATCAGCGGGAAAGACAAAGGTAAAAAAGGCCGTGTCATCGCTGCTTATCCTCGCCAAAACAGAGTCCTGGTAGAAGGCGTGAACTTGGTGAAAAAACACCAAAAGCCGAACCAGTTGAATCCACAAGGTGGAATCATCGAGCAGGAAGCTTCGATCCATGTGTCCAACGTAATGCACATTGATCCGAAGAGTGGTAAAGTAACCCGCATCGGTTACAAAGTATTGGATAACGGTAAAAAGGTACGGGTTGCTAAGAGATCCGGAGAGATTATCGACTAATCACCCTTAAGGAAAGGAGGTTAAATCTTCATGGCAGCAAGAATGAAAGAACGTTTTCTGAACGAAATTACACCTGCTTTGATGCAGAAGTTTAACTATTCGACTGTTATGCAAGTACCTAAGATCGAGAAGATTGTCATCAACATGGGTGTGGGTGACGCTGTTCAAAACTCCAAAGTACTTGATGCAGCAGTTAACGATATGCAATTGATCGCTGGTCAAAAGCCAGTTATCACTAAAGCTAAAAAATCCATCGCCGGTTTCAAACTGCGCGAAAATATGCCGATTGGGGTTAAAGTAACACTTCGCGGTGAGCGTATGTATTACTTCCTGGACAAATTGTTCAACGTAACGCTTCCACGCGTACGTGACTTCCGTGGTATTTCGACCAAAGCTTTTGACGGTCGTGGTAACTACACGCTTGGTCTTAAAGAACAATTGATCTTCCCCGAGATCGAATATGACAAAGTGGATAAAGTCCGCGGTATGGACATCGTTATCGTAACGACGGCAAAGACTGATGAGGAATCCCGTGAGTTGCTTACGCAACTGGGAGCACCTTTCGCAAAATAAAGTCGGTTAATCCATTTCTCCGAAAATGTTTAGGAGGTGTCAGGCTAAGTGGCAAAAACTTCAATGAAAGTTAAACAACAACGTGAGCCTAAGTTTAAAGTGCGTGCATATACACGCTGCGAGCGTTGCGGTCGTCCACATTCGGTACTGCAAAAGTTCAAAATTTGCAGAATTTGTTTCCGTGAATTAGCTTATAAAGGCCAGATCCCTGGCGTGAAAAAAGCAAGTTGGTAAGAAGTTTATAAACGGGAAGGAGGTTTACACACATGACTATGTCTGATCCTATCGCAGATATGCTTACTCGTATTCGTAACGCTAACATTGTGCGTCACGAGACAGTAGAAATGCCTGCTTCTACAATGAAGAAACAAATCGCGGACATCTTGAAGCGTGAAGGCTTCATTCGTGATGCTGAATTCGTTGAGGATAGCAAACAAGGGATTATCCGTATCTTCTTGAAATACGGCCCTAACCAAGAGCGCGTTATTTCTGGTTTGAAAAGAATCAGTAAGCCAGGCCTTCGCGTTTACACGAAGAGCAATGAAGTTCCTCGTGTACTCGGTGGCCTTGGAATCGCGATTATCTCCACATCCAAGGGAGTTATGACCGACAAAGAAGCTCGTCAATCTAAATCGGGCGGAGAAGTTGTCTGCTACGTTTGGTAATAAACGTCACAAGATAAGGAGGTGCAACACATGTCTCGTATTGGTCGCAAACCAATCGCAGTACCTAGCGGTGTAGATGTCACTTTGGACAACGCCGTTATTACAGTAAAAGGCCCTAAAGGCACTTTGACTCGTGAGCTTCATAAAGACATGAAGATTACGGTTGAAAATAACGAAATCACTGTTGTTCGCCCGTCGGATAACAAATTGCATCGTTCACTTCACGGCACAACCCGCTCCGTTGTCAACAACATGGTGAGTGGTGTGACTGAAGGTTTCTCGAAATCTCTGGAACTGGTTGGGGTCGGATATCGTGCAAGCAAATCCGGAGATAAAATCGTTCTGAACGTTGGTTACTCCCACCCGGTTGAAATTACACCGGAAGCGGGTATCGAGTTCGAAGTTCCTGCGAACACGAAGATCATCGTTAAAGGTATCGACAAAGAACGCGTAGGCGCTTATGCTGCCAAAATCCGTTCCGTACGTGAACCTGAACCGTATAAAGGTAAAGGTATCAAATATGAAGGCGAGCGTATCATCCGCAAGGAAGGTAAAGCCGGTAAGAAGAAATAATCGGCCCAATCTTAATTGTAAGATACCCCGTGCATCTTAAAGTGAAGCTGTTTACGGCAAACTGAAGGGAGTGAAAGGGAAGCATGATTACAAAAGAGGACAAAAACAAGGCTCGTCTCAAAAGACACCTGCGTGTTCGTAAGAAAATTCAGGGAACTACTGAGCGTCCACGTTTGAATGTGTTCCGTTCTTCGAAACACATTTACGCTCAATTGATCGATGATGTTACAGGCGTTACTATCGTATCTGCCTCTACACTTGATAAAGAACTGAGCGGTAGCATCGGTAATGGCGGCAGTGTTGAAGCTGCAAGCAAAGTAGGTCAATTGATCGCTGAGCGCGCTAAAGCAAAAGGTCACGCAGTGGTTGTATTTGACCGCGGTGGATACTTGTACCATGGACGGATTCAAGCATTGGCAGATGCAGCTCGCGAAGCTGGTCTTGAATTCTAGAATAATTCTTAAAAGGAGGTTAACGACTTGCGTGTAGATCCGAACAGTTTAGAGCTGACAGAAAGAGTTGTACACATTAACCGGGTTGCTAAAGTTGTAAAAGGCGGACGCCGTTTCAGCTTTAGTGCATTGGTTGTTGTGGGCGATGGCAACGGCTACGTCGGAGCGGGTATCGGTAAAGCCGGCGAAGTACCGGAAGCCATCCGCAAAGGCATTGAAGATGCTAAGAAAAACCTGATTCACATTCCAATCGTAGGAACTTCGATTCCTCACTTGGTTACTGGTCACTTCGGCGCAGGACGCGTGTTGCTGAAACCAGCATCCGAAGGTACGGGCGTTATCGCTGGCGGACCAGTTCGTGCGGTATTGGAATTGGCAGGCGTTGGCGACATCTTGACAAAATCTTTGGGTTCTTCGAACTCCATGAATATGGTCAATGCAACTTTGGAGGGTCTTTCCCGTCTGAAGCGCATTGAAGAGGTCGCGAAACTTCGCGGCAAATCTGTCGAAGAACTGCGCGGTTAAGGAGGGGAACGTCAATGGCAAAATTGCAGATTACCCTCGTACGCAGCGTAATTGGACGTCCTGAAACACAACGTGTTACAGTTAAGACGCTCGGCCTGCGTAAACTCAATTCGACAGTGGTTCACAATGACAATCCCGCAATTCGCGGAATGATCAACAAAGTGAGCCATTTGGTATCTGTTACTGAAATCGAAGGCTAAATCCTTCGTAATAAATTAACAACAATAAGGAGGTGCAAACGATGAAGTTACATGAACTTGCTCCTGCTCCAGGGTCCCGTAAAGAACGCAACCGCGTTGGTCGCGGTCCTAGTAGCGGTAACGGTAAAACTTCCGGTCGCGGTCATAAGGGTCAAAACTCCCGTTCCGGCGGTGGTGTTCGTCCGGGCTTCGAGGGTGGTCAAAACCCACTCTACCGTCGTCTGCCTAAACGTGGTTTCATCAATCCTACCCGTAAAGAGTATGCGATTGTGAACCTTGAAGATCTGAACAACTTCGCAGAAGGAACTGAAGTAACTCCTGCATTGTTGCTGGAAACAGGCGTTGTCAAGAACTCCAAGAGCGGTATCAAAATCCTCGGCAACGGTGAACTATCCGTTAAATTGACTGTACAAGCAAATAAGTTCTCTCAATCTGCGGTAGAGAAAATCCAGGCTGCCGGCGGTAAAACCGAGGTGATCTAATGTTCAAGACGCTTAAGAATATATGGCATGTTGAAGATTTGCGCAAAAAGATCCTATTCACCCTGTTCGTTTTGATCATCTACCGCATTGGATCGTATGTACCGGTTCCAGGTGTAAACAAGGATGTTTTGCAGTCGGCTAATCAGACAGGCGAAGCGTTGATGAGTCTTTTGAACACCTTCTCCGGAGGAGCGCTCAAGAACTTCTCAATATTTGCGATCAGTATTTACCCGTACATCACAGCATCCATCATCGTGCAGTTACTGTCGATGGATGTTGTTCCTAAGTTTGCTGAATGGGCAAAACAAGGGGAGCACGGGAAAAAACAACTGGCCCAAATTACGCGCTATGGTACTGTAGTATTAGCTTTGATCCAAGGTTTTGCCACGTCTATCGGGTTTAACCGGATTTATAGTGCTGAGATGATGCCGAATGCAACGTTTGCCGATTACTTGCTGGTTGCCATCATACTGACGGCGGGTACTTCCTTCCTGATGTGGCTAGGTGAACAAATCACTGAAAAGGGTATCGGAAACGGGATCTCGATCCTGATTTTTGCGGGAATCGTCGCAGGCGTTCCGGGACATATAGCAGCTACGGCTCAGTCCAGCTTTATTCAGCCGGATCAGATGTTCCTGAATATTCTTAAAGTCGTGATTGTTGTGATCGTGCTTGTGGCTATTGTGGCAGGAGTAATCTTTGTACAACAAGGTATACGGAAAATTCCTGTACAATATGCCAAACGCGTAGTCGGCAACAAGATGTATGGTGGACAGAACACGCATATTCCGCTGAAGATTAACGCAGCGGGCGTTATCCCTGTCATTTTCGCTGTATCCCTACTGCAATTCCCAGTTGTACTCTCCAGCTTCTGGTCAACACATGAGTGGGCAAAATGGGTTGCTGGCAACCTGAAGTTTAATGAGCCCCTCGGTATGGTTCTGTATATTGTGATGATCATCGGATTTACGTTCTTCTATACGTTCGTTCAGATGAACCCACAGCAGATGGCTGACAACATGAAGAAGAATGGTGGATACATTCCGGGAATTCGTCCTGGTAAAGCTACGGAGAAATACTTGACCAAGGTAATGTCCCGTCTGACTATGTCAGGCGCGTTGTTCCTGGCTCTGATTTCCGTACTTCCTGTATTCTTCGGGAAGATCTCCGGGTTGCCTGATTCGGTTCAAATCGGTGGTACATCGATTCTGATCGTGATCGGGGTGGCATTGGATACAATGAAACAGATTGAGAGCCATTTGATCAAACGCCATTACAAAGGCTTCATCAATAAATAGGCGATAGGTTCCGGTGAGGCTTAAGCAACGAAGACTTCCCGGCACCTATTGTGCTGTTTCTTGCTTGGTGGCGAACTTTGGAGGGAGAGAGAAATCGTGAACTTTTTATTCATGGGCCCTCCTGGGGCAGGCAAGGGAACACAAGCAGCTGTGGTCGTGAAGGAACTTGGTATTCCTCATATCTCAACTGGAGACGCCTTTCGCTTGGCAATCAAGCAGGAAACTCCAGTGGGACTTAAGGCCAAGTCCTATATCGATCAGGGTTTGCTTGTACCAGATGATGTGACCATTGGAATCGTGGAAGAACGGCTTCAGCAGTCCGATTGCGAAAAAGGTTTTTTATTGGACGGTTTTCCAAGAACCCTTTCGCAAGCGGAAGCGCTGGATGGAATCCTGAGTCGTTTGAACACTTCCTTGGATCATGTGATCAACTTGAATGTTGACCGCGGCCTGCTTATGGCACGTCTTACGGGACGTCGAATTTGCAGTGTGTGTGGAGCATCCTATCATCTGATCTTCAACCCGCCAAAGCAAGAAGGCATTTGCGACATTGATGGCGGCGAGCTTTATCAACGTCCAGATGACAACGAAGAGAGCGTAGGAAAGCGTCTGGATGAGTACGACAACAAGACAGCGCCTCTGCTCACGTTTTATGAAAATAAAGGTCTTTTGCGTCAGGTGAACGGGGAAAACGAAATCGATGTCGTTTCTTCCGAAATAGTGTCTTTACTGCGAGGTTAGTGTAATGATCATATGTAAGTCCGAACAGGAACTTGCCTTTATGAGGGAAGCTGGTCGAATTGTTGCCGAGAGTCACCGATTGATATCACAGGCCATTGAGCCAGGGATCACAACCGGAGAGCTCGACAGAATCGCCGATCAATACATTCGCAGTCAAGGTGCTGTGCCGTCTTTCAAAGGCTACAACGGTTTTCCTGCCAGCATTTGCGCTTCAGTCAATGAACAATTGGTGCATGGATTTCCGGGTAAACGCAAGCTGATCGAAGGCGATATCGTTACGCTGGATATCGGCGCAGAGTACCGCGGTTATCACGGTGATTCCGCCTGGACCTACGGGGTGGGCAGCATTTCCGAAGAGGCTCAGCGTTTGCTGGACGTTACGGAGGGCTCCCTGTACGCAGGACTGGCGTTAGTTAAGCCGGATGTGCGCTTGTTTACAATCTCCCACGCCATACAGAAATACATTGAAGAAGCCGGGTTTTCGGTGGTACGCGAGTATGTTGGTCATGGCATTGGGGCAGAACTGCATGAAGAACCGCAAATTCCTAATTATGGCGTAGCGGACCGCGGACCAAGGCTTAAACCTGGCATGGTGCTGGCGATTGAGCCGATGGTAAACGTGGGTGAACGGTATGTCAAAACGCTGGAAGATAACTGGACGGTCGTTACGGTGGATGGTTCATTGTGTGCCCATTTTGAGCATACAGTAGCAGTTACTCCGGACGGCATGGAAATTTTCACAAAACTGAATGCGTAGGTGATCTTCATTTGAGTACTGGGAGCAGCCCGCAGGTTGGTCAATTGGTGAGAATTCTCAAAGGCAAGGATGCCGGAGAGGCTGCCATTGTTATCGCAGTTGTTGACAGCAGATTTGTATACATTGCCGATGGGGACAAACGCAAGTTTGACGGGCCGAAGAAGAAGAATATTCTTCATCTGGAGCTCATACCTTTCATCAGCAGTGAGGTTGTGGACAGTTTGAAAGAGACCGGAAGGGTAACCAATGGAAAGCTGCGTTTTGCAGTGACTAAATATGGTGATCCCGAAGGAATAAGCGCGAAAGAGAAAGGAGACTAACTGTGGCTAAGGAAGATGTCATTGAGGTGGAAGGTACGGTCATTGAGCCGTTGCCGAATGCAACATTTAAGGTTGAACTGGAAAACGGTCATCAAATACTTGCCCATGTATCCGGTAAATTGCGGATGCACTTTATCCGTATATTGACCGGAGACAAAGTGGTCGTGCAGTTATCGCCTTATGATTTAACTAAAGGTCGTATAACTTACCGTAAATAGATGGGAACTACGAAAAAAGTTTTGCTTCGCAAAACTTTGAGGAGGTAATTAGCATGAAGGTAAGACCTTCTGTAAAGCCCATTTGCGAGAAATGCAAAGTCATCCGCCGCAAAGGGACTGTTATGGTAATTTGCGAAAATCCGAAACACAAACAAAAACAAGGTTAAGAAGGGGGTGTAGCGTAAAATGGCTCGTATAGCTGGAGTGGATTTGCCACGTGACAAACGCGTTGAGATCGCCTTGACTTATATTTTCGGAATCGGTAAAACGACTTCCCAGAAAATTCTTAATGAAACAGGCATTAGCGCTAATACACGTGTCCGTGATTTGACGGAAGATGAAGTCAGCAAACTGCGTGAAACGATCGACAAGTCCGTTAAGGTTGAAGGTGACCTTCGTCGTGAAATTTCCTTAAATATTAAGCGTCTTACTGAGATCGGCTGTTACCGCGGTGTTCGTCACCGTCGTGGATTGCCTGTTCGCGGTCAACGTACTAAAACGAATGCCCGTACCCGGAAAGGCCCGCGTCGTACGGTAGCAAACAAAAAGAAATAATAAGGGGGGATAAGAGACAATGGCTAAACCGAAAAAAGTCGTACGTACCAAACGTCGCGACCGTAAAAATATCGAGAGTGGCGTGGCACACATTCGTTCCACGTTCAACAACACCATCGTTACCATCACGGATCCTCACGGTAATGCAATTTCCTGGGCTAGCTCCGGCGGCCAAGGATTCAGAGGTTCCCGTAAATCGACTCCATATGCAGCGCAAATGGCAGCCGAGACAGCAGCGAAAGCCGCTATGGAACACGGCATGAAATCCGTTGAAGTTATGGTTAAAGGACCGGGCGCGGGCCGCGAAGCAGCCATCCGTTCCCTTCAAGCCGCTGGTCTTGAAGTTAACCTCATTAAAGACGTTACTCCAGTTCCTCACAATGGATGCCGTCCGCCAAAACGCCGCCGCGTATAGTGAAATCAGTATCGTGATTGTGGTATAATTCTGACGCATCTGCTAATAATAGGTGTTTAGGCATACTACATGATGCACCTGATGGGTGACAGTTTCATATAGGAGCGACGTTTGAAGGAGGGGTACACTCGTGATAGAAATTGAAAAGCCGAAGATTGAGACCGTAGAAGCCAATGAAGAAGGAACCTATGGGAAATTCGTAGTTGAACCGCTGGAACGTGGATATGGCACGACTCTGGGGAACTCGCTTCGCCGGATACTGTTGTCCTCCCTGCCGGGAGCCGCAGTGACTTCGGTCCAAATTGACGGTGTTCTGCATGAGTTCTCCACCGTTCCTGGCGTAATGGAAGATGTGACGGAAATCATTTTGAACCTGAAAGCTCTCTCCCTGAAGATTCATTCAGATGAGGAGAAAGTGTTCGAGATTGATGCTGAAGGGGAAGGCGTCGTGACCGCAGGTGATATCCGTGCGGACAGCGACGTTGAGATCCTGAACCCGGATCTTCATATTGCAACGCTGGGACCTGGTGCGAGACTTCACATGCGAATTTTTGCAGGCCGTGGTCGTGGCTATGTCCAAGCGGACCGGAACAAACGCGAAGACCAGCCAATCGGCGTTATCCCGGTTGACTCCATCTACACACCTATCTCTCGTGTTAACTACGTCATTGACAACACTCGTGTTGGCCAAGTAACCAACTATGACAAATTGACGCTTGAGATCTGGACAGATGGTAGTATCAGACCGGAAGAGGCTGTAAGCCTCGGAGCCAAAATTTTGAACGAGCACCTCGTATTGTTCGTAGGACTTACGGATGAAGCGAAAGACGCCGAAATTATGGTTGAAAAAGAAGAAGACAAAAAAGAAAAAGTGCTTGAGATGACAATCGAAGAGCTTGATCTTTCTGTCCGTTCCTACAACTGCCTCAAACGCGCTGGTATCAACACCGTGCAGGAGCTTACCACGAAGACAGAAGAAGATATGATGAAGGTGCGTAACCTTGGTCGTAAATCTTTGGAAGAAGTTCAGGAAAAGCTTGAGGAACTCGGTTTAGGACTCCGTACAGAAGAATAGCGATCAGATTGCTATAGTAAAGGAGGGAATAGAATGGCATACCAAAAATTGGGCCGTGATTCCAGTGCGCGTAAAGCTTTGTTTCGTGACTTGGTAACGGATCTGTTCTTGTATGAGCGTATCCAAACAACGGAAGCCAAGGCGAAGGAAGTTCGTTCCATCGCTGAGAAACTAATCACTAAAGCGAAAAAGGGCGATCTTCATGCTCGCCGTCAAGTAGCTGCATTTGTACGTCGTGAGACTGTTGATGGCGAACAAGATGCAATCCAAAAATTGTTCTCTGATATTGCTCCTCGTTACACAGAGCGTCCAGGTGGATACACTCGTATCATGAAACTGGGACCTCGCCGTGGCGATGCTGCGCCTATGGTTTACCTTGAGCTGGTAGACCGCGCGTAGTAACGGAGGTATTGATTTCCGGCAACCCCAGAGATCATTTTCCTCGGAAAATGGTTCATGGGAAAGAAAAGTGTTATTGTGCAGCAGGGGCTTATAGGCCCTGCCGTACAACTAACCGCGGGAATCGCCTTGTTAGAGTAGAAGGAGCTCCCGCAGGGGCTCTTTTTTTTGTAAAGGAGAATGGAATGCGTAATCTATTGATGAAGGTCAATTATGACGGAACGACTTATGATGGCTTTCAGACCCAGCCACAGGGCAATACGATTCAAGACCGGCTGGAAGAGGCTATACTCCACTTGACGGGCGAAGACCTCAAGATACATGCTTCAGGACGCACGGATGCCGGAGTACATGCATACGGCCAGCCGTTCAATTTCATCACCTCCTCGCAAATTCCGCTGGAACGCTGGTGTCTGGCTCTGAATGCGAGATTGCCGCAGGATATTGTGGTTACGGAAGCGAGAGAAGTCCCGCTGTCGTTCCATTCCCGGAGAAGCGCAAAGCGCAAGACCTACCGGTATACGATTAACGCGAATCAGTTCCCGGATCCTTTTCAGAGACGCTGGCAGCTGCATCATCCGGGTATCCTGGATGTATCAGCCATGCAGCAGGGATTGACCCATCTTTTGGGTACACATGACTTTACTTCATTTGCTTCACGGCATTCGACGAAGACATCACATGTTCGAACAATCTATGAGGCGCATATGGAGGTAGACACAAGTATGTGTAGGCCGAATCCCCGGGATCAGGGAGTTATTCATGTTTTTATTACCGGGAGTGGTTTCTTGCAGCATATGGTCCGTATTATTATGGGAACGCTGATCAATGTGGGTCAAGGGAAATGCCCTGCAGATAAAGTAGCACATATTCTGGCAGCTTGTGATCGTGGTGCAGCAGGCCCTACAGCTGTGGCTAATGGGCTTACGCTGTGGAGCGTAGAATATGAAGAGGCCGATTATAAAAAAGCTGATTGAAACCTAAGTTTCACTTGCACTTGTGATGCTTATACTGTAGAATAAAAGTTGTGTTTTCTTGATGGCTATCCCACAGCCCCGATCAAGATTACACCCACAACTGCTTTACACTAACATTCACAATTGTAATTCAATGAGAAACAAGATATACGAAACAGATGATTTTCGTACGAGAACAAGGAGGAAACATTCATGCGTACCACCTATATGGCGAAGCCAAACGAAGTTGAACGCAATTGGCACATCATTGATGCCGAAGGCAAAACACTTGGTCGTTTGGCAAGCGAAGCCGCTGCTTTGATCCGTGGCAAACACAAACCGCAATTCACTCCACACGTTGATACAGGAGATTTCGTAATTGTAATCAACGCTGAGAAAATTGAATTGACTGGTAAGAAATTGGAGAACAAAAAGTACTATCGTCACTCGATGCACCCGGGCGGATTGAAAGTTACTACTGCTGGTGAATTGCTTAAGACTAAACCTGAGCGTGTTCTTGAATCTGCTGTTCACGGTATGATTCCTAAGACTCGTCAAGGCAATCAAATGAAGTTGAGATTGAAAGTCTATGCAGGCGCTGAGCATCCACATGCAGCACAAAAACCTGAAGTTTACGAACTTCGCGGATAAGAATAAGGGAGGACAGTTTCATGGCACAAGTACAATACTATGGGACAGGTCGTCGTAAACATTCGGTAGCACGTGTTCGCCTTGTACCGGGTGAAGGACGCATTGTCATTAACAAACGCGATATCAACGAATATTTCGGTTTGGAAACACTCAAACTGATCGTAAAACAACCTTTGAACCTGACTGAAACCCTGAACAGCTACGATGTAATCGTACTGGCTCATGGTGGCGGTATCTCTGGTCAAGCTGGCGCAATCCGTCACGGAATTTCCCGTGCATTGCTGAAAGCTGATCCTGAATTCCGTCCATCGCTGAAGAAAGCCGGCTTCCTGACTCGTGACCCACGTATGAAGGAACGTAAGAAATACGGCCTTAAAGCAGCTCGTCGTGCTCCTCAGTTCTCGAAACGTTAATATTTATACAAGAAGACCCTTTTCCTTTGGAGATGGGTCTTCTTTTTATATTATTATTTTCTGGGCAAATGTTTATTTCATCCAATTTCATTGACATCTACAGGGAAAGTTATATACTATTCCATATAAAAATAGTTGGGATTAATAAGGTTTTTCTATAAGGATGGGGGAATTAAATATGAATCTGCTTGAGAAGGAAGATTTGATCAAGATCAAGGCTGATGAATTGGAAAATGCCTCTCCCGAGGAAATTATTCGCTGGGCAGTAGACACCTTTCCTAATATAACGTTTGCCTGCAGCTTTGGCGCAGAAGATGTGGTTTTGGTGGATATGCTCCAAAAAGTCAGCCCTTCTACAGATGTGTTTTACCTCGATACCGATTTTCATTTCAAAGAAACTTATGAAACCAGAGACGTGATGTCAGAGAAATATGGCTTGGAGTTTGTCCGTGTAGCTCCACAAATCACTCCGCAGGAGCAAGCACTTCAGTACGGTGATGCGCTATGGAGTACAGATCCCAATCAATGTTGCGGTATCCGTAAAGTTGAACCGCTCACGCGAATTTTGTCTCAGTATGAGGCATGGATAACAGGAATTAGACGTGATCAGGCACCTACCCGTGCCAATGCCAAAAAAGTCGAGTACGATTATAAGTTCGGCCTAGTCAAATTCAATCCTATTGCTGACTGGACAAGTGAAGATGTCTGGAACTACATCCGTGAGAATAATGTGGTCTATAACCCACTGCATGACCAGAATTACCCGAGTATCGGTTGTGAGTATTGCACAAGACAGGTTATGCCAGGTGAAGATCCGCGTGCGGGACGTTGGTCAGGGTCGGAGAAAACCGAATGCGGTTTGCACAAATGAGGCATACTGCCGCAACAACACAGAAGGGGAGAGTATAGATGACTTCAATACTGCCGCATGGCGGAACACTGGTCGGGCGCGTAGCAGAAGGGGCAGAGCGCGAGAGACTGCTGCAAGCCTCAGTGCATAACAAAACGATCGATATTAACACTTGGACAATCTCTGATCTTGATCTTATAGCAGTGGGAGCTTTTTCGCCGCTCACGGGCTTTCTGAATGAGCAGGACTACCATTCCGTTGTTCAGAATATGCGTCTGGCGAATGGTACGGTATGGAGCATTCCGATAACACTGGCTGTGGAGGAAGAAGTTGCGGCCGGCCTTAGTGTAGGAGAGCAGGTCACGCTGGTAGGGCAGGAAGATGGTGTGATTTACGGAGTGCTGGACGTTGAGAGCCTATATAACGTGGATCAGCTTGTTGAAGCACAGCATGTCTTCAAGACTACGGACCCCGAGCATCCGGGTGTGAGCAAGCTATTGGCGCGTCCCTCCACTTATGTTGGCGGACCCATTACTGTTTTGAACCGTCCACAACCGGCGAAGTTCGGAGAATTCTATTTCGACCCTGCGGAGACCCGTAAAATATTCGCGGATAAGGGCTGGAGAACGGTTGTAGGCTTTCAGACACGCAATCCGGTGCACCGTGCTCATGAGTACATCCAGAAGTGCGCTATGGAGGTTGTAGACGCGTTGTTCCTGAACCCGCTAGTTGGCGAGACCAAGTCGGATGATGTTCCAGCCAATGTACGGATGAAAAGTTATTTGGTTCTTTTGGAGAATTATTATCCGGAAGATCGTACTTTTCTTGGGGTGTTTCCGGCTGCCATGCGTTACGCAGGCCCACGGGAAGCGATTTTCCATGCCATGGTGCGTAAAAACTACGGATGCACCCATTTCATTGTTGGACGTGATCATGCGGGGGTAGGCGATTACTATGGCACTTACGAAGCACAAGAGATCTTCACGAACTTTACCGCTGATGAACTTGGGATAACGCCATTATTCTTCGAACATAGTTTTTTCTGCAAAAAATGCGGCAATATGGCTTCGAACAAAACTTGCCCGCATCCAGGAGAAGATCATTTAACCTTGTCCGGCACCAAAGTTCGGGGGTTGCTGCGTGAGGGCACTTGCCCGCCACCAGAATTCACCCGTCCAGAGGTCGCTCAGGTGTTAATTGAAGGGATGTCACCGGAAGCCTCCGTTCGATAAATCCAAAGCCAGTAATAATTGACCCTCTTGTCCCATATAGATGAGTAGAATCTATCGGGACGAGGGGGTCTTTGTTATGTCTGGCCGAAAGCAGAGTAAAGTCTCGGTTTGGATCGCATGGAGCAGTATCAGAAAAGGCATGCTCGGCATAGCCTTACTGGCATTGATGATCGGAATCATCGCCTATGACATGCCTACAGCTAAAACAACAAATTATTGGAGCCTGCCGCTGTCCGGTAAAGTCATAGCTATAGATGCAGGCCACGGGGGACCGGATGGCGGTGCTGTCAGCCGAGAAGGGCTGATTGAGAAGGATATCAATCTGTCCGTTTCTCTCTATCTGCGGGATTATCTGCAGCAGGCCGGTGCTATTGTGGTGATGACCCGTGAAGGTGATTACGACTTGGCACAGAATGATACGAAGGGCTATGCGAAGCGCAAGACAGAGGACCTGAAGCAACGGGTCAGAACGATTGAAGAGAAGCGGGTGGACTTATTTATCAGCGTTCATATGAATAGCATTCCCTCCAACCGCTGGAGCGGAGCACAAACTTTTTACTATCCCAATAACCAGGATAACAAGCCACTAGCGGATTTCGTACAGGCCGAGCTAAGGAATACGCTGGAGAATACGGATCGTGTGGCCAAGACAGTTAATACGGTGTATCTGCTTAAGGCGCTGAAGATGCCGTCTGTGCTGGTAGAAGTCGGGTTTCTATCACATCCACAGGAGTCTTTGCTTCTTGGGGATGATGTATATCAACGCAAGGTAGCAACCAGTATATACCGGGGAATTCTCCGATACGCATCAGAGCAGCCGGGCAAGGACTACTCTTCCTTAGAAAGGTAATGCTATAATAAGACAAAAAACACCGGAGCAATTCTGTCCGGAAGTGAAACTGAGGTGCTTTCCATGCTGACCAGGGAACAAATTCAGGAACTTTTGCAGAACATTAAAGACCCGGAAACCGGAAAAAGCCTTATCGAGCTGCAATTAATTCGCGATATTATGATTAAAGAGGATCGTGTCTCACTGTCCATTGTCTGTCTGGATTCAGAAGAGCAAAGACGCATAGAGCTGGAACAGCAAGTGCGTGATTTGCTGGAGAATGGCGGGGCGGGGAACGTGCACATCCGGCTTAGGGATGCCACAGACTATGAGCGCTCGCTCCATAGGGGTGGAAATTCCGAGGAGTCCGAAGAGGAGCGCGAGGTTAAGCTGAAAAAAGGCCATGCTGCCGGTCTTGATGATCATGAACTGATCAGTCCGGAATCAGGTGTGAAATTTATTGCTGTAGCTAGTGGTAAAGGCGGTGTAGGGAAATCGACCGTCACTGTTAACTTGGCGGTAGCCCTGGCACGTAAAGGTAAGAAGGTGGGCCTGATCGACGCCGATATCTACGGCTTTAGTGTTCCAGATATGATGGGCATTGAGGAAGGGCCGGTGGTTGATGACGGGACTATTATTCCTGTGGAGCGTTTTGGCGTAAAAGTGATGTCCATGGGTTTCTTTATCCGTGAGAACAGTCCTGTCATTTGGCGTGGGCCGATGCTTGGCAAAATGCTGCGTCAATTCTTCAGTGATGTAGGCTGGGGAGAATTAGACTACATGCTGCTGGATCTTCCCCCAGGAACAGGTGATGTGGCCCTGGACGTGCATCAGATGCTTCCACAGAGTAAAGAGATTATCGTGACTACCCCACATGCCACTGCAGCCTTTGTAGCCGCCAGAGCGGGCGCTATGGCTTTGCAGACGGATCATGAAGTTATCGGGGTGATCGAGAATATGTCCTATTACGAATGCTCGGGCTGTGGACAGAAGGAGTATATCTTCGGACGCGGTGGCGGTGCCAGACTGGCGGAGACTCTACATACTGAGCTTTTGGCTCAAATTCCACTTGGAGCACCGGATAATCATATCTCAGAGCCGGATTTCTCACCTTCGGTATATAAAGAAGAGACAACAGCAGCCTTGTTGTTTGCCGAAGTGGCGGACAAGCTGATTGCTAAATATGAGCAAGAATAAAACCGCATCACATTAAAATGAAAAAGAGGCCGTTTCTCCATTTGGTGGGGAAAGGCCTCTTATTTGTGCATTATTTAAGATCCGGAGTCGTCGCCACCGCCACCACCATCTTGTTTTCCACCTTCGCCTTGCCCACCGCCTTCCTTCTTCTGGACCTTAGGCTGAAGCTCTTCCTGGACAACGGTCTTCAGAAGATTGAGCACTTCCATGCGGAACAGAGGATTCTGCATCGCATCCTGCATAATGGTCATCGTTTGCTTGCGGTAGTCTGGGGTTTTGGTGAGATCCAGATACATCTTCGTCATCTCTGGAGACTTCATAATTTCCCCGACCGATTTCTGGTACGTGGGGTCTTTGATCAGCTGTTGATGAAGCTCTTTGCTTTGTGCGTTAATGGCTTTGGCGAACTCACCCGCGAACTTCGGATCTGTCATGATCTTCTCAAGTTCCTTTTTGTACTCCGGCGCCGTCAGTGTGTCCTTGACTGCCACGCGAATTTGTTCTGTGGTCTGAAGCGGTACCATCTTCATGCTCATTCCGCTTCCGCCGCCTTCACCGCCTCCCGAGCTGGGACTCGAAAGAGCCTCTTCGACCGCCTTTTTCCCATCATCACTTTTTAATATATCAACAACCATGGTCTTCATTTCCTTGTATCCGCCTTGTCCTGAGGAAGAACTGCTTTGCTCGCCTCCACAGGCCGTCAAGGTCAGGACCAAGCTCAATGTTAAACTGGCGAAGCCCATCGTCCTCCATTTCATTGGCACTGCCCTCCTTTGTAGGATTTTGATATGTAGTATGCCGCTTGAGAATACATTTAATGTCACACAGTAATGGTTTTTTGACGGTAACCTTGGTAAAATAAATCTGACATGAGGGGGGTGAACTGGCTGAGCATTAAAAAGTGGTTTTATTTATTTTGGACTACGCTGCTTATCGGAGCGGCCGGGGCTGTCATTGCCGGTCTTGCACTGCAGGCAGTGAATGGCAAGATTGATTTTAAAAGTACGGTAGATTTTCTGCTGTACCCGCTTATTTTATTGGGGTATGGAATGCTGGTTAGCGTCTATTCCCAGCTTGGCTTTTTCGCCTATCTGATTCTGAACTACATGGGCATTGGCGTATTTCCGCGAAAAGTCTGGCAGTACATACAACTGGTGTTGGCCGTGCTCGCCTTGCTGGAGCTCGTCTTCTTACGCTCTGTCGTGGGTGGGGAGCGAAACGTAACCTCAGACCTGTTCTTGGGGATTATGATTCTGCTATCCGCTATTGTAGTGACTTACTTTAAGGTAAGGAGTACGAACTTCTCTGCCTGGATCCCCACGTTTTTCTTTATGACAGCGATTACTATCGTAGAAACCATCGGCGTGCTTCGTATTGGCGTTGACAGTGCCACCGTATTTATTATTGTTCCTTTGATCGCCTGCAATGCCTTCCAAATCTTGATGCTTCATCGTGTTTTGAAGCCCCAGGCTGCCTGAAGGAGAATGTACCCAATCCCTCGTTTCCTTATCCTGCAAGGAGGCGGGGATTTTTATTTTATGTGGGAAGAACGGTTAAAAACGGACACTGGAGGGTAATCTCAGAAAGACGCTTTTATTGCGAATTCATCTTAATGGGGAGGGGAATATATGGGCATCAAGCGCTATATGATAAAAGACACAAACGAAATCTCACTAAGCAAACTGGATCCGGGTGAGAAGGGAACGTTCAAGTCGAAGGAAGAGGCAAGCGTGGAGACGGAGCGGCTGAAAGAGCGGCTTGCGGAACTGCAGGACATTCTCTTTGCCCAAAAGAAACATTCATTGCTTGTGATCTTGCAAGGTATGGATTCCAGCGGGAAGGACGGAACAGTCAAGCATATATTCTCAGGACTCAATCCTCAAGGCTTCACAGTCACCAGTTTTAAGAAGCCTACTCTGGACGAAGCGGCGCATGATTTCTTGTGGAGAGTACATCAGAAGACGCCACCTAAAGGCTACATTTCTGCGTTCAACCGCTCGCATTATGAGGATGTGCTGGTTCCTCGTGTACACGGCGGCCTGAGCAAAGAGGAGTTGAAGCGCCGTTTTCGCTATATCCGCCAGTTTGAGGAAATGCTCGCTGAAGAAGGGACGACTATCGTCAAGCTCTTTTTGCATATATCCAAGGAGAAGCAGATGGAGAAGATCCAGGAGCGTCTCCATGATCCCAAGAAGCACTGGAAATTTGATGTTAGTGATCTGCAGGAGCGGGAGTACTGGGGGGATTACCAGAAGGCGTACGAAGATGTTTTCCGGGAGAGCAGTATAGAAAAAGCACCATGGTATTGGATTCCGGCCAATCACCGGTGGTACCGCAATTATTTGGCTCTATCCATTGTAGTGAAGACGCTGGAGGGTCTTGATCTGAGTTATCCGAAATTGGACACCCCCACACCCAATATCTCGGAGCTCATTTCCCCACATCATTAAAATTTGAGGAATGGATAGGCTTTTTATACAATTAGCGGTACCACAGGGAAGGCATTTAAGTATTACATGCCGGCTGCATCCTCCAGCCGGTCATTCAGCCAAGCAGAATCCCGGACTTCCTTGCCTTCAGTGCTGCTTTGGCTCAGAAGCTCGGATACAGTAACGAATTCATAACCTTGGGCGCGCAGCTCATCAATAATTCTGGGGAGGGCCTCGTGTGTCTGTTTACAGGAGTCGCTGGCATGCAGAAGCACGATATCTCCCGGATGAGCTTTTTTCGTCACGCGGTTAACGATATTATCTACGCCGATATTTTTCCAATCTAGAGAATCAGTGTCCCATTGAATCACTTTGTAACCGAGATCGGTGGCCACCTGTAGCACCCTTTTGTCAAAATCGCCATTAGGCATACGAATCAGATTCGGTTCTTTCCCGGTTAACTCGGTCAATACGGTGTGAGCGGTACTAATTTGTGTGCGAATTTCCTCGTTGCTAAGTGTACTGTAATTGACGTGTTTATGCCCGTGGCTTCCAATCTCATAGCCTGCATCTTTGATGCTTGTCACAATATCGGGGTGAGTTTTACTCCATGGTGAGGATAGGAAGAAAGTTGCCTTATCCACTTTTTTGTCTTCCAGCACCTTGAGAATTGGTCCAGGCCTCTTCTCTCCCCAGCTAATATCGAACGTCAGGGCAATCAGCTTCTTCTCCGTCGGTACACTGTAGATCGCGGAAGGGGGGGCGGCTTGAGAAAACACCGTAATATTTCCCCTCTCGATATACACTACACCGGCAGCAAGCAGCGCAGCAGCGAAGATATAAAAGAACCTTTTGATCTTCTTGCCGCTAAATACATAAAACGAATTCATAAATGACAGCGCTCCTCTCCCCAGCAAATGCTTGTTTGTTCTAAATGTATGCTCGTACCGTCATGTTATGACCCTTGAGATAGGGAGATCACTAATATCAGGAGGTATCTATGCTATCGTTCTTCACTTTTGCCAAAGATCTTAAATCTATCCGAAAGGCATTATTGTTCTCACTACTGTTGTTCGCCTTGGGTGTAGTGTTCGGCTGGATCGGCACAGAAGGCTTGGAAAAGCTGCTTATGCAGCAACTGGAGGGACTCAGAACAATTAGCGGAACACTAAAGGAGTCGTCTAACCCTCAATGGAGCTTCTTTGTATTTATATTTTTAAACAACAGTATTAAAGGTGTCGTTATTATCTTTCTCGGAGCATTGTTTGGCATACTGCCGGCGTTATTCTTGCTAATCAATGGTGCGGTAATCGGTTATATTGTGCATTTGTCGGCACTTCAAGGCCAGGATTTGTTCTCGTTGATTGTAAAAGGTCTGCTGCCGCACGGAATTATTGAGATCCCTGCTATTATTATTGCCTGTGCTTTTGGACTGCAGTTTGGAGCTAAGGTTGTCGCGAGTATGTTTAGAAGAACGGGGGGGAGCGGGACTAGAGGAGAAGAGTGGTCTTTCTTTATGAGACAGACATTAACGGCTTCTATATGGATCGTTATCCTTCTATTTGTTGCGGCTATTATCGAAAGCACAATTACATTTTCTCTTTTATCATAAAATATCTGGGAAATGAGCATAACATTAGAGTCATGTATTTGGGGAAAGTGGGTAAATAAAAGGTAAGCAACTTAAAGTGTGCCATACCGGGGAATGAACTACTTTTCCATAACCATCAGTTTCTGTATTTAGGCAATTGTAAAATGAAACCCTTGCGAAGGAGGCCAAGCATATGTTGGGGATGTTGTTCAACGAGAAGGAGTGCAAGGAACTGGACTATGTTTTGCGCAAAGAGCTTGATGAGATGCTGTTAGACTTGAGCGATCAACGCTTGGACCAAAATATTAGGCATGCTATCGCCAACCGATACAAAACAGTATTTCGTATGTATGCGCGTTTCGCTCCCCAGAAAGAGCTGTCCAAATATGCTTGGGGCGGGAAGTCTTCTCAGTTCAAGCATTGAAAAAGAAAGGCTATAGTAAGAGTTCAAGATTAGCTGAAAAAATATAAAATAATAGCTTGACTAAAAGGGGGGCGCCGTGATAAATTATATCTCGCGCCCCTTTTGGTTATCAAAAAAGGTGAACGCAGGCAAGAAAAACGAAAAAAAACTTTTTTCAAAAAAACACTTGCCAAAAAGCACAACAGTATGATATATTATAAAGGTCGCTGCTGAGACATTAAGCGGCAGACAAACAAGAAATTGATCTTTGAAAACTGAACAACGAGTGAGTGTCGAATTCACGAAAGTGAGTTCAAAAATGAGAATTTTTAATTCTCGTCAGATGTTTCAAAATGAGCAATCGCTCTTTCTAAATACCAATTTGGAG
>NZ_JBHTYV010000017.1:62800-74620 GCF_042790635.1 Paenibacillus sp. NPDC056722 | reverse complement strand
ATAATTACGCTGATAGAATATGTTTTGTCATTCGAAACATCTTGGTTTTTATATAAATCGAATTTAATTGGAGGGTCACTGAATGATAAAACAAGAATGGAAAAATATAATTAAAAAGCCTTTTTTAATTGTGGTGATTGTTGCCATCATGCTTGTCCCCATGTTCTACTCTTTGATATTCCTGTCAGCCTATTGGAACCCTTATGGTAAATTGGATCAACTCCCTGTTGCCGTAGTTAATAATGATCGAGGGGCTGTACTAGACGGGAAGACCATTAATATTGGTAAAGATTTCGTGGATGGATTAAAGGACGATGACAAATTCAAGTGGGTATTTACTACAGAAAGAAAAGCGATGGAAGGACTCAAGAATGAAGATTATTACATGGTAATCGAACTTCCAAGCCAGTTTTCACAGCACGCCTCATCTCTATTAGGGGAACATCCGGAAAAAATGGAGTTAAATTATTATACGAATGCCGGAAAAAACTACTCTGGGTCACAGATCAGCTCTTCAGCTATTAAGGATATAAGCTCCAGCCTTTCAAAAAAGGTTACAGAGCAATATGCCGATTCCGTATTTAAAAGCCTTAGCAAAGTCGGAGAAGGTATGCAGGAAGCTAGCGATGGTTCAAAGCGGATCAACGAAGGTGTAGATAAGCTTGCCAATGGAACAACCACATTAAGTGAAAATTTAAAGAAATTAACGGACAGTAACCTGGTTCTTAAAGATGGAACAGCTAAATTACAAGCAGGTGCAATTCAGGTAGCCAATGGAATTAAACAATCCAGCGATGGAGCCAACCAGTTGAACACTGGTATCCATTCTGTATTGGGTGGTGCTGATTCACTGAAAAAAGGTGCCGGTGACCTTAATTCCGGATTACAGCAGTTATCAGAAGCCAGTAAAAAATTAGTAGCCGGCTCCGATCAATTATTAAGTGGGAATAACCAACTAGCTGCCGGACTAAAGCAATCGTCAGATGGCTCCGTAGCACTCCAAAATAGTTTTGGTCAATTTACGAACAACATATCAACTATGAATACGGCCATACAAGACGTGACTAATGAATTATCGGATGTAAGCAGTACCGGGTCCATTAGTCAGGAAGAAATAAAGAAAGTACTTGCGCAGCTTCAAACCATCTCAACATCAATGGACCAGCTGAATCAAGGTGGAAAGCAAATCAGTACGAGTTATTCTCAACTTGTAGCGGGTCAACACAATCTATATTCGGCCGCAAATCGTCTTGTAGCTGGTCAAAAGGAATTCAACTCTAATTCAACATTATTTAATGGGAAGCTCGGTGAAGCTGTAGTTGCCTCTCAAAAGCTTGCTCAGGGAAGTATTGATTTATTTAACGGCACTAAGAAGGTAAGCGAGGGAAGCTCCTCACTTTCTTCAGGCTTAGTTACTTTAAATTCCGGTGGGGATCAAATAGTTGAAGGTATAAATCAATTAAGCGATGGCTCGAATCAACTTTATATTGGCTCAGGTAAGTTAGCAGATGGGGCTAATGAATTATTAAAAGGCACACACGATCTTTCACAGGGAACAAGTACGCTGCATAAATCATTACAGGACGGAGCAAATAAGGTAAACGATGTGAGTACGAATGATGAAACGAATACTATGTTTGCCAGTCCGATTAATCTTGTCGCTCATAAGTTAAATGATGTGAAAGATTATGGAGTTGGATTAGCACCTTATATCCTATCCCTTGGTCTTTTAGCAGGTGGACTAATGTTTGTCTCGTCCTATTCGATGAGAACTACCACGGAGATTACAACTTCCGGGTTTTCGCATTTCATCAGTAAATATAGTGTATTATTGGTGGTCGGTGTATTTCAGTCCATCTTTGCAGATGTAATTTTAATTCATGGACTAGGTTTACAAGTTCAAAATGAACTATATTTTTATCTGTTTACTATTTTCACAAGCTTAACCCTTTATACCATCATACAATTTCTCACAGTAACGATGGATAAAGTCGGACAGTATATCATTTTCATTCTAATGCTGCTGCAGATTGGAGGAAGTGCCGGAACATTCCCGAAAGAATTAACGCCAACATTCTTCCAGTATATCAATCCTTTTTTACCACTAACCTATTCTATAAAAGGGTTCAGAGAGTTGATGTCAACCACTGTTGACTATACGTATGTTCTTAATCAAGCATTAATCTTAGCTCTTATTGGGCTTACTTTTATCACACTAACTATCCTCTATTTAACGATTACGGTAAGAAAACAATCCATTAAAACTAAAGAAATTGCAGGCTAAATAAAAGAAGAGGAATAACCACATTATCAGTGGCTAGTTCCTCTTTTTTATTTCACTCATTGGAGATACGAGAGTACGCCTACCCACGCCGGGGCAAGTCATGAAACAGCAATCCGCTTTGATCTAAACGCATAACTTCTTCTTCCACATCAGTATCTAAATAACTGTTCCCCTCATGCGCTGTGTTCATTAGCCACGGCTCCCCATTTCTCAGAAAACAAAGATCATCGGGGACTTTCGGTTGGACCCAGGAGTATAGACCCGAGGAATAAGAGAGAAGGATTTTCGTAGCTTCAGCACAACAATGAAAATAATAAATATCCGCATAATGACCAAATAACCGCGTACCTGGCCAATGATCTTCTCTTTTTTTCTCTTTTAAAAAAGGCTTTAGCTGCTCCAGTAGTTCAATTCCACTCGGATCAAGTGACATCTGATCGCGTTTCACCAGAATGAACTCATCGCATACTTCCATGGCGATCTCAATGAACGCCTCATAGGTCTTACCGGTCGGCTCTTGCAAAATAATATAGATAAGTAGGCCTCCTATGTACTGATATACTCTCAGATATATCTTCGATTATAGCACGTAGCCATAACTACATAACAAAAACAGCCCACATCTGTAAAGATGTGAGCTGTTGCTTTATGATCCCATTTGAGATTAGTTGCTCAGGTAAGCATCTGCTTGCTCAACGG
Source organism: Paenibacillus sp. NPDC056722 (assembly GCF_042790635.1). Lineage (NCBI taxonomy): Bacteria > Bacillati > Bacillota > Bacilli > Caryophanales > Paenibacillaceae > Paenibacillus > Paenibacillus sp. NPDC056722. The sequence continues at coordinate 71,637 of NZ_JBHTYV010000017.1, read as the reverse complement.
TTTCGAAGTACTCCACGAAGTCACCGAAGATACGTCTCATTTGCATTTTGTAAATGGAAGAACCTGTTACATAGGCCCATTTCTTATCAGTAGATACGCCTTTTTGAGTTGCCAGTTCACTAGTAGGTGCCAGTTCCTTAGCTACTTCTTGAGACAATACTTTAGCGCCAGTCAGAATTGTAACTCCAGTGAACCCTGGTTTTACTTTTTTAAGAATCTCGGTGAACTCATCAATGTATTGCTGTGCATTGTCCAGTGTAACCTCTTGAGCGGTAACGACAACTCTGTTTTTTGCGGCATTATATTCGATTGTGAACATTTGTGCATTCCTCCATCATGTATAATCATCTGTTGTAATAAATTAAGAAAAATTTGTATTACATATTATTTCCTATTCCATTACACATAAGAGAATCTTAAATAAAATTTTGTAAATAGTAAAGGTATTTAATAAGAAATATGTATTTATTTGTCGAAATACGCGGTTTTTTAATAAGAAATATTACCTACATGTTACCATTGGACGCAAAAAAGACCAACATCTTCTCCAAAGAGTTGGTCCTCTATCTCAATCATTGCCATTGGGTTCCAAGACTCATATGGACGACTGAACAAAAGAAAAGGGTATCCGGACTGCTCTACTCTTCCGCATTTAACAAATTAATCAACTCTACCAAATCGCCCGCAGAAGCCGCAGAGAAACTATGCTCCGTCGTATTGGCCGTTAGTTCCTGCAAAATATCCTTGATGGCTACCAGCTTGACACCCTCGCTGCTGATTTGCTCCAACTCATTCTGATCCTTCACTCTTCCGTGTACGAACCAATACTGCCACTGGTCGGTGTCAATCACGGAGCTGCGCAGCTTCTTCTTTTTGTCGGAGGTATACTTGATCTCTACCCAGGCCTTTACGCTGTCCTTTAGACTTTCAGAATTGCGCAGTTTGGCACTTGTCTTCGACTTTACGCCTAGCTTCTCCATCTGCTGCTTGGTCAACTTGCTGATATAGGCCACAGGTCGCACACTAACCTGAACTTCACAATGGACATACTCCCATTCGCCTTCGCCATTTCGCCGTACCGCGAGGAAATCAATCTCATTTAGCTTCTCCTTGATGCCTCTTATCGTAAAATACCCGTTCTTGTTCAGCCATTCTTCCACAAGAGTTTCTGCCTGAAGAGCCATAGTGATATCCCCCTTAGCTAGTCATACGTACATCCCTTATATATTCGAGATATTATTACAGAATCCTCCATTTCACTTCTTTATTTTTCACTCTTCCTACCCGTCCATACAAAAACAACGGATGGCTCCTATCGAGTCCATCCGTTGCTAATAATGCTTTTATTCGAGTATCCGTATTATTTATTGGCCTGAAGAACAGCTTTGAATGTCGAAGGAATGTAGGTTACGGCTTTAATTTCGGTAATGACTTGGGCGCTCATGGAGCCTGGGGCCGGCTTCACCAGCTTGTATTTGATCAATGCCTGATCTTTCGTGAATTGAATGCTCGTAATTTCAAGTCCATAACCGCCAGTCGGCACCGTAGCAGCAAGCGTAACCTTAGTGACAGCATCTGTCTCCTTGCCCGTGGTTAATGTAACCTCGATTGGAGCAGGTGTAGGCACTGGTTTGTAGTTGTTAATGAATTTCACAGTTTTGCTGATCATATTGGCTGCTTCGTCACGGCTGATACTATTCTTCGGATAAAATTTTTGTTTGCTGTCGAGCGTAACGATCTTGGCGAGCATCAGTTTCTGAATACTGTTCATGTATTCTTTTTTGATTTGATTTCCGTCTGCCACCTTTTGGAATGTTTCAATCCAGACAAAATCGCCTTTATGACTCATAGCCTGGTACAGAAGCTCAGCAAAGTATTCCTTGGAGATTGTGGCGGAAGGATTAATATCCTTCGGAAGCTGTACTCCATTGTAATAAGCGTTAATGAAATCCTTGGCATATGGAGCGTTATCCTTCACTTTTGTATAGTGATCGCTTGCCACTGGCATTTTGATAAAATCGATGGCATTCAGGTTCAGGTCTAGCCCCTTTACGATCATACTTACTGCAGTCGCTATATCTATACCATTCTTAGGGGGATTCTTGGACCCGCCACTCTTAGCAAAGGCCGCTCCCGTAACGTTTAAACTAAAAACGGCAATCATCATTATTAGGAGCAGTGGTTTTAAAAATCGTTTCTTCATCTTCATTCCTCCGTGTATTGTGTTTGGTTACTGGTTGTGTTTGTCATGATTTATTTCCCAATTGGTACACTCTAGACGGGAATTGTTCGAAAAGGTTGCGGGGTTCAAAAAAAATCATGCAAATAAGGTACTAGAAAACTAGGGCTTGGCTATAAATCCTGTTTTCACTCCTCTTTTAAAACCAGCTTGTTCGTAGAACCTTAAGGTACTCTCTTTCTTCGATCCGGTAAGCAGCATTACTTTGTAACACTGATGTTCCCAAGCAATCTCCAATGCCTTTTTCAGGATCGCAGTACCATATCCCTTGCGGCGAAATCCACTGTGCGTCACAACATTTTCAATAATTCCATAAGGACGGGCACCTCTTGTTAAATTAGCAATGAGCATTAACACACAGGATGCAACTAATCGACCTTCTACCTCTACTACCAAGTAATGCATGTTTTTACTTGTACAGATTTCTATCCAAATTGGATTTACATCGGATGGGTTAAGTTCAGGGTCAACCTCATGCAAACATCTGTAAAGTTCCAAAAGTTGAGGAAGCTCATCTTGTTTGATCTGTCTTATAGCAGCAGTATTGTCCATTTCTTTGCTCCTTCCCATCCCATATATACTAAAAACAGCCCGGCTTCCCACCAGGCTGTCTTAGTCATTTTCACAAATTAATCTTCCCCAACAACCGGAGCAGTTGCTCCTTCTCTTCCGGTGCAAAATCTTCATACACCGCAGCCAGTAGAGACTCGGACACCGCTTCAAAAATCGGCTTCAGCGCTCTTCCCTTATCTGTAATGGATAAGCGGAAGATGCGGCCATCGTTCAGGTCCTGCTCCTTCTTAACATACTCCAGACGCACCAATTTCTCGACTAATGCAGTGATGGTTGATTTGTCCTTGTCGATCAGGCAGGATAGCTGATTCATTGTAATGGATTCCTGTCCATACAGCTGAAACAGAATGTCCCCATGCGATGGAGCAATTCCGTGAATATGATGCTTCTTCAATTCCTTCTCGATAAATCGATTACTTCTGCGATGGATTCGGCCTATAACGGCTACAATAGCTTTTTCATTCATATCTGTATGTTAATTTTATGCAAAAACTCTGTCAAGAACCATTTGAAAGCGGTACCGGTCCCTCGCTTATGTCCCCTTCGAAACATTTCAAAACAAAATATTCACAATTTTAGTTTGACATCAAAATTTCTTCGTATTTTGTGATATTTATCACACCTATTGTGAAATAAATCACTTATTATAAAGCTATCGAAGATGATCATCCGATACAGACAAAAGAAAGACCACAAACAAGGAGTGAAGAGATATGTTTAACAATTGGTTCAGAACAAATAAAGCCGCTATGCTGCTGCTCACTATAGTACGGGTATATCTGGGATATGAATGGTTAACTGCCGGATGGCATAAGCTGACTGGCGGCGGGTTTGATGCTTCGGGATTTATCAAAGGGGCTATTGCCAAGAGCGCTGGTGAAGGTGCGACGGTGCAAGCCTGGTGGGGAAGCTTCCTCCAACATGCAGCTCTCCCTGGCGTAGACTTCTTTAACTTCCTGGTACCGGCTGGTGAATTCCTGGTTGGCTTGGGATTGATTCTAGGAACATTCACTACCTTCGCTGCTCTTATGGGTCTGGTTATGAACGCTGCTTACCTGCTCTCGGGTACCGTCAGCACGAATGTACAATTACTGCTCATGGAAGTGATCATCATCGTATCGGCCGCTAATGCTGGTAAAATCGGCCTTGATTACTTCGTCCTTCCTTACCTGCGCAAGCTGTTCCATAGAAAAGATACCAACACGAACGTCATCCGCCCTGCCGCTACGCCACTGAAACGTACTGTATAACATGAATGCATACTATAACCCGTAAGGAACGGAGAGAAAAACTTCCGTTCCTTACGGGTTATTTGATTTCAGATGATATATCGAACTCATGGGATCGCCTTTTCGGCAGAAGTTAAGCTTGGATCTCAATCCGTCTTTAAAACGAGTGAAACCAAATCGAATTTTCCAGTCAAATAGTGGTTGATACTGGCCGCCAGATTAGCTGAGGAAGCCGTTGTGTTCACATTCAAATCAGGGAAGACCTCCAGCACCTTACTTGTGTTCTTACGAACGGCATCTGTCTTTGTAGCCGCAGCAAGCAGACATGACAACAGCGATTGGTAGGCAGTCAGCGCTTTGAGGGCCTTTCTTGCCGCCCCAAAACTAAATTCGACATGATCCTCCTGGTTGGCCTTGGTAGATATAGAATCGGCGCTAGCAGGGAGGCTTAAGGAATGAATGAGTCTGACTCTTGCCGAAGCTGCTTCGCGGATTGCATTCAGCCTTCCGCCTTCTTCCAAGTCCAGCCTGTTGATGAATTCCATAATATAGTTTGCCTTATCGGCAATGAGAAAATTAAGCAGATCCATTACATATCCTACTTGCGTGTTACTGCAATTGCATCCCATTACTGCTTCGTAGCCATCCTCCACTTCAAACAGAAGCGGATTGTCGCAGGTAATGTTATTCTCGAAGTTCACGGTGTTCAGGATAATGTCGAAGGCTTTCTCAACAGCCATATCCACCCGTTCTTTCGAATCAATGATGATCGGTCGGTCGTTATTTAGAATGGTTTCGATTCTTGTTTCAATCTCCAGCAATTGCTGCATATTATGGCAGGCAAAGATAGCGATCGCTTGTGTCATGGTTGAACCATTCATCTGCGATAACACTTCTTTACATTCCAGAGGAAATACATCCTCCATGCCCAATTCTTGAAAACAAGCCTGGGCACTCATGTGTCTGCCTCTGTAGAACACCTCTGCTTCTTCCAATCCCCCGACGACCATAGCGTTGTGAGCAAGCGGGCCAAGATCACTTAACCCAGTAGAGCCTAACTCACGAACCGCTGGAGCAATCCCATGGTTAAAAATCTCCAGCATTCTTTCAATCAATTGTGGTCTTACGCCAGAGTAGCCCCTGCTCAGCACATTGGCACGAATAAGCATAGATGCTCTGGTTATAACGGGATTCAGATACTCCCCCACACCTACGGCATGAGGATAGGGGATCGTTTTATTCCAATCCAGATGCTCTTCCGGGGACAATGCCGTATCCTTCAGATTACCAAGCCCCGTATTCACACCGTAAACAACAGGAGCATCTGATCCAAGCCAGCGAGATACTTGGGCCCTGCTGCTCTCACATCTTGCTTTTGCTTCTGCCTCCAAGCGTACACTTTTCCATTCCCCGCGCACAGCTTCAATAATATGTTCTACAGTTAAGCTATAACCATCGATATATAAGTTTGCATCCTTCATAGGCTCACACCTTACTTTAAATTTCCGACAATATCTTCTACTGCCTGAAGCACGATGCCATCTGTGACGACTTTCTCCGCAGCAACCATATCCGGGGAAGCAAAGCGATTCACTTTCACCGTCTGCACAAAGTTTCTGAATACATGAAGTGCTTCTTTCGATCCCACGCCAAACTCAAAGTCCACCAGCTTACTCTTAGCAAGATCCATTCCTTGAGCAGCCATGTACATCTCGATCCCCAAAATCTTGTTAAGCAGCGATATCGCATCGAGCATCTTCAGCGAGGATTCCAGTGTCGTGCACACATATTTTCGGGTGATATGATCGATCTTTGAAAAAGCAGTATTCGGAAGGGCCAGCAATTTCATCTCAGCCAATATAGCTGTTGCAGCAGCCTGGATGACCGGGAATCCATGATTGAAACCCGGGTTTTCTCCGACAAGATTCATCGGCAGCCCATATGACATTTTGCTGTCCAAGAGTCTGAAGCTTCTTCTTTCACTGATATTGCCGAGATCTATTAAACCGACGATGACCAAATCCAGCAAATACCCTAACAATGGGTTCGACTTCTCCGCGATATCATTGATATCCTTGTCGAGCTGCTCCTTCAGCCACTTCACCGTATCTCTGACTCCCCCATGCGTTTGGGGTACAGCCCGAATACTGATGGCATCCTGGCAGCGGGGGCCATTGTCTCCGCCATAAGCTTCCCGGCCTCTTTCAGTGGTAAATTCACTATCTTTAATGATTCTTCGTACATTCTCTGCAACTTCGATCTGGCTATTATACGGCCTGCCAAGCTCATGCAGACGCCGGTCAAAAGCACCCGTCTCCCCGCGTATGGCTTCAAGCTGCATTGCAACACAAATATCTGCAGTTTTCGTCAACCTGGAAGCCTCAGCAGCTGCGTAAATAGACATCGCTGTAGACACACAACACAGCCCCGTAATAAACGCTGCATCTTCGCGAGTATATTGAAGTTTGGTGAGCCCTAGCTCCTCGAACAATGATCCAACAGCTTTAAATTGTCCTTGGTGATAACAAAGCAATTCTTCTTCGCCATAGAGAATCAAGGCAAGTTCACTCATCGCGGAGGTTTCAGTTCTGTTTTCTTTATGTAAGCAAGGCTCGATCCCATGATTCACGAACAATAAAACTCTTTGGAGCAATCCATCACTCAGCACATCACTATGCTTAACTGAATGATTCAATAGAAGATATAAACTTAAAAGACCTACTTCTTTTGGCAATAACTCGCCATCGGATTGTACCCAGTCCCTTAATGAATCTAAGAAGCTCTCTCCCTGTTCTACAAACGACTTTGTTGGGAGATCCGACTGTTGGAATGAGCGCTCTGAGGTTTGGCGATGCTGTTTAACAATGTTTACTTTGAAAATCTTCCCCGCCAATACTGCAGCCATATCCTCCATTTTCAAGCTTGATCCGTCTAATTGTAATGAGGCACTCATGTTCATACTCCTCACAAAGTATTTATTGAAGTTCATTATTACAAAATGATAACAATTTATTAAATAGATAGTAAGTGGCATCGTTTTGATTGTCAATAAATATTAAGTATTCTTATAAGGATTAATTCGCAGTGTTAAACGGTTTAAATTCCCATAAAAATTTTTTTAATCCCCAGTAAACAAATGTGATTGAATTTATTTGGAAGTAATGTTATTATTGGCCCTGTAAAGTAATAATCCATTATTACCAAGTGATAATAATGAGTAAAGTCTAATTATGATTGCAGGGGGAATTGAGATGAAAAAGAAGAAATCAAGCTTACTGCTGCTCACACTAATCATTGCTTTAATGAGTATTGCTGCCGGTTGCGGAGACGGCTCCTCCAAGAAGAAGATTGTGGTGGGTTCCAAGAACTTTACCGAATCGCTGATTCTCGGCGAAATGTATGCATTAGTCCTTGAGAATGCTGGCATTAAAGTAGATAGAAAGCTTAACCTTGGCGGAACGTTGATCGCGCATGAAGCACTCAAAAAAGGCGATATCGATGTATATCCAGAATACACAGGCACAGCCCTGCAAAACATCCTGAATGAGAAGCCGCTCACAGATCCTAAGCAAGTGTTTGATCTTGTCTCGGACTATTATAAGAAGGAATTTAACCTCGTCTGGTTAGCGCCTTCCCAAGCCAACAACACTCAGGCAATAGCCATTTCCCGCTCCGCTTCCGAGAAATATGGCATCACAACTCTCTCAGAGCTGCAAGCCAAAGCAGGCGAGATTAACTTCGCCGGTGTACCTGAGTTCGAGGAGCGCGAAGATGGATTACTTGGAATGAATCGTGTATATGGCGAATTCAAATTCAAGAGCCTTAAGCTGTTCGATTATGGTGTCAAATATCGCGTAGTATTGAATGATGAAGCTCAAGCTACCATGGCCTTTGGAACAGACGGCGAACTGCTTAACCCGGATCTGGTGGTTCTCAAGGATGATAAACACCTATGGCCTCCATATAATGTTGCCCCGGTTATTCGTCAAGAAGCTTTAGATCAGGATAAGGAAATAAGCACACTCCTGGATGCGATATCCGCGAAGCTGGATGATGCAACTATGCAGAAATTGAATGGCGAAGTAGATATTAATAAGAAAGAATACAAAGATGTAGCCAAGCAGTTCCTTAAAGATTCTGGTCTTATAAAATAAAACAAAACAGCAGCTTTTCCCCAAGTACGAGTATCGGGAGAAGCTGCTGTTTTTTAGTTATATAAGCCAGTCACAAAAGCAAGTTATATATGCCGAACAAAAGAAATTAACAAAAAGCGAAGATGATCGAACGGGGAAGTTTGTAGGCGCAAAGCGCTCACCTGAAAACATTCAGGAGGAAAGCTAGGTCTGGAAGCCTTCTTTGGCTTCCGTGTTGATTTCTTTGGACGGCAATTTTTGATAATATCCACGAAAAAAGCTAGCAACGTGACATAGACTGCCGACAGATTGTAACCTATGGTGGCATATTCCACTTCACCGGTCGTCTTAACAGTGATAAGAGAGGCCCCCTCCTCAACTAAGTGCATTTTTGCACCTTATTTTTCTTCATTCTAGGCAAATGAGGGATATAAGGGCATTATTGTATCTTATTTTTCGAAAAAGCACGCTCGGACGGGTATTCTGGAAGATTTAAGATACAATATTGCACTTAATCTCCATTAACCAGCAGCTGCAGAGGATTTAAGGTACGAAAATGCCGTTAATTATCCTTCGATCCTTCCTATATAAACTTTCTTTTTTCATGGCTACGTTTGTTTTTAATGCGTTCTATATAGCTTGTTTGTTGGCTAGTGAGTTTGT
>NZ_JBHTYV010000017.1:0-62702 GCF_042790635.1 Paenibacillus sp. NPDC056722 | reverse complement strand
GTTTGTGTTTGTGTTTGTGTTTGTGTTTGTGTTTGTGTTTGTGTTTGTGTTTGTGTTTGTGTTTGTGTTTGTGTTTGTGTTTGTGTTTGTGTTTGTGTTTGTTTGTTGCTAGTGAGTTAATTTGTTAGTTACGAGACTCGTCTAGCCCTTCACCACACCGAGTATAAATCCATCATATCCCTTGCTGCCTACGGTCTGTAGCGCAGTCGCATCGATTCGCGGTTCGGCGGCTAGCAGATCGGTGAACTGGCGAATTCCCTGAACCCGATCATCCCCGCTGTCTCCATTCACGACTTCACCGTCACGAACCACATTATCGGCAATGATAACTGCTCCCGGGCTGGCCAGCTTCAGCGCCCACTGCAAGTAATGAGGATTGTTCGGCTTGTCGGCATCTATGAAAATAAAGTCAAATGGCTCCACACCCTGAGCCGCCAAAGCAGCCAGAGATTCCAATGCGGGTCCTTCGATAACCTGTACGTTGTCAGCCAGTCCTGCCGCCCGCAGATTATCCTCCGCTATTTGCACATGCAAGTGTTCAAACTCTAGTGACACCAGCTTCCCCTCTGCAGGTAGCGCCCGAGCCAGCCAGATGGTGCTGTAACCGCCCAGCGTTCCGATCTCCAGAATACGCTTCGCTCCCTTCATGCAGGCCAGCAGATGCAGGAGTTTGCCCTGGTTCGGTGCAACGTCAATGGCGGGCAGACCCGCTCCTGAATTGGCCGCCAGCACGCCATCAAGCACGTGATCTTCGAGCAACAGCTTGCTGTTAAAATAATTATCCACTTCGCTCCATCTCTGTATTCTTTCCATCGTTAATTCCTCCTCATAATCGTTGACTCAAGTATTTGTCTTGTTCCTGATTACAGCTTATGATGAAAGGACTCATAATTCTAATATATGTTTTTAACCCATTCATATATTTTGGTTATATAAGGAGTGGCAGACAGGATGAATATACATGCACTCAGGCTGTTCTACTATGTTGCTGAGACGAGCAGCGTGACGAAGGCGGCCGCCAAACTCAGAATCAGCCAACCTGCGGTTACAAGTCAGATCAAGAAGTTCGAGAAGGACCTCGGACTTCCCTTGTTCACGCCGAGCGGGCGAGGCGTATCCTTGACTCCCTTTGGCATGGAGCTGGCGAAGCAGGCCGGAAACTTTTTTACGTATGAGGAACAGATTGATGAATTCATTGAGGATTACCGGCAGGGCCGAATCGGCAAAATCCGCATTGCCGCTACGTATCTTCCGGCGAATTTCCTGATTCCTAGCTGGGCCGCCCGCTTCAAAGCCCGCTATGACCAGATTGAGGTCGTCATTACGACCACGAATTCGCGGCAAGCTTTTGAACAGCTGAACCGGCACGAAGCTGACGTTGCCATTTATGGGGGAGGCTTGGAGGGCAGGCCGGAGAACATGGACTGGGTGGAGCTTTTTGAAGATGAGCTGTGGTTTGTAGTGTCTCCCTCCCATCCCTTTGCCAATTGTTCGGTGACCCTGGCTGAGATGATGAAGGAACCGTTCATCATGCGTGAAGAAGGAAGTTCTACGCGGGAGCGGTTATTTTCCCTGTGCAGGACCTATGATCTGAAACCACCGCAGGTGGCGCTGCAATTCAATGGTCTCAACGAGGCGATCCGATCGGTGATGGCGGGATATGGGGCGAACTTTGTCTCCTCACTGGTCGTTCGTGAATACGTAGAGCGCGGGCTGCTTGCAAGGGTATGGGTGGAGGACATTCATCTCACGAACAATCTGGCGATCTGTACCCGCAGCAATGAACAGCAATCGGCGATTGTTCAGCAGTTCATAGAGATCTGCAAGCAATATCCTACGGAGGTTTAGACTACAGTGGCTTGACAACAAAGTTATAGCTTCTATATATTTTAGGAATTATAGGAATATTGCCAAATTGGAGTGGGCTTATGAGTACAAAAACAAACAAGGACCAGGCCATCCATGCTGTTATGGATACCATGGCCAGTGTGCAGCGGAGTTCCCAGGCTTTTGTTGAAAAAATAATCCAAACGGAGTCGCTGACACAAAATCAAATCATGCTGCTGTTTCAGCTTCAACTAACCGGAAGCCTGAATATTACGGATATAGCAGAACGATTCGTTATTACACCTGGAGCAGCTTCCTTCATGTGCAATAAGCTGGAAGACGATGGCCTAATTGAAAGAGTCCGTACCAAGGAAGATCGCAGAGTGGTCCATATTGTGATTACAGCTCAGGGAGAGCAGCGCATCCGGCAGCTTTTTGACAGGTTTGAAACAGAAGAGCTGGATCGAATCGCCGTAACGCTTCAAAAGGTCCAAAAGCTAATGAATGACATTGTAGATTAACTTCTCTGAGCCCCATAGATCGATGTTCATTACAAGCAAAGCACTGCTCTGTGTGGCTTTAAGTCACAATGCAGTGCTTTTTGGCATGCCCACGGTCAAAATAATGTTATATTGAATATATATTATAATTGTTATATATTTTAATCATTCAAATAAATTACTGTTGAGGTGGTGAACTGTACGATGCACGATGACATGCCGTCTGAACCTGCATTTAGTCAGCTTCCGCTAAAGGTGAAAGGCTCACTCTTACGAAGGGACGATATTGTGGCTACCTCGGTGGAAGTGCTGGGAGCCCTGACTGCCCGGGGGAGCATTACAACAGCAAGGTTGAAGGTCTCCGGCGAGTGCTCTGTTGCTAATGCCTGTGTTGCACGTCAAGTCAAGAATCTCGGAAGTTTACGAGTCAGTAGTCTTCAAGCTGATGAGATTCATTCATCCGGTTATTTGTCTGCAACGCAGGGGACGACGACGGGATCTTTTTATGCCGATGGTGCTGTGCGGATGAAGAGGTTGACAGCCAGAAACTCCATCGAAATCCGTCTGGGAAATGCGTGTTCCATTGATGAGATGAGCGCAGGCGGAGAAATATCGGTTCTTCTATCTTCCACCCCCTTCAGCTTCCTGATGGGGCCCTTGCGTAAAATGAACTGCTGTACCATTACAGGAACCACGATCAAGCTGGAACGGACCACTGCTAATCTGGTCTGCGGCGAGGATGTCACCATTGGGCCGGGCTGTATTATTCAAGAACTCCATTACAGTAAAAGTCTGACGGTAGATTCTAAATCAAAAGTTAAAAAAGTGGTATTCCTACCTGACAGGGAGGCAACGTGATGAACAGCAGTACCTATTCCAAAGCTAACCTATTTAAACTTACGATTAAAAGTTTCCTAATCCTCTTCTGTGTTCCCATCCTCAGTGTTTGGACGGTGGGGAGCCTAATATGTGCAGCAATCTCTCTGATCGCTGCCCTGCTGGGGCTTTTCGGCTGGAACGGTATCGCTATGAACATCTCCCCGGGGTATGCCTTGCCTGGAATCCTCGGCTTTCCAGCGGGCTTGCTACTCGCTTTTCTGCTGGTCTTGTCTTCCTATTACACTCGGCGTTTCTTGAAAAAGTCCCTACAGTTTATTAAATCCTGAGCTTAGGATCTCTCAGCGGCCTAACTAGGAACACCTTCAGCCAGACACTACCGACTCTACAGTTCCAAATTCCCCCTCCATTTCTTATCTCTTATATCTTTTCAGTACGTTTTATTTAGCTGTAAAAAAGGCCAACCAGCAAAATCGCTGATTGGCCTTCTTCTATAAAAAGATACTACTTACTCAACTAAACAGTCTGTAGCAGAGAGCACTAGGACTGTGGAACACCATACACTCCAAATTCCCATAACGAATATCCGTAAGGCAGACCACGTTCCGTACCGACCAAGCGTACATGCCGAGCCTGAACATCCTGAAGCGGAAGTTTCTCCAATCCGCCAACTCCGTTGTCCTTAGAGAACACGGTTTGCCAGTCTCCATCCCCCGGCTCCGCCGCGGTAGAGACTTCAATCCGGTAGCCTTTGGCGTATGCCCCTTCCCAGTTCAGTTCAATCCCGTTCAGAAGATAGATTGCCCCTAGATCCACGGCGATCCAGTGATCTTCAGAGTGCTCCGATTCCCAGCGGGTACCAGGGTCACCGTCAAAAGCCAAAGCTGCCGGAGTAAGCGCTGCAGATGAGCTCGCCGTTTTGTGAAGCGCCACGTTCACGGCAGTCGAAGGCGCTGCCTTGAGCGTCTGAACGACAGTTGTATCGGCATAACCCGCCGCTGATACTTTAATCGTATAATCCTTGGCCTGGGTAAATACCGTAGGCTCAAATGAAAGGGTGCCTGCTGCAATCGTGTACCCTTGAGTCAGAGTGACACCATCTACTTTCACCGATGAGATGGCCTCCCGCCAAGTAACATTGTCTGCAAAACTCACCGTAATGTGCTGACCGACAACATTGCCCAAGGAATCCGCCGTCAGAACCGGGGCCGTCTTCAATTCCGGCTGACCGGGGCCTTCCGGCCCTTCTGGTTCTCCGCTTCCATCACGGGTGCCAAACACTTCAAATTCCCATAATGAATACCCATACGGCGTCCCGCGTGTAATTCCATACAGTCTGACATGACGCGCTTCCGCACCGTTCAATGTGATTTCTTCCAGACCTCCGAGACCGTTCTCCTTGGTGTATACCTCTTTCCAGTCCCCTTCACCGGGAACCGCCGCCGTAGAAGTTTGAATCCGGTATGCCTTGCCGAACGCACCTTCCCAGCTCAGCACAATGCTCTCCAGTTTGGAGATAGCGCCAAGATCAACGGCGATCCATTGCGGGTCCGTAGCATCCGACTCCCAGCGGGACTGCGCATTGCCGTCAAAAGCATTACTTGCCGGCTGCTTCGCACTGGAGGCTGTGGCTTGTTTATGAAGTGCCAAATTCTCTGCGCCAGTCTTGATTTTCTGCACTACAGTGGCATCAGCATAACTAGTAGCCGAGACTGTAATTGTATAGCTGCCCGCGCTAGGGAATAATCCAGCATTCAGCACTATTGCCCCGGCACTAACTGTGTATTGATCCTTGGCGACAACAACATTATTGATCTTCACCCCTTGGATGGCCTCCCGCCATACCGCGTTGTCCGCAAAACGGAGTGTAATGGGACTACCCACTTTGTTATCTGTTGTATTTTCCGCGAGTACAGGCGAAGCCTTCACTTCCCTAATCGCTACATCGTCGATAAAAATACTATGCTCCTTGCCATTGGTCGTACCATCCACATTACCTAGCAGATAAATCAGCTTCAGCGTCGTTGCATTACCTGGAGTAATCGCAGCCTTATACACTGCTTCACGATCACCGTTAATGTTGTAAGTTAGCTTATTCGTACCTGCATAGCCGTTCAGTTCAACGACAACTGGACGATCTAGCGTAGACCATGCTTTGAAGCTAAGTTCATAAGCCTTTCCGCCTTCCAGCTTGATACCTTCCTGCATTAGTTGGGTTGACCAGCTAAATGGAACGCCCCATTCATTCTGGTTGCCGCCATCATAATGAATATCAATCTTGGATACTCCGTCTACAACGTTCCAGTCGGACCAATCGGCAGCATTCTTCCAGACATCCCAGTTTGCTTTTCCATTAGACATGGAGCCATTGTAAACGAGGTTGCCATCACTGCTGAATATTGATTGCTTAACAGTAGCTGGAGCGTACCCGTTCGCTTCTACCGTAATCGTATAAGTTCCATCCGTTTCAAAAAGCTCCGCTGCCAGCGTCAAACGCTCGCCAGAGGCCGTATACTTGCTTGCCGGAACGACGCTCTCTCCAATCTTCACAGATTGAATAGCCTGGTTCCAAGCTTCTGTTCCCGTATAAGTGATCACCACCGGTGCGCCCACAACATTGCCGGTCCGGCTCGGTACCAGTGTCGGTGGACGTTTGACTGGTGCGTCCTTGATCTCGAACTCAACGTTACTAATCTCAATATCATGAATAGCAGACGGGCTGGACGAGGTCTTGCCCAGAATGAACTTCAACGCAACCAAATCATCTGATCCAGCTCTGAAGGTATACGCAAAATGCTTCGTATCCGGAGTCAGATCAATCGGTCCGGTCTCAAAACGCCGGGTGTAGCCCGCATTCTCCAGCGATACCTCTATATTACGTGCAACCGTGGAGCTGGCATCAAAGGACAGTACATATTCGAAACCCTTCGACAGCGGCAAGCCGGATTGGTTCAGCATTACATTCCAGGCTTCGCCTCCGGGATTGGATACTGTGATCTTGGCCTTGCCACCTTCACCAGAGAACGTTGCTGCGCCGCCTTGAACGAATGGCTCCCAGCCTTCCAGACCGAGCGCGAAATCACCGTTGACCAGCGGGAACAGCTTCACGCCCGAGTAATCCACATTATTATTGGTCGTACGGATGAGCCGGACATTGTCGAGGGTGATATTTCCCAGCTCCCCGCCAAGACCAAAGGCCAGTATCGCTTCTATATCCGTTGTTCCAGCAGTCATCGTGAATTCCAGCGTGTAAGTCTTCATATCCGGTGTTAGTGTATAGCTCTGTTCAGCATAGACCGTACCGCTATCCTTACTAAGCAGTGAGGTCTTCAAGCTTCTATCCGCTGCTGATTTGGCATCAAAGGTCAGCTTATAGCTATCCCGCTGCAACAGATTGATCCCCTTCTGCGTGAGCTGGATATCATCTGGCCCCGAACCCGGTTTACTGATCGAAACCGCCAGTTCTTTAGTAGCAGGATCTACCGACGCCTCAGCAGAAGCGTCATTCTTCGCTGCAAAATTCCAGAAAATCATCCGGTCCATCGTTCCAAGCTCGAAGCCGCCATTATAGACATGATCTCCGTTGTCCAATGGCGCCTTAGGCGCATTCAGATCAACCAGCATTTCTGTCTCTTCCACCTTGACGTTGCCAATCCATACCGGAAGGGTGCTTTGCCCCATGTTGAATTCCAAGCGCGCCCCAAGATCCGTATTCTCCGTCATTTGGAAAATAAAGCTGTAGTTCTCCAGCTGCCCCTTCAGCGCCGCAGAGAACACATCCGAGTAGGCCGCCCATGCTCTATCCGCTCCACCGGACAGCTTGACGTTCAGGTTCCGGGCTGCGCCGGCCTTTGCATCGAAGCTCACTTTGTAATAGTGGCCGGAGACCAAAGAGACCTTCTGTATCAGCTGTACCGAATAATCGTTGTTGCCCCCGGCGGTGATGTTCATCTTCGCGTAAGGTGTCCCATCGATGGTCTCGACACTTGCAGTTGCCGCCCCTCCTGTTCCGGTCACCGCGTTCCAATATAAAGGATCAAGAGTATCGTCAGGTGTAATCGCCTTGAATCCCTTCTCGTAGGCAGTATCGTATACATAGTTTCCGTTAATTGCTTTCTTGGCATTCTCCGGAATTGGCTCCTTGACCAGCTCAGGCTCCACCGGTGTCTTGTATTCACGTCCTGTCAGCTCATAGACACGGACATAGTCCACTAGCATTTGTGCAGGCAGCTTCGAGGCAGGCGGTTCCAAACCACCGTCATAGTTGCCTCCAACAGCCAAATTGAGAATCATGTAATATGGCTCGTCGAACGGTGCCGGATAAGCATTTTTCTCCGGTTGTCCTGTGCTCCAGCTGTACCAGTTACTTTCCTTGAAGAAAAGGACGCCATCCACGTACCAGCGGATTTCTCCCGGCTCCCATTCAACCGCATAGGTGTGAAAATCCGTAAAGGATTCCCCCTCAGGGAAAGTATAATGTCCCCCGCTGGCCTTGTTGTTGGGACTACTCTTTCCATAGTGGAGAGTGCCGTCCACGACATTAGGAACTCGGCCGCGCGCTTCCATAATATCAATCTCACCGGAAGCCGCCCAAGTGCCGTACGCCTGATCCTTTGGCATCATCCAGAACGCCGGCCACAGTCCCTGGCCTTCCGGCAGCTTGATCCGGGCCTCGAATTTCCCATAAGCTTTGGTGAAAGTAGGATTGGTCCATAGCCGGCCCGAGGTGTAAGGCTTACCGCCAACATTCTGCTCCTTCGCCTCGATGACCAAATGACCATCCTTCACCTTAATGTTGTCCCTTTGATAATACTGCTTCTCATTGTTACCCCAGCCGTCGAGTCCGAACTCTTGGCCGGTTCCGTTCTGGTATGCCCATTTGCTCAAATCCACGCCGTTGGTATCCAGCTGCGTACCCGTGCCGGAAAATTCATCATTCCAGACCAGGCTCCACTCACTTTCTCCCACAATACTTTGGGTCACGGACACAGGCTCAAAACCTGCCGCCTTAACAGTCACTGTGTATTCCCCTGTGTGCTCGAAGACACTGGCATTCAGTGTCAACACTCCTGCTGTCAACGAGTACGCGGAATCCGGCAGACTGACGTTGTTCACCAACACCTCGGTGACGGCCGTTCTCCAGGCAGGTAGATCAGCAAAAGTAAGCTGAATCGGTGCTCCCGGCTGATTGGCTGATGCATCCGGGGACAGCACAGGTCCTTTAGGCAAGGAAATATCATTACCTTCCTGTGCTTTCTCCCCCGTTGCGGCCTTCGCTCCTTTGACCTCCAGGGTAATCGTATCCAAAAAGATTTTATGAGCTGCAAGTTCTTCTCCATTTACTTTTCCAAGAAGGAACTTGAGGGCTCCAATACTGTTGCCCTTCATTGTGAACTCCAGGGTATAATGCTGAGTCGATGCATCTAATGCCACCTTTTCATTCAGAAAACGGACGTTGTCTGTACTTTCGACTACTGCTTCAATACTCCGCGGCAGTGTCGATCTCGCGAAGAAGGACAACACGTAGGTTTTGCCTTTCTCGAGAGGTTTGTCACCCTGCATCAGCATAATGTCCCATGGATTAGCGCCCGTCTTATCAACGGTGATTTGGGCTGCATGCCCACTGCCGTCAAAGTCGGCCTCTGAGGTGCCAGGATCATACTTGCCCTGCCAATGGGTATCCCATCCGATCAATCCATCGGTGAATTCGCCGTTTTTCAGCAGGAAAGCCTTGGCCCGTGCCCCTTTTAGCTCCACCCGAACATTGTCGACGAAGACATCATGATCTCCAGAGACAGCCAGCCCCTCTACCTTCCCTAGCAGCATTTTGAAGGAAGCTATCAAATTTGCCGTAACCGGAAGTTCATAAGTAAAGGTCTGCTTTTCCGGTGTCAGCCGCACCTTCTGATTGATATAGCGCTCATTAGCTGCGTCAACCACGATTTCAACGTCCCGGCTCTTGGTTGATCTTGCATCAACCGAGACGGTATAGGTGTTGCCTTTGCGCAGCGGGAAATCATTCTGCATCAGCATGACATCCCAAGGGTTATTGCCTTGGCCCGCGATATGGAATTTCAATTCTCCACCTTCCACGGAGAACTTCGTGACCTTATCCCAACCGTCATAACGTCCTTGCACATGCTCGTTCCAGCTCGCTGTACCATTGGAGAAATCGCCGTTTTTAAGCGGGAATTGCTCTTCCAGCGGCAGTTCGCCCATGTTGTTATTGGTCAGGCGTAGCAAAGAGATATCATCCAACACAAGATTGCCGCTATTGCCGCCGAGCAGGAAAATCAACTGTCCTTCAGGATCGGTGACTTCCGGCATGTCGAAGGTTACTGTCTTCTCTGCCATCGTCTCTGTCAGAGAGACCTTCTCAGCTTCCAAGTAACTTCTCAATCCATCTTTACTGCGAACAGCCACCTGAATCTCATGCGGCACATCCGCTCTTCCTTTGAACGTGAGCTGGTACTTGTTCTCTGCCACGAGATTTATACCCGGTTGGCTCAGTGTAACCGCTTCCGGTTTATCGCCACCACCCTTGATAGCTACAGACAACTCACGGGCTTCAGGATCTACCGATGCGGATGCTACGGCCTGATCAGCATTGAAATGCCAGTAAGTCATGCGATCCATACGTCCCAGATCAAAAGAACCGTTGTATACATGGTTGCCATCGGCCAGTGGCTCTTTAGCCTGATCAGGGTAGGCTTCAGGTGCTTCTGTCTCCACCAGCTTCACATTGCCGATCCAGACTGTGGATGGGCTGAGGCCCATATTCAATTCCAATCTCGCTAACGGATCTGAATCCTTATCCATCTGGAAAGTCATCTCATAAGGCTGTACTTCTGTGCCTAACTGAGCCTCCAGCACTCTGGAGTAACTGCTCCAGCCCCTATCTGCCCCACCGCTAAGCTTGGCGCTCAGAGAACGGCTGGAAGCGGCTTTGGCATCAAAACTCAGCTTATACCATCTTCCTTTGCCCAGGGTGACATTCTGAATGAGCTGAACTGCATGCACAGCATTACCAGGTTTAGAAATCTCGATCTTGGCAAACTTGCTGCCATTTACAGTATCGGCGCTTATGGCACCGTCACCACCAAAGGTATCCATATGGACGAAATTCCAATACCGGGTATCCAGTTCTACCGAAGAATCCGGTACATTCGTAAACCCTTGCTCATAACCGGGGTCATACACGTAGCTTCCATTTATAGCAGACTTCGTACCTTCCGGCAGCGGCTCCAGGGCAACGCTCGGTTCAACCGGAGTCTTATACGGTCTTCCGGTCAAATCGTACGCGCGAACATAATCGACTACCATTTCCGCAGGAAGCTGAGAAGCATCCGGCTCCCGATTGCCGTCATATGTTCCACCTACAGCGAGGTTCATAATCATATAGAAATCCTGATCAAACGGGGCTGGGAAGGCGTATTTGGCTGGCATATTCTTGCCCCAGCTATCCCAATTGTTGAGGATCTGGTAGATCTCCCCGTCCACATACCAACGAATCTCACCCGGCTCCCATTCAACGGAATACGTGTGGAAATCCGTGATATCGGTTCCTTCGGCAAAATGATAGGCGGTTCCTGTTGCGCGGTTGTTCGGCCAGCCCTCACCGAAGTGGATCGTACCGTCAACCTCGCCCGGCAGGCGTCCTCTCACTTCCATGATATCCAGCTCACCGGAGGAAGCCCACGTCCCGTATTTGCTCTCGGTCGGTACCATCCAGAATGCCGGCCACAGACCTTGACCTTTCGGAAGCTTGATTCTGGCTTCAAATTTGCCATAAGTTTTATTGAAGGTGGGCTCAGTATACAGTCTGGCTGAAGTATAGGGCTTGCCCTCGAAGCTTTCCTTCTTGGCCTGAATTACCAGCTTGCCATCTGTTACTTTGACATTCTCTTTACGATAATATTGCTGCTCGTTATTGCCCCAATCCGTCAACCCATATTGCGAACCTGTGCCAAGCTGGTATGCCCATTTATCCAGATTCACTCCGTTGGTATCCAGATTGTTACCCTTGCCGTCAAATTCGTCACTCCAGGCGAGTGTCCAATCCTTCTCCTCGGAAGGATTCTTCAACACTTCCTGCACAACGCTGCTGTCGCTGTATCCGGCGGCTGATACAACAATCCTGTTCTCCCCAACACTAAAGGTATCGGCCTTAAATGCGATGCTGCCTGCTCCTACTTTGTAGTGTCCGGCATCCAGGGACACGCCATTAACAGTGATTCCGCTGATCGCACTACGCCATGCCGCTGAATCTGCAAAGCTCAATTCAATAGTTTGGTTTACGAAATTAAACGTCGTATCCGGTGCCAGTACAGGTGGCTCCGTCGTCGGCTGACTTGTTGGCGCCGTCGTCGGCTGACTTGTTGGCGCCGTCGTCGGCTGACTTGTCGGTGTTGCCGTCGGCTGACTTGTTGGCGCTGCCGTCGGCTGACTTGTCGGTGCTGTCGTCGGCTGACTTGTCGGTGCTGTCGTCGGCTGACTTGTCGGTGCTGTCGTCGGCTGACTTGTTGGCGCTGTCGTCGGTTGACTTGTCGGCGCTGTCGTCGGTTGACTTGTCGGCGCTGTCGTCGGTTGACTTGTCGGCGCTGCCGTCGGCTGACTTGTCGGCGCCGTCGTCGGCTGACTTGTCGGGGACGGTGCCGGCGTACTTACCGGTCCCGAGATCGGTTGGCTTGTCGGCGACGTACTCGGTACGACATTGCCGTGAATAACAGGAGGCTGCGAAGGAGCGCTACTGCTCTGGGCTGCTGCTCCTAACACGCCTTTCTCCACTTTTACGCTGCTCTCAGTTGGCAGCGCAGTATTATTAAGGGTAACCGCTTGCGCGGCATTCCTGATCTCCAGGATCGTGCCTTCTGCATCGATCTCGTTGTTAGCCGCATCAGCAGCAATATTTAGTGACTGGATGACGGCGTCTTGCCCTACTTCAAGTCGATTGCCAGGCGTAAGAATGTCTACGTCCTCTACCTGGCTGCCTTCGGAAATAACAACGCGTACAGGACTCTTTTTCTCGATGGATACTTTCCCGAGCTTGGAATCCTTCAGATAGACACTGAACTGCCCTCCACCATTAATATGCACACTGCCCTTAACAGTGGAATGTTCCAGGATCAGATCGCCTTCCCCTACGCCAGGAGCTACATACAGATCCCCGGCGATGTCGGCTCCGGTTAGAGTCACACCCGGCACATTTACCACTACATTCCCAGAGCTCTTGATTCCGGGTACCTTGGCATTCTGCTTATTAACGATCTGACCCGCCAAGCGGTCCAGCAGCGTCACAGCCTCAGCACGGGTAATAACATTCTGAGGCCGCAGTGTATGATCACCGTATCCGCTTACATAACCACCGGCTAGGAGTCCACTCACGGCTTCGCGTGCATAAGCGCTAACTGCTGTGCCATCTCCAAATCCGGCCAATACAGAATCGCCGCTGTGTGGAAGCTTAAATACTCCAGCCAGCATCCGGGCAAATTGCTCCCGGTTCACCTTCTGCTCCGGCTTGAAGCTTCCGTCCGGATAACCTGTGATATAGCCTGCCGCTTTGGCTGCGGATACCGTATCCGCATACCAGGCATTGTCTTTCACATCACTAAAGCTCCCGGACGAAGAAACCTTAAAACCAAACAGCTTGTTGACGAGCGACGCAGCCTCTGCCCGGGTTAAAGCTTCATCCGGTCGCAGGGTGCCATCCGGGTATCCATGAATCAACCCTTTTTCTACCCATGAAGCCAGCGTTCCTTCGGCCCAATGAGCTACGGAAGCGGTTTCGTTTTTGGCCGCAAAAGCAGCCGGAAGATTGCTGAAAACCATCAGGAAACATAACACCAGTGAGATCCCTTTTTTACGCAATTCCTGTAAGCCTCCTTTTGTCTTTGAATGATACCGCTTTCAATGTCTTCTAAACTGGACTGCACAGATTCTTTCCTCCGCGCTGTCGTCTCGCACTGCTGCGCCCGATCCAAGCGGCTGAATAATTCTATGCTAGCGTATACTGCCATAGGATTCCATTACACAAAATAACGAAAGCTATACAATATTAACGGTTTTAAGCATTTATATCTGCAAAAAACCTGCAGTCCCCTATTATAGGAGAAGGCAGGCAGGTTCATCTCTTACTTATGATCCCCATGCAGCTTGTGGAATTCCCCGCTTCTGCGGAATGCCTTGGGGGTCATGCCGGTGTACTTCCGGAACAGCTGGGTATAATAGCTTTGGCTACAGAATTTGAACATGAATGAGATCTCGGAAATTGACTGATTGCTGTGGGCTAAAATGGACTTGGACTCTTCGATCTTACGACGGTTGATAAACTCCGTGATCCCCATCCCTGTCTCCCGCTTGAAGCGGTCTGACAAGTAGCTTGGGTGCACATTCACATGACGAGCGATCATCCCTAGAGTCAGGTCCTGAAACAGATGCTCACGGATGAAATACACGGACAGATTCACAATATGGGAATAGTGAAGGGTCTCTTTTTCTCTTTTCATAACGGCAATAAACTGCAATACCATCTCGTATTCAAAACGCAGCAGCCATTCGATTTCCGTTGCCATCTCAATGTCGCGGATTAGCGTATCACTTAATTGAAAAGCGGTCTCCGGGTCCACACCACCACGGATAATCGCTCTCGTGAACAACGTACATGAAGCGATCATGGCATTCTTCTTCGAACGCAGCGGATAACGGGCCAGCTTGGCCGCTTCCAGCGCATTAATTTTTCGCAGTGCCTCCAGGGCCCCGTTCTCATTCCCTACACGGATAGCTTCCAGCAGCTCATGCTCATAATCCAGCGGAGGATGAACAAAACCTTGGTTTAGGTTCTCGGAACGGGTGGATAAATAGGACGGCAAAGGGGTTGCTTTCTCCTGTCTTGTCATACTTCTACCCCCACCTTAAAATTTTGATAAAAAGTTAAATATATTAGTATAATCTTAAACTTTCCCGCCTTAAAATTCAATCCATAACCACCAAGGGAGGACTTAAAAAGCATGAGCTGGAACATTTCCAATCAGGGATTAACCGCAGAGACACTGCTTAATTTAGAAAGTATTTTCGCGCTGGGCAACGGGTATCTGGGGGTTCGCGGGAATTTTGAGGAAGGGTATGCCGACACTGGAATTCAGAGCATTCGTGGCACATACCTGAACGCCTTCCATGATGTTATTGACATTCCATATGGCGAGAAGCTGTACGCTTTCCCGGGCACGCAGCAGAAGCTGGTGAACATTATCGATGCACAGGGCATCAACATATATATCGGTGACGAGGAAGAAGCTTTCTCACTGACCGAAGGCAGCATTGTGAGTTATGAGCGCAGCCTGCATATGGACAAAGGCTATTCAGAGCGCAAAGTCCACTTCAGAACACCTTCCGGCAAAGAACTGAAGCTTCATTTCCGCAGACTGGTCTCCTTCACGCACAAGGAACTGTTCGCGATTAACCTCACGCTGGAACCAGTAAACTTTACAGGGGCAATCAAGATTGTATCCCGAGTAAACGGGGATGTCAGCAATTACAGTAACCCTAATGATCCGCGGGTCGCTGCCGGACACAGCAAACGGTTGTCTGTAGTCGGCTGCGGTATTCAGGGTGAGTATGTGCATGTCGAGAACGCCACTATGACTTCTGGTCTGCGCACTGCCTGCGTTACCCGGCACGAATGGGACGGGGCTTGGACAGTTAAGGCACAGAGCAACGATCTGGCAGGCGAAATAACAGCCACGGCTCAGCTCACGGGTCCACTGCAACTGACCAAATGGAATGTATATACCGATACGCTTCGTCATTCGGACGCTCTTGTTGAGACCGGAATTGCTCTGCAAGAAGGCCTTAAAGCTCTCACGTTTACGAATTTGCTGGAACAACAGCATCAATATCTGCAAGACTTCTGGAAGACTTCTGATATTGTGATTGAGAACGACACCCAGCTTCAGGAGGGTATTCGTTTCAACCTGTATCAGCTTCTGCAATCCGCGGGACGCGATCCGCACAGCAATATTTCTGCCAAAGGTCTATCCGGTGAAGGATACGAGGGCCACTATTTCTGGGATACGGAAATCTACATGTTGCCTGTCTTCCTAATGACCTCTCCTGACCTGGCTCGTCAACTGCTGCTATACCGTTATTCTAAGCTGGAGCAAGCTCGTGATCGTGCTAAGGAAATGGGACACTCCAAGGGCGCATTGTTCCCGTGGCGGACGATTTCCGGCACGGAATGCTCGTCGTTCTTCCCGTCCGGTACCGCTCAATATCATATCAGTGCCGATGTTGCCTATAGCTACATTCAGTATTATCTGGCTGAACAGGATAACGCCTTCCTGCTGGAATACGGCGCTGAAGTATTGTTCGAAACCGCCCGCTTGTGGATGGAAATTGGCCATTACCATGAAGGCAAATTCCACCTTGACGAAGTTACTGGACCGGATGAATACACTTGCCTCGTGAACAACAACTATTACACGAACGTGATGGCTAAGCATAACCTGAAATGGGCGGCTACCAGCTTCGAGACCCTGAAATCGTACGACGAGCAAGGCTTCCGCGCACTAACTGAGCGCCTTGGCGTGACAGCTGAAGAAGTTGCAGAATGGAGTCAAGCTGCCGAAGCCATGCTGCTGCCGTTCGATGAGAAGCTGGGGATCAACCCGCAGGACGACACTTTCTTGCGTAAAGCTGTTTGGGACTTCGAAAATACTCCAAAAGAGAAGCATCCTCTGCTGCTGCACTACCATCCGCTCACACTGTATCGCTACCAAGTGTGCAAGCAGGCCGATACCGTGTTAGCCCACTTCTTACTGGAAGATGAGCAAAGCGACGAAACGATCCGTCGTTCTTATGATTACTACGAGAAAATCACAACCCATGATTCCTCGTTGTCATCCTGTATTTTCAGCATCATGGCCTCCAAGATCGGCTATCACGAGAAAGCCTATGAGTATTTCATCGAGACTGCCCGTCTGGATCTCGACAATACACACGGCAATACCAAAGACGGTCTGCATCTGGCCAACATGGGCGGCACCTGGATGGCGATAGTCTATGGCTTTGCCGGCACCCGCTTAAAAGAAAGCGGATTGTCGCTTGCGCCTTCCATCCCGTCCGGATGGGAAAAATACGCATTCCGCCTGACCTTCCGCGGACGTCTGATTGCGGTAACCATCACCACCGGAAACGTGGAGTTGGAACTGCTCGAAGGCGAAGCGCTGTCGCTGAATCTGTACGGACAGTCCGTAGAGCTGGACAGCTCGAAGCCGGTGGTTCAACCATTGAAAGGTTAATAACCATCTCAGTCATTCCTCCGCTCTGCCAGTCTAGGCAGCAGCATACAGCTTAAGGGGCTGTCCCATAACAAGGCATGAGCCTTGTTATGGCCCCACCTGTTGAAAAATCATGCAAAAAAACAGAAAATGGCGGTGCTCAGGAGTATTCCTGAACCCGCCATTTCTTATTTTTCGTCCATGATCGCACTCTTGAACAAATGATGAGCAAGCGATAACCGCCCGGCCTTCAGGCGTGTAGAAGCGATTGAAGGCCGGGGGGAAATCCTATAGTCACTGAATAACTGGAAATACTACAGTTAATTGTTCAGAAATCGCACATTTCGCAAAAATAACTGGAAAAACTCCTGTTATTCACTTGGATTGGCCTCTATTTTCACCGAAATGGAAAAATTAACTGGAAAATTTCCCTTTAATACGAGAAAAATACTTAAAGAGACAGAGTTAACGGTATATTTTCCAGCTAAATCAACCACCGCATCATATTTTTAACTATATAAGACGAACAAAAGAAATTAATAACAAGCGAAGATGAGTGAACGGGTAGGGTTAGACTTGTAGGCACAAAGCGCTCGCTTGAAAGGTTTCCATAGGAAAGCTAGCACCAGCACATAGATTGTCAGATTGTCGACAGATTTCAACTACTAGAAGCGGTATATTCCCCTTCACCAGTCGTCTTAACAATGAAAACGAGGAGGCACCTCCCAACTAACGGCATTTTTGCACCTTATTTTTCATCATTATAGGTAAATTAAGTGAATAAGGGTATTATTGTATCTTATTTTTCGAAAAAGCACGCTGGACGAGGTATTCTGGAAGATTTAAGGTACAATATTGCACTTAATCTCCAATAACCCTTAGCTGCAGAGGATTTAAGGTACGAAAATGCCGTTAATTACTCTTCGATCCTACCTTCTTATATAAGCTCTCTTATCGCTTGGCTATGTTTTGTTTTTTTAATGTGTTCTAAATAGCATGAAAAAGCCCTCTTTGCCTTTGCTGGTGTTGCACCTGTACCGTAAGGAGAGCTCTCCGTTTAAGATCAATGCCGTTTCATGGATTTTTGTTGCATACTATCTACTTGAAGGGACCGTTCACTTTCGAATAGCCCCTAAGATACAGACACCCTTAAAGGTACTTCAGAGCCAGTGGAACAGGTTGTTTTGCAACCTTCACTTTGGATTACTACCCTACTCTCTTTTACAGTACTGCTCGATTAATTCTAGATTATCATTCACCTGAATGATCTTATCCCTATAATTAGACTGAGCAATAAAGTGAGGCAGCTTCTTCAGATTGTATTCTCTGTTCCACTCCGTAAGCCTTTGAACATCTTGTAGAGTCTCACGTTGTTTACCAAAAACAGCGCCTGAAATCCGCTCTTCATATCTATTCCAGATTCTCGCTTCTTGAACAGACAAGGGAGGCATCAGAACTATGATCTGGTCTGCAGCAGACAAACTTGGCTCTACCCATGATCTGTAAACACCCTCAATAATCCATGCCTCCTGGCTGACGATTTCTCTTAGCCTATGATCTCGTTCAGCCTCTGGAGCTTTCACCCCATACTCTGCGGATTCGTTATCCCAAAACAAATCATCCAAATCATAATGTGGAATATGGAGCTTTTGACTTAATAGCGCAGCTATATACGATTTCCCGCTTCCTGAACCGCCAATAATATGGATTTTTATGATAATCGCCCCTGTGTTATCGAGTAAAACTAACCGCCCACCTCAATACAATTCAGGCTCTTCTTCCACTACTTCATTATTCGCCTTCACCCGCTCTTCGTACAGGTATCCCCATTCTTTCATCATAAGGAGCATTGGCTCTAGCGTCCGTCCGAACTCCGTTAACGAATATTCTACCTTAGGCGGCACCTGATTATAGACCTTTCTTGATATGAGACCTTCCCGCTCCAGCTCCCTTAATTGCAAAGTAAGTGTATGGTGAGTTACTTGCGGATAAATCTTGCGAATCTCATTGAACCGCTTGGTCCCGCCGAGCAGAGAATATATAATGACGCCTTTCCATTTACCACCAATTACGCCTAGGGTGGTTTCAACCGGACAGCGTGTACTTGAGGAGCTTATCACAGTATTCATCCCTTCTATAGTATCTAACTGGATACTTGGTATGCTATTTTTGCGTACTTTTTGTATATAACTTATTAAACTATACTAAAATAGTACAGCGCAATTCCATAAAAAAAGAAAGGATTGATCCCATATGCAAAACTCAAAATCCATGCGAGCCGTCGGATATTATGAGTATTTACCAATTACACATCCAGATAGTCTGTTAGACCTCGAAATTCCTGTCCCTACACCGCAAGGCCATGATTTGCTTATCCGAATCGAATCCATCGCTGTCAATCCTGCCGATACAGTCGTACGTCAATACAATCCAGCGACTGAAGGTCCTTATATTCTCGGATGGGACGCGTCAGGCGTCGTCGTTGAAGTGGGTCCTGAATGTACACTCTTCAATCCAGGAGATGAAGTCTTCTATGCGGGTAGTGTGATTAGACCTGGAAACAATAGTGAATTTCATTTGGTGGATGAACGAATTGTAGGACGAAAGCCAAAGACGCTCGGCTTCGCGGAAGCTGCTTCATTGCCACTAACGACGATTACCGCTTGGGAGAGTTTGTTTGATCGTCTGGGGATTCCACATAATCCCGAAATCAACCGAAATAAATCCATTCTTATCATCGGAGCTGCCGGAGGCGTGGGCTCTATCGCAGTTCAACTTGCCAAGCTGGCAGGACTCACTGTCATCGGCACAGCATCACGTCCAGAATCCGCAGAGTGGGTCAAAGAGCTTGGAGCTGAGATTGTGATTAATCATTACGAGGACTTCCTGCCCCAATTGCAGCAGCACGGATTGGATTCCGTCGACTATATCTTTTGCCTCAACAAAGTTGACTGGAACCGTTTGACTCAGGTCATTGTTCCGCAAGGGAAAATCTGTTTCATCATTGATAATGATCCGCCTGTTGAACTGGGCCAATTTTTAGGCAAAAGCGTTACAGTGGTTTGGGAGAATATGTTCACTCGCTCGACTTTTCAAACGAAAGATATTACCGAACAGCATCATTTATTAAATCAGATGGCAGAGTTGGTCGACGAAGGAAAAATCCGGACTACAGTCACCGAGCGACTGTCCCCGATCAATGCCGCGAATCTCAAGCTCGCGCATGCCAAAATGGAAGCAAGAGGAGCTATCGGCAAGATTGTGCTGGAGCATTTTTAAAATAAAACACATGAGAAAGTCGACCGACGACCTAATTCGCCAGGCCGGCTTTTCACTTTCATTTTAGAAAAAAGGTTAGTACTACTCCCCCATCGGGCTTCATCCCCTCTTTCCTATCTGGATAACTTTTCTTCCCACAGGACAAGCTAATCCATGACCACTTTCACAGTTCGACAAAATCCGCATTTTATGCTTGACAGAAATCTAAAATTTAAATATAGTAAGCCCATCGGAATTAACCAACTGACTAATCAGTCGGGTTGAGAGGAGCGATGGAATCTGCCTGCTATAGAGGAACAAGATCAGGATCGCCGCCAGCAACTTATGGCCGCGGCACTAGACTTATTTGCCCGTAAGGGATATCACGGAACCAAAATTTCTGATGTGGTTAAGGCCACCGGAGTGTCGCAAGGCACGTTTTACTGGCATTTTAAAAGTAAGGAACAACTCACGCTGGAGTTGATTGAAGATGGCAAAGAAAAGCTGATTCAGGTCATCCAGCAAGGTTACCGCAAGCATGCAGGTACGGTAGATGACATGGTGGGCTCATCTGCACGACTGCTTACAGATTTGTTCACTTTTGCACACCAGAACCGGGATTTGATGGCGCTGTTGCTTATGAAAGGCCAGGGCGCTGATCAACCGATCCGGGAAGCCGTCTCTCAAACTTGGGTTGCCTTTGAAGCAGCGTTCAAGAACAATATCGAGCGGGCCGTAGAGCTGGGGATGCTTCCTGAAACAAATAACCTGTCACTGCGAGCTAACATTCTTGTCTGTTTAATTACCGGGGTGCTATCCAAGTGGCTGTTCGGGCCAATGCACGACGTTGATTACCAATCACCCTACTCCCCCGCTGCCATAGCCGAAGAAACCGCTAAATTCGAATTCCGGGGTTTGCTCGGATAACTTATAGCAAGATCGTGTATAACAACATCAAAGAGTGCCAAGGAGGCCATTGTAATGACAATCAAACTAAACAAGTTTTTAAAATCTGCTTCACTGCTGAGCGTGCTTGTGATCGCACTTGCGGGCTGCGGAACCAACAACACAGCGACGCCAGCTGCTACAGATGCCAATGCCGGCAACAAACCAGCTGAAACAGCAACCGCCGACAACTCACTTGAGCAGATCAAGAAAGCAGGCAAAATCAGAATCGGACTCATGGGCACCTATGCCCCATACAACTTCCTCAATGACAAGCATGAGATCGACGGCTTCGATGCGGACGTTGCCAAAGCTGTAGCCAAACGCATCGGCGTTGAAGCTGAATTCATCACTGGCGAATTTTCCGGGCTGATCGAAGGATTGCAAAAGGACAAATACGACGCGCTCGTTAGCCAAGTAACCATCACAGATGACCGCAAAAAGACGATGGACTTCTCTACCCCTTACATCAAGAATGCCGTCAACGTAATCGTCAAAAGCGACAACACAACCATCAAAAGTCTTGAAGACTTCAAAGGTAAAAAGATCGGTGTCGGACTCGGCACGAACGATGAGAAATATTTGCGCGATGAAGCCATGCCGAAAGTCGGCAAGTTTGAAATTGCTACGTATAACGATGTGATCACCTCGCTCAAGGATCTGAACGTTGGCCGCATCGATGCCACGATCAATAACACTTTTGCCATCCAGCCACTGGTTGAGAAAAATCACTTCAATGTCAAGGCGGTCGGCGAGCCGATTAAAGAGGACTTTGCGGGTATCGCGATTCGCAAGAACAATCCGGAGCTGCTGGATGCAATCAATAAAGCACTGGATGAAATGAAGACGGACGGGACGTTCAAAGAGATTTTCCAAAAATGGTTTAAAGTCGACCCTAACATTTAATTAGTGTGAACGTGGAGGATGTACGGCATGGAACTGGTGTTACAGAACTTCCAATTTCTATTGACAGGCGCGTATTATACGCTGCTGATCACAATTGTCTCAATGTTCTTCGGCTTGATTATTGGGCTGCTCCTCGCCCTAGCCCGACTCAAAGGAAATTGGCTGCTTAGCGGTCTGGCCAAAGGTTACGTGTCCATCGTTCGCGGCACACCGATTCTGGTTCAGATTTTCATTATCTATTTCGGACTCCCCGACTACGGGATTACACTCGGGCCGCTCACTGCGGCCTTTATTTCGCTCAGCATCAACATTGGTGCTTACTTGTCCGAGACCTTCCGTGGTGCGATTCTATCTGTACCTAAGGGACAGACGGAAGCTGCGCAGTCACTGGGCTTAACGTCTTGGCAAACGATGCGGCGGGTTATACTGCCACAGGCAGCTCGGGTGGCGATCCCACCGATGGGCAACACGTTTATTGGGATGCTGAAGGAGACATCGCTGGTGTCCGTCGTGACGGTAACCGAGCTTCTGCGCTCCGCACAACTGTTAATTGCACAGTATTATGTCGCTATGCCGTTTTATATCGCTATTGCTATTATGTATTGGGTGATGAGTGTGTTCTTTTCATTCATTTTGAACCGTATCGAAAACCGTTTATCAAAAGCTTATTAAGGGCGTGTGATGTTCATGATCGAGGTTAAGCAACTCGGCAAAAGCTTCGGCGATCTCGTCGTATTTCGCGATATCCATCTACATATTCATCCCCGCGAAATCGTGGTGCTGGTCGGTCCCAGCGGCTCCGGGAAAAGCACACTGCTGCGCTGTCTGAACGGACTGGAGGAACCGGACGCGGGATCGGTTGTGATCGGAGATGCGTCATGGGACTTCTCGATGGATGTGGGCAGCAAGAAGCAAGCGATCCGGAAAATTCGCACTTCCACAGGTATGGTGTTCCAGTCGTTCAACCTGTTCCCCCATATGACTGTCCTGGAGAACGTCATTATGGCTCCGACGATTGTCAAAAAAATGAGCCGCACAGAGGCCGTCGAAATCGGAGAAGCGCTGCTGGCCAAAGTAGGGCTTCTTAACAAAAGGGATGAGTACCCTTCCCGTCTGTCCGGCGGACAGCAGCAGCGGGTTGCGATTGCCCGGGCACTCGCCATGCAGCCAGAAATCATGCTGTTCGACGAGCCTACGTCGGCGCTGGACCCGGAATTAACAGGCGAAGTGCTCGCTGTCATGAAGCAGTTAGCAGAGGAAGGCATGACCATGATCGTCGTCACTCATGAGATGAAATTCGCACGGGAAGTGGCGAACCGGGTTATTTTTATGAGCGACGGTGTGATTCAGGAAGAAAGTACGCCAGAGCAATTTTTCAAACAGCCAAAGACAGAACGGGCACGCAAATTCTTGCGTCAGATCGAAGGCGTGCCAGACATAGAGTATCAAGTATGATTCAAGGGAGTGAACAATGGGATGCCCAGCAAAGCAGAGCATTTGAAGAACGTCGCGGAACGGGCGCGGGCAATCATGGAAAAAGAAAATGTAGAAGCGCTCGTGGCGACAAGCTGTGAAAATTTCTACTACTTGTCCGGACACCCCAGCACGTTCATGTATACGCTGCGTATGAGCGAAGTCGCGCTGGCTGTCATGTTCCGTGATCCGAACCGGCCTACGATCATCATCATGAACGAATTCGAAGCGGCCGGTGTTCCGGCTGACTTACCACAATGTGAGCTGCGTACGTACCCGACCTGGGTCGACGTCGACGATCCGCTCGGACTGCGCGGTGCCAAGTATGAAGGGCGACGGCCGGTGAACCACCAAGTGCAGGAGATGTTCGGACTGCTCGGTCAAGTGCTGGCGGAATATGGTGTAGACAGTGGCAGTATTGCTGTAGAGCTGAGCGCCATGCGCTATCCTGCTGTAACTGCGCTACGCGAAACCATTCCCGGTCTACAACTGGCCGAAGCAGGCCCAATTCTTACCGAGCTGCGGTCTCTCAAGACACCTTGGGAAATCGCGCAATTGCGCAAGAGCTGCGAATACGCAGAGATCGGCATCACTCAGACGATAAAGGGGATTCGAGCTGGTCATTCGGCAAAAGAAATTGCTGATGCGTTCCGGCTCGCTTTGCTGACCCATGCGGACGGCTTCGAATCCCGTTTTCATATGATTTCGGTCGGAGATCACTTTGCGCCTGCACATGTTTTCGATACCCGTCCGAGCAAGCCAGGTGATCTCATCAAATTCGATGTCGGTGTCGACGTGGCCGGGTATGGCTCAGACATTGCACGAACCTTTGTGCTTGGCTCCCCATCGGATACAGTCACGCGCATCTATGGCGCACTTCGGGCCGGACACGACCGGCTGCTGGAGATCATCGAACCCGGCCTGCCGATGAAAAATGCTTTTCACGAAGTGATGCCATTGATCCGCCGCTCCGGAATCCCAAATTATAATCGTGGGCATCTGGGACACAGCGCAGGACTAAGCCTTGCCGCCGAGGAAGCCCCCTTCCTCAGCCCATCGGAAGAAACTGTCTTCCGCCCGGGTATGGTCATCTGTCTGGAGACCCCTTACTACGGCTACGGCATCGGCTCAATCATGATCGAGGATATGGTGCTGGTGACAGACAATGGCTGTGAGCGGCTCAACAAGCTGTCGCGCGATTTGATATCATTGTAACTGAACTTTGCTATAATGAACAAAAGGACAAAAGGCGCTCTTACAAGCTCTTTTGTCCTTTTCTTTTGCCTGCCCAGCCTCTGCTGTAATTATTCTAACATTTAACCTCAACAAGACATGGTATATTGTAAACGGATTCCAATTTAAATATTAAGGAGGTACTACCTAATGCAGGCTTACTGGGAAAATAGGTTTGAGAGTGAAGATAAGATTTGGGGAGATAAACCAAGTAATAGCGTCTATAAGGCTATTTCATTGTTTAATCAAAATCATCTTAATAGAATTTTAGTTCCCGGAGCCGGGTATGGCAGAAATACAAAAGAGTTATCCAAACATTTTGATGTGGACGGGATTGAAATCTCCTCGCACGCGATCAGACTTGCTCAAGAATTTGATAGCACAACAACGTTCATTCATGACTCTGTGTTAGACCTCAAATTAGATGAGCAATATGAAGGGATATACTGCTATAATCTCCTTCACTTATTTAAACAAGAGGAGCGACACCTCATAATAGATAACTGTAAAAAAGTGCTGAGAGACAACGGCATTGCCTTCTTCACCGTTTTTTCAGATAAAGACCATAACAATAAGCAGGGACTTGAAGTGGAGCCAGGTACATACGAATATAAACCAGACAAGATCGCTCACTTTTTTACCGAGCAAGATTTAAGAGACCATTTTGTTCATTTCAAAATCGTTGACTGCGGAGAGCTAAAAGAACAACTAAGCTACCACAATCAAAGTCACACCTTCATTGATTTGAGATATATTGTGGTCAGGGCAAATAAATCTATTTATATGAAGTGAAATTATGATCCAAACACAAGATTTGGTGTCTCCCCGGTGAAGTCTGAGGCTTTAGGCCGCAGTTGTTGCCCATACCCCCAGCCTTCTTCACGACGAAAAAAACTCGTATCCCCAACTAAGAGCATTTTTGTACCTTAATTCCCCTCAATCCACCCAAAATAGGAATATAAGAGCATTTATGTATCTTAATTTTCGAAAAATCCACTGAAGCAGATAATATGGAAGAATTAACATACAAAATTGCACTTAATTAGGAAATACTCATAGCTGCAACCGATTTAAGGTACAAAAATGCCGCTATTTACTCTTTGGAAGGGATTAGTAGAAACTCCTTTTCAACTCAGGCAAGGATTGCTTTTAATGCGACCTATCAAACTAACTCTTCAACTCAAATAAATGTGAAGTATCATTAAAAATATGCAGTTCATGCTGTTGATAGCTATTTGTCTGCAAAAGTGAAATACTGCCCACCGAAGCCTTAAAGTGTGCTTTCTCCAACATATCGATGTTAAAGCCCATCCACCAAGCAATGATATAGCCTAATGTTCCGCCATGCGTCGCTATAACTAAATTTTTCTGTTCCGTATGAATGATTCGTTCCATACAATCACAGACGCGCAAATAAAATTCTCTCCAGGTCTCCCCGTCCTGAAACTCCTGATAATCGATGTGGAAGCCGCGTTCCCCCATAGGGTTTCTATTCGCTTTTGCCCATTCTTTTGTTTTACCAATGGCAGCTCCAGTATTGATTTCCCGCAGGCCTGCCTCTTCAATCACATTTAGTTCTAGATGCTTTCCAATAATATCTGCCGTTTGCTTGGCCCGCATTAAATCTGAAGCGTACAAAACGTACTCCTCTTTCACTAATTCACTCTTTAATTTTAGTCCAACCCGTTCGGCCTGCTTCACCCCAAAATCAGTCAGAGGTGTATCGGTCCATCCGCCTGACATATTGTTAATGTGATGCTCTGACTGGCAATGTTGAATAATATAAATTTTTCTCATCTCAAATCCCCTCCCTATGGGTCAGTACAACATTTTTAACATAAATTGATAAAACCTTCAATCGAACCGTAAATAGAGAATGGCTACACTGTAACCCTTCTTGTTGTACCAATATTAGTTATGTTTATTTTTTGCCTACTTCAGACTCAACTATTCTTTTACAATTATACTGGTTATTAGAATAGGGGGAGGCTATACAGGTGCAAGTGGTTTTAGACAGAATAAAGTCATTATTTGTTGAAGAGTTGGGGGACAATTTAGTTGGGGTCTATTTGCATGGTTCTTTGGCGATGGGTTGTTTTAATCCTTCAAGCAGCGATATTGATGTATTGATTGTGATAAAAGAAACATTATCCCTCTTCTCCGCAAAACAGATCTCACAAAGACTACTATTCCTCCATGACGATAGCGGAAATAGTATTGAATGCAGCATCATTCTGGAGGAGCATTTAACTGAATTTGTGTATCCAACACCCTGCGAGTATCATTTCTCGGATTTCCATAGAGAGCAGTATCGGAATAATGAGCATTATTTGTGTGGAGGGTATGAGGATAAGGACTTAGCCTCTCAAATAGCCGTAGCCTACCACAGAGGCAGGACTTTATACGGCAGGCCACTTACAGAAAATTATCCACCGATTGATAGACAACACTATCTTGCCTCCATCCTGTACGACATTGAATGTGCATCCGAAGAGATTTTGGATAAACCAATGTATGTAACGTTAAATTTATGTAGAGTGCTTTATTTTATTAAGGAAGGCAATATCTCCTCAAAGAAAGAAGGGGGAGCCTGGGGAACTGAGAACTTGCCAAGCAAGTACCAGCACCTGGTTCAAAATTATTTAGAGGAGTATGCAGGAGTGAGAGCAAATAAGAGTATAGCTCCATCCCAACTTTCGGAGTTTGCCGAATATATGCTGCTGGAAATACATCAGGAGCTCACGGGTGATCGACATGATATTTTTGTGCAAGGAATGCAAGGCTCCTCTTCTTCCCGCACCCTATAATCAAACTTGAAAGGAGGATCTGAATGGATTGGATGGACCGCATGAACAGCGCAATGGATTATATCGAAACACACCTGTCTGAAGAAATTGATTACGATCAATTGGCGAAAATCGCTTGTTGCTCCACTTATCATTTCCAGCGAATGTTTCCGTTCATAACCAATGTGACGCTGTCAGAATACATCAGGCGCAGACGGCTGACCCTTGCCGCATTCGAACTGCAACAAAGCGCTACGAAGGTGATCGACGTCGCTTTAAAGTATGGTTATGAGTCGCCTGAAGCCTTTTCCCGAGCGTTCAAAAAAATGCATAGCGTGATGCCAGTGTCTGCGCGTGACAAATGCGTTTCTTTAAAAGCCTTTCCACGATTATCCTTTCATATTTCGATACGAGGAGATGTGGAGATGAATTACAAGATTGAAGACAAACAGGCCTTTGAAATGTTCGGTGTTTCGACTCTGATTAATGCCGATGGAGAGAATCCGTACATTGAAATCCCTGCTTTTTGGACCAAATGTATTTCCGATGGAAGTGTTGATCGTATTCGCGCCGCCGCAGGATTAGGAGAAGATGGTCAAATCCATGGGATACTATACAACAAACAAGGTGATGACTTCTCCTACATGATCGGTTATTTTTCACCTCAAAGTGACTTGCCGGAAGGATTCGAAAAGCTTCAAATTCCTACGCAAACCTATGCTATTTTCTCAACCGGCGTCTATCCAGATGGGCAAAGTAACATCCACGACCTCTGGAAGCGCATTTTTTCAGAGTGGTTTCCGAATTCCAATTACGAAAACGCGAATACTCCCGAGTTTGAAATGACCTATGATCGTGGAAATAACATGTATGAAATGGAAATATGGATTCCTATCGTTAAGAAGCCCGTCTCTTAGAAAAAAAGGAGCAACACGAGTGCCTCCCACTTCGTGTCGCTCTTTTTTATTTGCAAAAAAACAATACAGTTCCATAGTGCTTCATAAAACTTTTATAATCGGCATTTCCGTTCAACACAATAATGGTCGGGTAAGCATTTACTTTGCGCTGCTTTAATATGGCCAATAGCTCTGTCTGTGCAATGCAATAAAATTTACCTGCTTCGTACCGAATTAGCAAAGGAGGATGAGTCACTGCATCATCGATGATATGATCGTCTCCCCCACTCTCCACCCCGTCCCGCTGAATGAGCCGCAGTGGAAACTTGACAACACCGTAATACCGGGGTTTTTCCTCCTCGAAGTCATGCAAGATAGAAGCAGCGTTTCGGGTAAGCAGCAGATAACAGTGAATCCATTCTTCCAGCATCCCGGCATTCGAATACTGTACTGCCGATTCTAAAGTGGGAGCGTACGTGATGTGTAGGTCATTTTTCTTAGAATAGATGATTTTTTTAATGGAATCCAAGGATAAAAAGTATTCATCCGCAAGCTCCGACACTGTCACTCCATGACCATACTTATTGCGAATCATGAGATTGCGCTTCTGCAAGGTCTCCCGGTAACCTGACGTTTCGCCCCAGGCTCTTTTTTCCTCCCCGGAGGGAATATACAGCAGCTTGCCTGCCGCATATTTCTGCAGTTCTTTGAGTAGCTCCGCCGGCAGTACATCGCCAGCATTTTCATATTTCATCTCATCACCATCTATATAGAGATAGCATCCATTCGGTCTTTCAATTCACTGATCGACTTCACAATCGAGCTGCAGGATTCCGTGTCATCAATAGATGCATGCCAGCGCAGGACATCGATTCCTTTATAATACGCCATACACAGGAATCTTTCCTTGTAATCCGGGATAACGATTCCCCTTTTCTTACTATACTCGGCCAACAATTCTGGAATTCTTAAGTATGGCTTATTCAAATCCATAATGGCAAAATCCAAGAGAAAATCGCAAATGCCGGACCGGCTCCAGTCAGGGAATCCCACTGTGGTCTGCCCATCTGTGATCATATTTTCAAAAAACGTATTATTATTGACCAAAAACCGCTGGCCTTCACAGTAAGAAATTCTTTTCTCCATTTCCTTAAAGTACATTTCGAAGAATTCGCGTTCCAAAACCGTTGTTTCGAACATCTCTCTCCAGTTCAGCCAATACCCCTCACGGTCGTCTGCAAAGTTATCGATTAGATAATCCCTGCAAGTTCCGTAGCCCACTTTGCATTCCTCGTCGAACTCCCCATAACCCTCTACGCCTGAAATATCGGATGAGCTAACATCGAAAATCTTGTCAAAAAACAACTCATATTGTTCCGCGAACTGCTCCCGATTTAATTGGTCGGCAATGAATCCGGCTGGTGTCATACTTACTTTTTCCGAAAGCATCGACTTAAGTGTGTTGTCCTTACTCATCTTTCATCTTCCTCTCTATGCTCAAATTATCCAAGCATCAGCTGCGCATCTGATATTGAAATCTTAACATTGGAAACAACTAGGAGATAGGCAATGAACATCTTAAATGAACTTTACATACTTTTAGAATTGGATTCTTTTCACACAGCATAGTAGGCTTGTCTTATGGGGTGAAGCCCTTCGCCAAGTGATCGCGCATGTGAAAAAGAAACGGAGTGAGATTGATGAACGTTGTAATTGCGGCGGGTCGCCGTCATACCGTTGGGCTTAAAGCGGGCGGAACGGTAGCTGCCGTGGGTGATGACAAATGTGGTCAATGTGATGTAAGCGGCTGGCGCGATATTGTCGCGGTTGCGGCAGGTAATGTTCATATGGCGACGAATACGGGTAATGCTCATACAATCGGTCTTAGATCAGATGGCTCGGTGGTTGCTGTGGGTTGGAATAAGCATGATCAATGCAATGTTAGTGATTGGCGCGATATTGTGGCCGTTGCGGCGGGTTGGCGTCGTAGCGTCGGGCTTAGATCGGATGGCTCGGTGGTTGCTGTGGGTCGAAATAATGAAGGCCAATGCAATGTTAGTGACTGGCGTGATATTGTGGCGGTTGCGGCGGGTGACTAGCATACTGCCGGACTTAAATCGGATGGCACAGTGACGATTGTAGGTAATAACCAGTGGGGCCAATGCAACGTTAGTGACTGGCGTGATATTGTGGCGGTCGCTGCGGGTTACCTTCATACGGTGGGGCTTAAAGCGGACGGAACGGTGGCGGCTGTGGGTCGGAACAAGCATGGCCAATGCGATGTTAGCGGTTGGCATGATATTGTGGCGATAGCGGCGGGTAGTTATCATACCCTCGGGCTTAAATCAGATGGAACAGTCATGGCTGTGGGGAATAATAAATATGGCCAATGTGACGTAAGCCACTGGTACGATATTGTGGCGGTGGCGGCTGGTTGCGCTCATACACTCGGCCTTAGATCGGACGGCTCGGTGGTTGCTGTGGGGGATAATGAATTTGGCCAATGCGATGTAAGTGGTTGGCATCTATGAGTAATGTAAAAAACAACAGGCGTTAATAAGTTGCCTGTTGTTTTTTTGCGCTGCAAATATGAAAAATATGGAGGCATTTCTGCGAACATTGGGAAAACCTTTAAA
The DNA here is from genome assembly GCF_042790635.1 of Paenibacillus sp. NPDC056722. Classification (NCBI taxonomy): domain Bacteria; kingdom Bacillati; phylum Bacillota; class Bacilli; order Caryophanales; family Paenibacillaceae; genus Paenibacillus; species Paenibacillus sp. NPDC056722. The sequence goes on along the minus strand of NZ_JBHTYV010000017.1, from coordinate 32,131 downwards.
TTAATGGACTGTATTTATATTTGCTTTGCGGGCTTCATTACAGAAGAAACGGATGAGCTTGCGGTGAATACCCGGAAAAAGGGTAAAGAATATATCGCTAGTCCGTCGAAAAGGCATTGGACAAACCAATGGCTCATTTCGCTCAAGAGCTCTTAAAGCGATCCGTGCAAACTGCTCGGGACTCATCATTTTCCTTTTCTTCATTTGCTCATTCATTTTCACTTTGTCGATGTTGATACCTTCAGCCGTTGAAAAGATGGATGTATTAACGAATGTCGGACATAATGTGCTCACCTTTACACCGAACGTTTCCGCCTCATAGTGGAGAGATGTCGTCAAGCCTACGATGGCATGCTTGGTTGTAGCGTAAGCGGCAGCCGTTGGTGAAGGGCCTAGTCCTGCCACGGATGCGGTATTCGCAATATGTCCGAAGCCTTGCTTTTTCATTAGAGAATACGCTGCTTGTGTACCATGGATCACGCTCCAGAGATTAACACTTATGATTCTCTCCCAATGCTCTCGCGACATATCATACAGTTCCCCATACATTGCAATCCCTGCATTGTTAAACATATAATCCAATCTCCCATGTTTCCTGTGCACGCTGAGCACTAGCGCTTCTATCTGATCAGCATCCGTAACATCCAGCCTTACAAATTGTGCACTGCCACCCTCTGTTTCAATCTGGCTAACCACCTGCTTACCACCATACTCATCAATATCAGCAATAACGACAAATACATGGGTGCTCACTAATTGCTCGACAATAGCCTTCCCAATACCCGAAGCACCGCCCGTTACAATCGCTACTTGGTTCAATGCTTTCACTACCATCACATCCCTATTAAATGTAGTTGAAAAGATTAGTACAATCGTTCTATTCTTAACAAAGAGAAATCTTACTATTTCAGAATTCCCTTTAAAAAGATCGTAACGCATTGTTGGAACATCCCCCGCAACGTATCATAATCCAGCGTATAGATATGCTGACATAATGCGCCTAACCAGTTCCCGAACAGAAATGTGGCAGCCTGCACATCCTCGATAACAAATTCATTGCTTTCGATTCCATATTGAAAAATAGCCTCGTACGCGCGCATAGGTGTTGATACCAGGTCGTACAGTTGCTTGACCGTTTCCGGCGATGAAGCCGGATTCCCCATTAATTCCTGGTGGACCTTAAGCAGCGGGGTTTTGTAATTATCCAGCACAAAGATAGCTACTGTGTACAATTTCTCTGTTGCTGTGGGGTAATTTGGCGAGAGAGCATTCCACTTCTCACCCCACACCCGCATGGCATCCTCAGCTATAGTAATGAACAGCTTCTCTTTATTCTCAAAATGATAATACACATGCCCTTTGCTAAAACCTGATTCCTTGGAGATATCCGAAATCGATGTTCCAGCAAAGCCCTTTTGCGAAAAAAGTTGCGCCGCTTTCTCCGCAATGATCTTCCTTGTCTGCTCACTATCATAATGCCTTTTCATGATTCTCATTCCTTTTGAACGATCGTTCTATTGTAAGCATAAAGGATTGGCGGCTCATTTACAAGAAGTGGAAGAGGGATTTGTTCACCGCTTAGGATGATAAAATTAAATCTCCATTCATACCAACAAAAAAAAGAGGAACAGAATGGCTACCAATAAATCGGTAGCCACTCTGTTCCCTTAACCTCTTTAGCTTTCGAATTCGCTCTTCGTTAAGCCAAATACATATTCATCGAAGTGTTGTCCTTTGGAATAAATCATATTCCGCAGTCTGCCCTCTTGAAGAAATCCAAGACGCTCTTGGAGGGCAATCGAACCTTCGTTAAAAGCATAGACATGTGCGGTCACTTTCTGATAGCGCAGCTCTTCGAAATAATAGCGTAACAAGATCATTACTGCCTCAGAAGCGTATCCCTTGCGCCAGTGTTCTCGAAAAATGGCTACACCATACTTAAACGTCCCATGCCGCGTATCACAGTTATGTGCATTAATACTACCAACAAGACTGCCATCGAGTGTCTCAATCGCTAGCATGATGTTATCACCCTCTGGGCTTTTGGACGCTTGATGCTCAGCCCAATTCTTCGTACCTTCTTCTGATCTTGGAAAATAGATCATATCGCAGAGCCTGGCACTTTCAGAATCGAGATCATTATTGTGGAACTTTTCCCAGTCGGTAGGTACAATCGCTCTTAATCTTACTTTATCGCCAGTCCAAATGTTGTTAATCATATAAACCCTCCTAAAGTAAATTGAAAATCTCCCAGCCTTCGCAAAAAAGTGGCGGAGATCTTGCGCAAGGATTTATATTTCTGGTTGTGAACTACATTGTTCTCAGTCCCTTCGTATATGTAAATTATACCATTTCATATTAGGAAGGTGTCCCCGCCAGCAGCGTCTTGTACAATTTAATAGCAGTCAAATGCTGGCCTTCATGGTACAGATTGAGGCTGAGAAATTCCTCTACCGATCCTAGTCTCATCCCTCCCGATGTCGTATATGGAGGCACAATGGGGTCCTTCAAGCGGTCAGCTAAGGTACGCTGAATGCGCTGCGGCTGCTCCCGCAGAAGTAACTTCAGTTCTTCAAGACTCGGAAATGCCAATGATACAGGTGCATTGAGTGGGGACGTGCCGTTCTCAAACAATTCCAGAAAGCCATCCGGCAAATGCATCGGCAGCCCGATATTTTTGAAAGCAAAACGTTCATTCAATGTGTATACATGTCCCAAATGCCACAGAATGTGATTACGGAAGCCCTGCGGAATGTGTAAGGCGGTCTCCTCCTCCAGTCCTTCCACACTCTTTAACAGTTGCGTCCGTACATAAGCCGATTGATAAAATAAGTAATGTTCCATTGATCTTACCCCTTAGCATTATTGATCCCTATCTATTCCATGAACGTGCTAGAAAATCCTTTTATACGATTGGCAAGACATTCAAGGACGCCGATGACTATAGAGATAATTCTCACGCAAGTCGCACAGTGAAAGCATTATTTTATAAAAAAAGAGAGCGCCCGTACCGGACCCTCTCCTCTGCATTTTCAAGTGGAATATGAGGTTGTTGCACCATTCCCCGGTAGCGGAGTGCCGGCAGGTTCAAGCCGTTCGGCTTCGGCCTTCCGCAGCACTTTCTGACCGCGCCAGCGCAGCAGGACGCACAGACCTCTAACCAGCTCATCGGCAATCATGCAGCAGTAAATGCCAATTAACCCCCATCCAGCCCAAATCCCGAATACGTAGGAACAACCAACGCCAATCAACGACATAGAAGCAATTGACGTATACATCATATACCGGGTATCGCCAATGGCACTTAGGGCGTTGCCCATGCCCATGTTGAGCATTTTGGACGGCTGCAGAATCAGATTGATTGCCAGCAGCGACACACCAAGTGCAAGGATTCCCGGGTCTTGAGTAAAGAGCCCTAATATTTGTCGTCCGAACAGGAAGAGAAGCAGCATGTTGCCCATCACAACTGCAAGCCCAATGAGCAGGGTGCGATAGGCCAGTTTGTAGGCTTCCCTCGTCTTTCCTCCTCCGTACAAGTGGGCGATTTGAATCTGTGCCGCTAAGGCGACAGCGTAACCCAAGGTGAAACAGTAGGATTCTAGCGTATTCAGATAGGTGCGTGCAGCCAGAGCTTCTGAGCCAAGCACCGCCAGGAAAGAGTATACGATTAGCTGCGAGAACACCCAGCAAGATGAATTGACGCCAAGCGGCCAGCCAATCTTCAGGATTTCCCTGAACAATCGCTTGTCAAAAACAAGAAAATCCTTCAGCCCAATTCGGATCTCAAATGCGCGCCTGAACATCACGAACAACATGATCAGCCCGATTGCCCGGCTTATAATCGTGGAGATCGCCACTCCCGCAAGTCCCAGCTTCGGCATGCCCATTACACCAAAAATAAATAGATAATTCAAAATAATATGAACGACATTCACCAATATACCCGTATACATCGGCCCCCGGGTGTTCCCGGTATTACGAATCGCTGTTCCAAGTGAAGCGATCAGGCCGACCATGAACAAGCCGCCGCCCACGTGCGAAATATATATATTGGAAAGCGGAAGAAGATCGCCCGAAATATTCAGCAGTCCTCCGATCGGAGCAGCAAAGAACAATAGAAAGATACTAACGGCAATACCGAGAACAAAGCTCGCTGACACCCCCATAATCGCCAGGGTACGTGCCTCTTTGATCTTCTTCGAGCCCATCCGCTGGGCGATCAGAATACCCGCGCCTCCGGCAAATGTCGTAAATAACGTGGTTAAAGCACCGAATAATTGGTTCGAGATCCCGACAACCGCAACAGCATCATCCGAGATCCGGCTGACCATCAGCGTATCCACCGTCCCCAGCAACGTCTGGAGAAAAATCTCCAGGAATATAGGCCAGGCCAGCATCCACAGCCCAAATCCCCCAGTATTCTTTTTCACAAAACAAACCCTCCTTGCAAGTATACCAACCCTGATGTTCTGTCTACATTGACATGATTTATCTCTGTGGCTAGTATATGATTATAGAGGAAAACGACCAGATTTAAGTACACATAATCAACCAAAACTTTCAATATTCCAACCTGAACGAAAGGAGTTGTCCGGGTGACTATTCTGCATTTCACCGTCCCGCCGATGCTGCATTATATTGTAAGCGGGCTGCATTATTTCGAAGCGGGCCACCGCCATATCGGGCGCCATCACATCGGTGTATTCGATCTGTTAGTCGTGAAAAGCGGATGTCTATACATGGGAGAAGAGGACTTACGCTTTGAGGTTCAGGCGGGGGAGATGCTGATCCTTCGTCCGGGTAACCATCATTTCGGCACAATGGATTGCACCGAAAGGACTACCTATTATTGGCTGCACTTTCATACAGGAGGCTGCTGGAGTGTATCGGATGAGTATTCACCTCTGACGGGTAGTAGTCCTATGGGCAGTGAACTCCAAAACTCACAGCTATTCGAGGTCCGCCCGTTCACACTCAGCTTGCCTCAGTACGCTGCACTGCGACAGCCGCAGACCGTTCAGAGCCTGCTGGACCAGCTCATTCAGCTCGGACCCAGCGCCCATCTTAGCGCTACACCGCTACGTCAGCAGCTTTTGTTCCAGGAGGTCATTCAGCATCTGACGGCTTCCCTGAATAGTGAACGAAGCACGCCCTCCCGGGCATGCGCCGAACAGACCGCCTCCTACCTGCGCACCCATTATCGTGAAGACATTACCGCCAAGCGGCTAGGTGAGCATCTGAATTTCCATCCTGTCTATATCGCACGGTGCATGGGCAAGGAATACGGCTGCTCGCCGATGGAATATCTGCTGCATTACCGGATTCAGCAAAGCAAGCTCCTCCTGATGCAGACCGATTATCCGGTGGCCCGCATTGCTGAAGAAGTTGGCTTCAATCATGTTCCCTATTTCAGCTCCAGCTTCGCCAAAATCGAAGGAATGTCGCCGCGAAAGTACCGTCAGCAGTTCTCGTGAGGATCTTCGAGGGGGACTTTAAGTAAATCTACTACTGATTTCTGGTTAACGTACCCTGGCTTGTGTCATGAACCTGGCATCTCGTTTTGCTCCTTCACATTCTTGCTATGCTCGATATGATAAAATCCCCAGTCACACATATCATTAAGCACCGAATGAAGTGTTTTTCCGTGCTCAGAGATGGTGTATTCCACTTTGGGCGGGATTTCCTGATACACCCGGCGGACAATGAGTCCGTCCTGCTCCAGCTCACGAAGCTGGTTGGTCAGCATGCCTTGGGTGATGCTTGGAATGATCCGTCTCAGCTCTCCGAACCGCTTGGTGCCATCATTCAACAGGATATATAAGATAAATGGCTTCCACTTACCTCCAATTGCTTGAAGGATAGCCACGATTCCCTGTGATATGGGAGACTTGCTTAAATCTTCGGACATACATGTGCTCCTCACTTCCTGACCGTTCTCTGCAACTGCTGTTATTGTATCAAAGGTTGCAGGCTTAACCAATACACCGAAAAAACATACTAAGTACGGTTTACCATACTTAACAAGAGCCCACATGCTGCCTAAAGGTACGTTAAACCTGACCTAGTATGTTAAAACAGCGTACTTTACAATGTTCTAGTTCTCTTGAATAATGTGGTTGTCAGGTGTAAGAAGCCTTGATGATATCACTTAAGAGAGAGGAAGAAACACATGAACATTTTGGTTATTGTTGCACATCCATCCTTGGAGGAATCCCGGGCCAACCGTGCTCTAATTCAGGAGCTGAGTCCGCATGACAACATTCATATCCACGACTTGTACAAAGAGTATCCGAATTGGACTATCGACATAGAGCGGGAACAACAGCTATTGCTCAAGTATGATCGAATTGTTTTTCAGTTCCCTTTTTATTGGTATAGCACACCACCACTGCTTAAAAAATGGTTCGACGACGTGCTGACATACGGATGGGCCTTTGGAACTGGAGGCGACCATCTGAATGGAAAAGAGTTTATCCTGGCGATCACAGTAGGCGCTAGCGAACAAGATTATCACGAAATCACAGTTAACGAGTTCCTTAGACCGCTGGAAGCGTCCATCAAATACGTCGACGGAATCTATTTGCCTTCTTTCATTATGTACGATTCAATGGAAACCACAGATGAGCAGTTGAACTTAGAGGCGCGCAGGTACGAGGAATATATCCGTGCTTCTGCCGAGACGCTCGTTTAAGAGTTTTAAAAACACAAAAATCATGTACTGGACAAAAAATAGAGGATCGCAGTGTAGCTCCTGTGGCCCTCTTCTTCTTTATGAGCTATGAAATTCAATCTCTGCATAGGACACTGGAATAGTTCTTATTGTCTATGTTACCTTCTGCAACCAAGTTTTTGTCGTTATGACATGCCGCAATCCCTGCATTGTTATTAGCAGCGGCACCTCTTCCAGTAACAAAAGGAAAGAACCGATCCTTAAACACCGGATCGGTCCTACCGCTTCCTGATATTAACGAATAACTAATGCTAATGGATCGTTGATTTTCACAGAAGCCCCCGCCTGATTATTAATTTCTGTCGTTTCGGTCGTATTCGTAATGATGATCGGTGTAATAATGCTAAAGCCTTCATGGCGGATGCTTTCCAGATCAACTTCCATCAAGATGTCACCTGCATTCACCGTGTCACCTGGCTGAACCCGAGTATTGAAGTATTTACCTTTCAGCTTAACCGTATCAATACCCACATGAATCAGTACTTCTGTCCCATCATGGCCTACAATGGCGATCGCATGCTTCGATTTTGCCAAGGTAGCCACTATCCCCCCAATAGGTGATACTACCTGTCCTGAAGAAGGCTCCAGTGCCAGCCCTTTGCCCATCGCCTCACTTGCGAACGCCTCATCTGGCACAGCAGAGAGCGGCAATACCTTGCCTGTCATAGGACTAGACAACAATGTCGCATTAACTTTGTCTATTTTTACAGCGTTGAAGTTAATTTCATTGTTTACCGAATCCTGCACGGAGTTGTTACCGGACTCCGGAGCAGCTGCAACCAGCGTATTGTTTTCAACATCTTTGAAACCGAGCATGAGGCACAGCAGAAACGCTGCTACAAAGGAAACGGCCATCATAATGACACCATATATAATGTTTGAAGTTCCCTTTTCACCGGAAAAAGCAAGCAAAGCCATAATGCTGTTCTGCGGAACATAAAGGGTAACATGTACAATCCCCGCGAAGCAGCCCGCAATGCCTGCTGAGATGGCGGCGGCTAACATCGGTTTCTTCAGCTTCAAGAGTACACCATACAAAGCTGGTTCGGTGATGCCCATCGTGGAAGAAATCCAAGAAGCGGAAGCTAATTGCTTCATCGTCTTGCTCTTAGAGCGAATGGCAACTGCTAACGTAGCTCCAGCCTGAGCAAGATTCGCACAAATCTGAGCTACCAGAATTAAGGCTTCCTGCCCAGTAGCTGCGAAAGCAGAGATAAAGATCGGTGTAAGCGCATGATGCATCCCGGTCATAACAATGAACGGAAATGCAGCAGCAAGGAGAGCTACCATGACAAAACCGAGCGTGCCTTGCATCAATTCAATTACATAAGCCAGTCCTTGTCCGGCATAATTCCCTAGCGGTCCGACAACGATTAGCGCCAAAGGTGCGCTGATCAACAGCAGTAGCGTTGGATTAAACAGAATTTTCAGCATATTAGGAACGATTCGGTCTATATATTTCTCAATATAGGACATCATCCATACAGTCAGCAGGATAGGAATAACTGAGGCTGCATAAATGACAGGTGAAACCGTAATCCCTAAGAAGGAGATTGGATCTTTAGAAGCCACCCAGGAAGAGAAGCTAGGATGGAGTAGAACACCAGCGACGATAACCGCAACTGAAGTATTGACTTTGAATTTCCGGGATGCACTAACCGCTAACAGAATCGGCATGAAATAGAATGCCGCATCCCCGATAATATCCAAGATTCGATAGGTGTCTGCTTCTGGTGACATCAGATCGAAGGTGGTCAACAGTGACAGAATGACCTTGATCATTCCTGCAGCCGTTAACGCCGGAATCATTGGTGTCATACAGCCGGTAATCGTATCAATGATCTGGCTAAGTACTCCTTTGGTTTTGCCGTTCCCTGAAGGCTTACCGGAACCGCTTTCATCCGCACTCTGCATATTAAGATCAATAATTTCTTTATAAACCGTATTTACTTCATTGCCGATGATGACCTGATATTGATCGGATGTTATGTTCACCCCTGCTACCACTTCCATTCCGTTCAACTGCTGCTTATCGGCTTTATCATTGTCTTTTAAACGGAACCGCAAGCGAGTCATGCAATGCTCCAGATCAATGATATTTTCCTTCCCGCCGACTAGATGTATGATTTGTTCCGCGATTTGTTTATAGTCTTTTTTCATATGATCTTCCCCTTAACCGTTTTCATTTGAAGCCTTTGAAAATAACGGAGCCGCAAGTCCTCTTCCAGAGGACTGCAGCTTCGTATATAGAGACCGCTTTAGAGGCACTCACCATTTGATTCAATCACCTTTTTATACCAGTGGTAACTGGCCTTTTTATACCGTTTAAAGGTACCATTCCCATAGTCATCTGCTTCCACATAAATAAATCCGTAACGTTTAGACATTTTGCCTTCACTTACACTGACCAAGTCGATACAACCCCATGACATATAACCAATGAGCTCGACTCCATCCTGTTCTACAGCATCCTTCATGTTGCGTAAATGATCGGTGAGGTATTCAATTCGATAATCATCTTGAACATGAAAGTCCTTATTTGGTTCATCTGCGATTCCAAGGCCATTCTCGACAATAAACAACGGAATCCGGTATCGATCATACAATTGATTCATTGTTATGCGAAGTCCAATCGGATCTACCTGCCAGACACTTCCACTTGGTGGTAGATACGGATTTTTAACTGTCTCAAAACCATTCGTACGACGAGTCTCTAGTCCTTCTGTGGATACTGCCGTACAAGCGCTTGAGTAATAGCTGAAGGAGACAAAGTCTACTGTATTGTTCTTCAGGATTTCAAAATCTTCCGGTTCCGTGTGAATGTTGATCTTGTGCTTCGCAAAATATGGTGCGATATAATTTGGATATTGACCATATACCTGTACATCGGAGAAGAATAGTGTATGTTTGTCACTTTCCAGAGAAGCGAATACATCCTCCGGTTTGCATGTGTATGGATATGTCTTGCCAGCCGCTAGCATACAGCCGAACTGAATGCCTGGAACGATTTGCTTGCCCGCTTCCACGGTCAGAGCGTTAGCCAGAAGCTGATGATGCGCAGCCTGATACTTTTTCTCCAGCTTGTTTTCAGCCGCTGTAAAGGTTAAGCCCCCGCCTATAAAAGGGATATGCAAAACCATATTCATCTCATTGAAAGGAATCCAATATTTTACTCGGTGCCCAAATCGGTGAAGTAGCGTCTTAGCATAATTTACGTAAAAACCAACCACTTGGCGGTTCGCCCATCCCCCGTAATGTTCCACCAAATGCATCGGCAAGTCAAAGTGTGAGATCGTAATCACTGGCTCAATGTTGTACTTTTCAAGCTCGTCCAATATGCTCTCATAGAATGCGAGGCCTGACTCTAGCGCAGTAGCTTCATCCCCTTTCGGGAATAGGCGCGGCCAAGAGATAGAAAATCGGAATGAATTGATGCCCATTTCCGCCAGCAATGCGATATCCTCTTTATAATGTTCTCGGAAATGAATCCCAGTATGGCTCGGATAATGTTGGCCTTCTTCTGTGAAAATATTATCTTCGTCCATCACAACGTCTTTTAAACGACGGTCATTCATCGGCAGTACATCAAAATTAGATAGACCTTTGCCATCTTCTAAATGCGCACCCTCGGTCTGTACAGCCGAAATAGCGCCGCCCCACAGGAAATCTCGGGATAATTTCATGATAAAACCTCCAAGTTACTAACAGTTTGTAAATGCTCTCATTTATAAACACCCAAGCTGTTTTCTTTTGTTGCCTATGCCTATAATAAGGCTTGGTACGCAAGAATGAATCCCTTGATCTTGTCAAATTGTTCTCATATTTTGTCCTGTCCAAAGGCACCTTTGATGGTTGAGTTTTTATATTGCAAAGGGGCAATCCCAATAATCTCCTTAAACAGCCGATAGAAAGTCTTGGTGCTTCCGAAGCCCACCTTACCGGCGATCTCTGTCACAGAATCATCATCATTGAGGAGAATCCACTTCGCCTTATCAATCCGATATTCGTTCAAAAAGGTGACAAAAGTTTTGCCGGTATGCTTTTTAAAAAATTTAGTGAAATACGGTGGGGTAAAGCCGAGAATTTTGGCAGCATCGGCAAGTTGTATAGGATGAGTATAGTTTTTCTCTACATATTGGAAGACCATGGACAACTGTTCAAGAATTTCACGAGAATACGGCTTATTGGAGACTATACGCGGCTTAAAATGATTCATTTCACGATACATCACGGTGATCAGCTCACACAAAAGGCTTTTGATAGCATATGCGTAACCGATCTGCTGCACCTTGCCTTCCTGGTATAGCTCATTCAATAACTGAAGAATTTTCTTCTGAACCTCTGGCCGCCAGTACGTGGAATACGGTTCAATTGAGGCAAACAGCTCCTCCAGCGTAAAAGGTGTGTTGTTCAGAAGCATCACATCCTGAAAAAAGCTAAGGTCAAATTGGAAAACCAGCCGCTCACTTTTAGGTGAAGCCATCACATAATGAATATCTCCACCTTTGATGAAGACGAACTCATTTTCTTTGAGCTGCATCGGCTGGTCATTTACGCCAAGATTCACTTTTCCTTTTACAATCCAGATAATCTCCATTTCCTTATGCCAATGCGGTGTAGTCAATATGTTGCCGTCGTTCACAATACAGCGATACGGAAAGGCTTTATCCAGTCGGGGGAATTCCAAATAAATGGCCATCTTATCATCTCTCTAACTTAATTTAATGGAGTAATAATCTCATTTTTCACGGATAAAGGCGAGGGTAGTCACTGATACTTAACATAAAAAAGAGCTATCCAGTACCCAATTAGGGAAGTAAGGATAGCTATTTGGGGATAGACCTCGACTCCTCAATTTTACAGCGGTTGATAAATCCACCTAAAAATTTCGACAATTCTCTAAATATTTTAGTATAATTTCAGATCTTTCCGACTTAAAATTCCATTCATAACTATTAAGAGAGGAAGGTATGGAGCTTGAATTGATAGAGGGTGAAGCACTGGATCTAATTCTCTACGGTCAATCGGTGACTCTGGGCAACGACAAGTCAGTGCTCAAGCACTCAAACCTAATTTATAAGGAGCACAATACAATGAATGCAACTTCTCAAATTCAAGCTGTAATCTTTGATCTAGACGGCGTTATTACCGATACCGCAGAATATCATTATCAGGCGTGGGACCTGATCGCGAAGGAGCTTGGACTTCCGTTCACTCGAGAGTTCAATGAGAATCTCAAAGGTGTATCACGTATAGCCTCACTGGAGTTGCTGCTTGGACAAGCAGCAACTCCACACACTTACTCTCCCGAAGAGTTGGAGGAGATGGCAACTCGCAAAAATGAGTTCTATCAGCAGCTCATTCAGCAGGTAACCCCGGCCGATGTACTGCCTGGTATTTCTGAATTACTGGCCGAGCTGAAGGCACACGGAGTGAAGACCGGTATTGCTTCCGCAAGCAAAAATGCCTTTACGGTGATCCGCCTTCTCGGCATGGAGAAAGATTTCGAAGTCATCGTGGATGCAGCCAAACTTGCCCACAACAAACCAGACCCGGAAGTATTCCTGACCGCTGCAGCTGCGCTTGGGGTAGATCCGCAATTCTGCGTCGGGGTTGAAGATGCTGTAGCTGGGGTAGATGCGATCAAAGCGGCAGGTATGTTCACAGTATATATCTCTTTACAGGAAAACCTATCCATCGCTAATATGAACTTGAATCATACTGCTGAACTTAACTATTCAGAGCTAAACCAGCAATTCGCCGCTACAAGGAATAAAGTAAGATAAATAATTGAGCAGCGCTACTCCGGTTGATAGCTCTAGTGGCCCTCTCGTTATTTATGAGCTATAGGATTCAATCTGTGTTTTCTCTCCTCATTAGTACATCAGCACATGTACTTCATCTAACGTAGAGTATAGATAGTAATCTATACTCCCTTAGTGGTACAATCTACACCACGTATAGTGAAGGGAGTAACACAATGCAAGTACATATTCCTGGGCGGGAGAAGCTTATTCTCTCCCATCTCGTTCTAGATTTTAATGGAACAATTGCTCTAGACGGTCAGGTTCTACCGAATGTCCAAGAGAAGCTTACAGAACTACACTCTTTAATTAAAATCCATGTATTAACTGCCGATAGCAACGGTAGTGCGGCTAGAGAATGTGAAGGTTTACCTGTAGAACTGCATGTTATCGGTAAAGATAATCAGCGGGAAGAAAAGCGAAAGTTTATTAGCCAGCTTGAACAAGGTGTTGCTGTTATGGGCAACGGCGTGAATGATGAGCTAATGTTTCGGGAAGCGGATCTGTCCATTGCAGTCATTGGAAAAGAAGGCTGTGCAACGGTAACGTTAATGTCTAGCGATATCACCGTGACCGATATAATTGATGGATTAGACTTGTTAATCCATCATCATCGCCTAATTCCTACCCTTAGAAATTAAGCGATGTATCATTATAAACAGGCTAAGATAAGGATCGTTGCTGATCTATCTTAGCCTGTTGGGTTATTCTGATAACTGAGGGCGGCTGTTCAGTAATGTGATCGGGTGGCCTATCATATATTCTCTTGCTTTAACGCATCAATAATGTTTTCCTTTTTTACTTTTGCGCTGGAATATAGCATGGCGGAACCAACAATGACAAATACGGCGACAATGACAGACACAATGCTTATCCATGGTATGGTGAACCCGTAGCTAAATTTATTCGCAAATGCCCCATAGATCACATACATCACGACGAAACTGGCGGGCAGCCCGAAGAGCAGCGACTTGACCCCGTAAAAAACACTTTCATAGTTCATCATTTTCGCAAAGCTTTTTGGCGTCATGCCAACGGATTTAAGCATCGCGAACTCTCGTTTTCTCAGGAATATACCCGTAGAGATCGTATTAAATATGTTCGCAATGGAAATCGCTGAGATCAATACGATAAAACCATAAGAAAAGACGGACATCAATAGAATCTGTTGCTCTTCACTTTTTCTGGATTGATATAAATTACTGACATTCAGATTGGTCTCATGCATCTCTTCGATTTCCTGCTGCGTCTTCATCGGTTCCGTACTTTTCAAATGGAGGGAGGTGTGAATGTTAATTATGTCCTCGTCGACTGTCAATGTATTCAAAATCCGTTCCGAAACGATAATATCTAACCCGCCTATACCTATCGCGTTCATCCCCATCGGTGCTTGATCCGTCAATGCGGCAATGGTTACTTTGTTTAGCTTCGTATCTCTCACATTTTCTTCATAGATATTCGTTAATTCGATGCTTTGGCCGACCTTCGCATATACGGCCTTCGTCTGCACATATTTTCCTGTGTCCATATCATTGTAATGGATCGTATCCCTCACGATCGCGGCAGGATGCTCCGGGTCTGTGAGCCGTTCGTAATCTACGCCGACCGCTTTGGCATAGGCTTGCAGACTGAAATGATTCAAGGCGTGGATCTTAATATCGTAAGGATATTTTCCGTCTTGCAGCAAACTCTTATCTTTCTTAACCTTCTCTTGCAGTTCATCGGCGATGAACGCTTCATCAATCCAGGCGTTCTTATACAAATCATGCATCACGTTGTATTCCGTTACTCCATCCAGGGATGCAATGTCTTGTACCAAGGAATCGTCTATTCTTTTTCCGTTGCTATACGATACTTCAATATCGAAATTGACGCCTTCTTGCGACATATTCAGGGATTGTTTCACCTCGGCAGTAAAAAAGGATACTGTCAAAAACAGAACAATGCTGATCACGAGCGAAAATACGATGGCATGATATCTTCGTTTGTTCCGTTTTAGATTTTTCAATCCGATTTCCGCTTCGATGCCGAAGAGCTTGCGAATGAATTTCGATGTTTTCACGGCTTTGACTGTGAGCTTTAAGTCGCTTGTTTGACGAATGGCGTCCATGGCGGATACTTTGGATGCTTTGATCGCCGGGAAATACGTCGAAATGAAAATCGTCAGTATCGAGACAACACAGATGATCAGAAGCGTTAACGGCGTGACGATGAGCGTCAGCTTTTCAGTGGTCCATAACGCGCCTCGAATCATGGCATTCATGAACCAAAAGATAATTCCCATCCCTGCAAGACCGCATAAAATTCCAAGAGGAATGCTGATCGCACCAATGACGACCCCTTCAAAAAGCACAGAGTTTCGCTTCTGCCTTTTCGTAGCCCCTACGCTTGCGAGCATCCCTAAATGGCGGGAACGTTCCGAAACGGATATTGCGAAAGCATTATAGATAAGCGAGACCGAGCCGATCATAATAACGGCTATCAGGATCACCGATAAGGAGTATATGGTGCTGTATGAGGCTTTGTTTTTGGACAAGCCATAATAATGAAGTAAATCGTTATTAAATTGGACCCTCTTGATGTTGTTTCTTTCAGCCAAGTTCTCCGCATGCGTGAACAAGTTGGGATTAATACTCTGAAGGGCTACGGCCGCATTGACTCCATCGTTTGCCCCGATAAGCTTGTCATCGAGATAGCTAATAACTGTATATCCTGGAGCCCAAGCCGTTTCCCACATGGGACGTTTGATGAACCCCACCACCGTATAATCCTTTGTTTTCATATGCTGTAGCGTTTCGGCCAAAGTATCGTTGACCCTACGAAGCGGATCTCTATCATTCAGGGGATGATCGCCCCCTTGCTGAAATCGTTCACCAACGCGAAGAGTTAAATGATCGCCAATTTCGTATTTCACTTTAGCATTCGTTGCAACAGCTTCGGAAATAACAACTTCCTTGTCACTTTGCGGCAGACGTCCCTTACTTAATCCAATTGGAAGTTGCGTGAAAGCTTGTGCATCATATTCCTTGATGATCAAATACGGCTTATTGGGATCCTGCCCCCTTTCTAATAAGGCATATCCAAGATCTTTTGTGACCGCAACCGTTTTGGTTGCATCATCGGCGCGTATCGCCGCGAGTTGTTCTTTGGTTACATCTTGATATTGGACATGCCACTCCCCTCTTTCCGCAATGGTCTGCCTAATCATTAAATTGGAAAAGGAAAAAACAAATGTTGCAACCGCTGTCACCATGGCCACCGAAATGATTACGCCGATAATGGTTACGAGCGTTCTTCGCTTGTTTTGCTTCAAATGCCGGATGGTGAGCGTATTGACAATATTCATCGCCGGATCACCTCGTCTTTGGCAATTCTTCCGTCTTCAATCGAGATGATCCGATCGGCCTGTAAGGCGATTTGTTCGTCATGCGTAATAACGATCAGCGTTTGATGATAGGTTTTATTCAGCATTTTCAAAAGTTCGACGATCTCGCTGCTATTCTTGCTATCCAAATTCCCCGTTGGCTCGTCTGCCAGCATGATCGCAGGATTTCCAATAATTGCTCTGCCAATCGAGACCCGTTGCTGCTGTCCACCAGATAATTGATTCGGCAGATGGTTTAGCCGATGCTGCAAATTCAGCGTACTGACAAGACTATCCAGATGCTTTTTATCTACCTTCTGCTTATCCAGCAGGAGCGGCAGCGTAATATTCTCCTCCACCGTCAGGACAGGAATCAGGTTGAAGAACTGGTAGATCAAACCGATTTGCCTGCGCCGAAAGATGGCCAGCTGTGTTTCGTTCAAGGCATACAGGTCCGTATCCTCGACAAAAACTTTACCGCTAGTCGGCCGATCCACGCCGCCCAGCATATGGAGAAGCGTCGATTTCCCCGAGCCGGACGGGCCGATAATCGCAACGAATTCGCCTTTTTGAACAGAGAAAGAAACATCGTCAAGCGCCTTTACCACAGATTCACCTGTGCCGTACATTTTAGACAGATGCTCTATTCTTAAAATCTCCAAAGGTATCCCTCCTTTCCTCGATACTCATTCCCAGAAATACTTCATCTTGCTATATCCAACATCCCATAGGGTTACATTCCCCTCAATGGTTATCCTAATTTCATTTGCCTGCGGGAGATACATTTCAGACTCACCTATCTCATGGCCTTGATCTCCTGCAGATATGCTAAGGTACTCATTCCCATCGACGGAAACACTGATACTTCCATAATTACCCTTTTGGTCAGATATGCCATAATTTATGAAGAGATACATCTCCTCCTCAATGCCTAACGTGTACGTATACGTTTCCTTCATTTTTCCTTCGGTACTATACACATTATATTGGGGTTTCACGTTGTGACCGCCAATGATGAGACTGGACGTTTTAGTTCCCGCTGCTGGATTTCCGGTGCTGTCTTTCAATTCATCTATAGCTATAAAAGGACCGATTTCTTTGGTGAACACTTTATCAACCACTACAAAGCACCCCCAGATCCCGCTCATAAGGACAACTATGGAAATACCTGTAGCCGCTATATTTCTCCAGACGTTTGTTGTACGAAATCCAAGTTTATACGCCCCGAATCCAACTGCTGCGCCTATTGCGTTCTGAATGACGTCGTTCGTATCGAAGCTGCCAAGCATCGTTATTCCCTGAATGGTCTCCAGTACGAATATGGACAAGATGAACACTGTAATAAATCGGACAAAGCTAGTCCGGTATAACAACGGAATGAAGATCCCAAAAGGGGTGAAGGCTATGAAGTTTCCGATACCCACAAAATCCATCAACGTTGGGTGCAGAAAATCAGGTAGACTTGGCATCTTAAAAAAACTGTCTGGTAAAAACATAAAGGTGTGCTCCGTAGCGTACCCTGCTTTACCTGCTCTACCAAAAGCGAAAAACATAAAATAAAGAACTAAAATAGAGTAGGATATGGTCAGGAACAAAAGAATCTTACGTTGTTGCTTCAATTGCAATTGCATTGTCTTACCTCCATCGCTTATCTGATGGATATCATTGTATCTGTCGAACATGACTTTCCGGTGACGATGAAGGTGACAATTCAGTCACTTACGGAGTGTCCTAAATGACTTGCTTATAAAATTTAATCCGAAACTGCGTGCCTTGCCCGCTATCGCTCGTCACATCGATCACTCCGTTCTGGCTAGCAATAATGCTGTGAGCCATCGCAAGCCCTATCCCGATACTCCCTTCGCTGGCATTTTTCCCTTTGTAAAAACGTTTGAAAATATAAGGTAAATCTTCTTTTGGAATGCCTTGTCCATTGTCGGCAATAATGATTTCCGTAAATAAAGCATTTTCGGAAAATGTGATCGAAATGGTTCCGCCTTCCTGTGTGTGCTCTACACCGTTTTTCAAAATATTGAGGACTGCTTCGACAGTCCAATTGAAATCGCCAATAAAAGTGACTTCGTCATCTCCCGTAATGGAAAGATTTTGTCCCTTAATATCCATCGGGATCATCACCGGCTCTAATGCCTTTTGAATAAGCTTTTTCATGGGAATTACATCTTTTTTGAATGGGATGGTTTTCGCGTCCATTTTCGATAGTTTTAATAAAGAGGAGACAAGCCAATCGATGCGTTCAAGCTGAATGCGAATATGATGGGTGAACTCTGTTCTTTTGGCAGGAGGCAAGTCAGGGGCGCTTAACAAATCCGCCATTACCGTCATGGAAGTGAGCGGCGTTTTGAGCTGATGCGAAATATCGGATATGGCATCCGTTAGCTGAATTTTGTCCCGCTGCAGGAGCGACCGGTGTTCCGATAGCATGAGCGTCACCTTATAAATATCATTTTTTAAAATGCTAAGCTCGCCTTCTTGATTATCGCGAACGTCAAGCGTATCATTGCCGTTGCTAATTTCCCGCAAATAGATCGACAGCTTCTCTAGCTCGCGATATCTCCATCTCGTGAATAACAAACTGCTGGCAATAAGCAGAATGGATAGAATACAAACAAACGCTGCTGTGACAAACGAAATGAACACAGACACAATGATTGCCGTTACGCTAATGGAGCCCATGATGAGCAATAACATTTGAATTTCCCTATTACGCAGCATCTAATCACCAACCTTATAGCCTAAACCACGTACTGTTCTAATCAAAGCCGGGTTCCCTGGGTCATCCTCCAGCTTTTCCCTTAGTCTTTTAATATAAACTGTTAAGGTATTGTCGTTCACGAACTCGCCGGCCATATCCCAGATTTGCTCTAAAAGCTGATTTCTTGTGAGAACCTGTCCAAGGTGGTTGCCGAAGATCAGCAATAAGCGATATTCTAAGGCAGTCAGCGAAACCTCGACGCCGTTTTTATACACTTTTCCTTCCAGCGTATGGATACGGACATTGTCGATATCTATGATCGCTCTCGTATGGGGCGACTTTTGGTATCTCCGCAAAACAGTCTTGATCCGGGAGAGAAGCTCACGAACCCGAAAAGGCTTTGTAATGTAATCATCAGCCCCCATATCAAGACCCATCACAACATTGACCTCATCATCAATCACCGTTAGGAAAATGACCGGAATGTCCCGCCGCTCTTTCACCATCCTGCACAATTCATAGCCGCTTCCGTCCGGAAGCTGTAAATCGAACAGGCACAAAGCGAACTGATCGATATCTTCTTCGAGTACCTTTTTGGCTGAGGCGACATCATGGCATAGAACCGTTGAGTAATGATCCTGCTGTAGTGAATATTCGAGACCTGAGGCGATCGTCTTATCATCTTCGACTAATAAAATTTTCATGTGGGGATCATCCTTACAGTTAATTGTTCAGATTATTTCAGGCTTAATTGATCTATCGACTAAAAATGTGAGATATATTCAAGGGCGGTTGTTCCATATACACTTTTAAAGTGTTTATTTAAGTGGGTCAGATCAAAGAAACCGCATGCAGCTACCGCTGAATAGATATCTCTATTTTTTTCGATTAACTGCTTTGCCCGTTCGACTTTGCAATTAAGGAAGTACTGGTAGGGTGAAATTCCAGTGTGAGCCTTAAATATACGGATAAATTGATATTTTGATAAATTAAGCTCTGTACAGATCTCATCAAGCTTGAGGACATGCTCCAGGTTTCCATAAATCATATCCTTTGCTTTTCTTATGATCGCGCTATCCTTCTTGTCCTCCAAAGAAAGATTGATCTGTACAAGACTATCCGTCAGAGATAGGAACAACTCACAGCATAACGCCTCATCTTTTTCACCTAATATTGCTTGTGACAGGCTTACAACTCGTTGTCCAAGTCTATCATCGTACACAATAGGTGTTGAAAAGCGTACAATATCCTTTTTTCCTATACCCTCTAGAAGCATTTGCGTATCAATATATAACATTACATAATCTAGACCTGACTTATCATGTGCCATACCGTCATGTACCTGTTCTGGATTGAAGAACATCACACCATTTTGATGAGATAATTGCAAGCTGCCATCTATGTGATAATGTTGAATGCCGCGCAAAGTTACGCCTATTGCATACTCCTTGTGAGCGTGCTTCTTATACTTGAATTCCGTCATACTTGCCGACAATGCGGTAATACCTGCCGATTTTTTATAGAGAAATTTCTCCATTATAGCACCTCTACATGAACTTATCTAAACCCAGATCATGATGCCAGCATAAACTAATAAAATGGCCATCATAACACTAACAATCTTATTGTGCTTCTGTAAGAACTCTTTAAAGATCGTGCCGAACAGCACCCATGTTATAAAAGCTAAAAAGCCGATCAATGTTATCACAATGACACTTAGCATTATAGCAGGGGCTCCACTGTAATAGGGCAGGACAAATGTTGGAATTACAGTCAATGTGAATAATACTAATTTGGGATTTAAAAACTGCATCATGAAGCCAGACCAAAAGGTGGCTGCTTGGTTTTCAGATGGATTTGACGAATCCTTTTTGCAAATTAGATAAGCCAGATAGAGCATATAAAGGCTCCCGATGACCTGCATAATCATTAATACTTTCGGTAGAATCGTTAGTAACAAATTATTCAGAACAGCGGAAATAACAAGTAATAAACCAAAACCAACCGTGGCTCCATACGAATATTTTAAAGCTTGTTTTGCCCCGTAATGATTAACAGTAGACAAGATGACGATATTCGTAGGTCCTGGTGTAAATGTGGCTATCATACAGTAAATCAAAAAAGATGTAGTGTCCATGAGAAGGCTCCTTTCAAGCGGTTCTCACATCCTACATCTTATAATGAGTGACATATAGTACATTATTGCTGATCATAAGTTACTTGAGCCAGGTGTGCGAATTTGCTCAGCACATCAGTCCCGGCCCGCCTCGTACAGCTTCTGCGCTACCATGGACGGCCTTACGAATGCATCTGTCATGTGGTCACCGTCACCAACAATCAGGCGGAACATGCCGAGCCGCGAAGCCATATGCGGATACCAGCCGAAGCCCTCTGCTCCTGTAAAAACGTTGTCTTGGTAAAAAAACAAATAGCTTTTAGGCGTAGGCAGAGCATAGAACGCCTTAAGATCCAGCTTCTCAAAGAGTGGTTTTGCCGGCTCTGGAGCAACGCCTGCGTATATCCACTTGGCTTGCTCCAAAGTCGCTGTATTAACGAATAGAGCCCGGAAAAGCGAAAACGGAAGCATAATTGTATCGTCATGCGATGCGCCTCTGAGCTGCTCGAACCCTTGCCTCGTTTGCGGTGGCAACTCGTCGGCAACAGACTCCCCGTCTTTTAATACAAATGCGTCCCAGAAGACAAGCCGCTTGAGGCGGTCCGGTATCTGTTCCGCAACTTTCTGAATAACGCTTCCTCCGAAGCTATGCCCGACGAGAATGATGTCATGCAGGTTCAGCCTTGTTACATAGTCGACAACAGACTTCGTAATCATGTCATGCGTTACCGCCTTGTTTGGGTCTTTACCGTGTCCTGCGTACTCTGGCGTGTAGACGGTATGCCCTCTCTTGCGCAGCTCGGCTGCTATACCGTCCCAGAAGTGCGCGTCGGCCCAAGAACCATGTACAAGCACAAAGGTCAGTTTTTGCTCCGGTGGCAACCGGTGACTTTCAAATGTTTCACGGGCATCATATTGCCCAAACCATCCGTTTGCAGGATATGGGGAGTTATAAAAGCTTGGAAGCATTAAATGGCAATTGGGATAGGGAAATTGAGGAACCTGCGGGTAATAAGGATACATGCTAAAACATCCTCTCAACATCGATATAACTCAGCTTATGCCTAATGCTTTTGAGAGGTTCCTTCCATCCCTGAATGATTACTTCCATGATAATCATGGCAATGCTCCGCAATTAAAACAATGTGTTAAGTTACGATATCCCCGCCATAAAACATCTGATCTTCCTATCCATTATTCACTTGACGGATATATCAATGATGGATATAATTCAGGTATATCCATCATTGATATAGGAGGTGGTACGGTGGCTAGAACAAGCCCCTATGAGTCTGGTGAGCTTACAGACAGTATCTTTCTGATTTTATTAGCAACACTTGAGCCGATACATGGCTATAGAATTATGCAAGTCATCCAAGATATGACTGAGGGCGATGTCGAAATCGGCCCAGCAACGATGTATACAACACTTAGAAAATTAAAGAATGCCGGTTGGATTGCAGAAGCAAATGAAGAAGATTTAAAAATTTCATATCAAATCACAGACGAAGGTAAAATAATACTCCTTGAAAATTTCAATAAAAGAATACGTATGGTGGAAATTGCAAAAAAACATCTCGCTAAGGAGGGTAAATAAATGGCTAAATATCGTATGAGCGGTGGATTGGCAATGACACCTGAGAGCGATATGAATTTGCTTAAAGAAATGAGTCAAAAAGGTTGGCATGTTACCGGGATGAGGGGCTTTTTCTACCGCTTCGAAAAAGGAGCGCGGCATGACTTTGATTATTCTCTGAACTTGGAAGAGCGCATTAATCCTGAAATGATGACTTTTTACGAAGCCAGCGGATGGATACCCATTGTAGCCGAGAACGGCTATCAGATTTTCAGGGCAGAAGCAGGCTCATCTCCCATATTCAGCGATTCGGATTCCGAAATAGAGCTTCTTAGCAGGAAAAGACAGCAATATGGCAAGTGGTCCTTGGTATTTATGAGTTTAATGATAGTCTGCATTATTGTAGCAAATCAGATTGAATGGGACGCTTTTATTCGGACAGGACTAATGCTATTTATGGTGTGCTTTATTTTCACATTCCTTCCGTTCATCGGATTCAGCAAATCATTGTATATGAGAAAACGACAACAAGGTTAAACAATAGGCGGTAAGTTTTTAGGCCATCCTTGAGGGATGGCCTTTTCGCTATTACAAGTATTATCTATGCTCAAATCATTCCTTAAACAGCTATATCTTTTTTACTGGTCGCAATACCGCATAACCATATCCCTCTGGGAAATGCCGTTGGTAGTCCTGCTTGCTTCCTTCATCCCATACGTATCCCATACCTTTGGGGTCGAAGTTCCATGCTACGTCCTCAACTGTACTCATAACAGCGCTATTATCTTTTAGGTAGTCGAACGTAGGGTGGAAAAAGACCAAATATTCCGATTCTGGGATCTCCCTGCATTCCATCCCTTCCGGAATAGGCCCATCATACTCCAGTGAAACGGGGATTCCATACAAGTACCCCTTCTGCCCATTCTGGTAAAACCATCCTGCCGTCTGACCAAGTTGTCCCGGTAGGGCATGATTAGACATACTCTCCAACGTACCGCTAACCTCATCACAAGAGTGTCCGTTTCCCCAGAAGTCCCCATAATTTGTTACGGAAATGTCCCAGATCCCGATAAATTTGTGTGCTGGAATGAACTCGACTTTGATCTCCGCTGGTTGCAAATGTACTTTACTCATCTTATCCCGCTCCTTGATCAAATAATGATAAGGTGAGAATACCTCCTGACGAATAGCCAACGGAATAGGCCGGGGAGCTTTTTGGTATGCTGCAGGGGTGAGCCGAAAAGCCTTGTTGAATGCTCGTGTAAACGCTTCTTGTGATGAGAATCCATACTTTACGGCAACGTCTAAAACCCGCTGATCACTATCGCGGAGCTCCAGGGCGGCACGGCTGATCCTTCGAGTCCAGATGTAATCCCGTAAAGTCATCCCGGTTAATTGATTGAACTGTCTAGAACAATAATAGGGTGAATAGCCTAGCTGTTCTGACATCTGAATAAGAGATGCGCTCTCCGTAATATTGCTCTCCACCCAGTCTACCATTAGCTGGACCATTTCATTCCATTCGTACATGGAAGTCCTCCCTCCTTTCGTTTTGATCATATCACTGGTGATTTTTGCATACTTGATTTGAGTTGTACATCAAAGCTCCCCTATTCTTGCTCCTACTCCTCAAGTTGTAACAACCTTCAGTCCCTTCATACGCATCCACCAGCCCCCAACCAAGACAGTAACCACGTAGATTACGCCACAGGTTAAGAACAAAGGCTTCAAGTCACTCTCAACATAAAGCAATGAACCAATCATCGGGCCAAGCGCACTGCCTATATACCGGACCAAGTTAAACACGCCGATGACAGTAGCACGTTCCTCTGGAAATTGTTCCGCCAGAATAGTCGTTGGCATGGACGTAGTCAATCCCATCGTAAAGCCGAATAGACAGACGTCCACAATCAAGAACGACAGCGATAGCTGGGCGGTTAATGCAAACAGAACGACACTAAACGATTGAAAGAGAAAGGCATACATTAAACCTTTTCCGCTTCCCATAACATTACGCATCCAACTACCCATTCTAATACTCACAATCGTACAGACAGACATCAGGAGGAGTACAGTACCGACTTTTCCTGAAGACATGCTGTAAAACGTACTTAAGATTTGGGGCACGAACACGATGTATACCAAATAAATGACAAACTGGATGAATCCATACAATACGACGACAGCACCAAGATGATTGCGAAAAATAATCGTAAGTGACTTTAGACTAAAGCCTTGCGCAGATCCTGTCTGTGACTTAGTCTCGGGCAGGAACTTCATGTTTGCGAACAGAAGCAGCAGTATGATGAGTGTTAAAAAGATAAACACACCTTGGTAACCGAACTTCTCTCCAATCACTCCACCCAGAAGTGGCCCTATAGCGGGCGCAAGTAAAAGCATAAGCTGATAAGTTGCCATTCCCTTTGCCAACTCTTTTCCACGGAACAAGTCCCCAATTACGGCTGCCCCTATAACAGGAACTGCTGCTGAACCTATACCCTGCAAGACGCGAAACACCAAGAATAAACCAATGGAATGAGAGAATGCGCAGCCTAAAGATGCCACACAATATAAGACAAGCGCGGGTATAAGCACTTTTCTTCTTCCTTTAGTGTCCGCCAGTGGTCCGAACACGATCTGCATAACAGCTAAGGCAATCAAAAATAATGAGACCGTCAAACTCATTAAATAACTTGTTGTATTCAGCTCATTTTGCATGTCGGATAACAGAGGTGTATATAAGTTCTGTCCTAGAGATCCTGTAAAAGCACTGAAACCAACAAGATATAAAATAAGGCGTAAATTCATAATAACTTTCTCCCTTTCGTCTTAACTGACTAATAGTCAGTTTTATGATGTCCAGCTCATTATATTGACTAACTGACTAATAGTCAATAAAATAAAGAATACAAAAGGGAGGATAAATACCTTGAAAAGAGTCAACAAAAAACCAGAGATACGGCGCCATGAAATCATAGAGACCTCATTGGAACTCTTTAGAGAGAAGGGTTACGATCAAACTGCTGTAAGCGATATTGTCAAAAAAATGGGCATCGCTCAAGGTACGTTTTTTTATCATTTCAAAACTAAAAAAGATATTATGATCGCCATAGTGGAGCGCTTGGTCGATGAAAAAATCACCAAGATCAAAGCGCTGGCTGAAACCGAAGAAATGAATGCGGAGGCCAAACTCTATGCCATCTTGTGGAGACAATCCTATGATGATGAGAGCATTATAGAATTTCTTCACCACGAATATAATGCATCGATTCACCAGAAAGTCCTCGTACAAATCGTCCAGGAAAGCGTCCCTTATGTGATACAAATTCTGGAGCAAGGGGTATCCGAAGAGATTTTTCAAATTCAAGACCTGCAGGAAACCGCTGAATTCATACTCGTTGGAGTTAACATTATGTTTGATACAGGGATTTTCTCGTGGCAGGAAAATACATTAGACCAAAAAAAATTAGCATTCAATCGAATCGTCGAGCGTATGCTCGGGAATTCTTTTACTTTTTCTAACCCGAATACATCGGAAAAATGATAATACCGTATGAAACATTACTCTATAAATAACAAAACCACTCCTGCTAATATTGGAGTGGTTTCATTATTTTAAAATCGTATTAAACTTCCTTAATCCTTAACATACTGTTGGCACCCTTTTGAAACTCATAACCAACTTTAATTTCTTCTGCAATGTAACCTTGGCTTTGTATAAAATCAATTATCTTATCCAGATGCTCATATCGATTGCAGGATAGGTCCACCAAAGGGAATATGCGTATCTCTTCCTTGGTAACACGCATTAACTCTTGTATAGCTTGCAAGTGGAAGTCATAGTCCAACCGATCAGCGTACATAAATAAGAAATGGGCAGATAGCGTTAAATCAAATTCCTTATCGCCAAAAGGCAATACAGGTAAAACAGCAGGAACATAACGATTAGGGAATTCTTTCATATCATTGGCACAATCAGTTAACGCTTGTACTCTGTGGGCGCTTAAACCTTCTACAGACTTAAAATAATCCCATTTGTAATTCCCCTGTGCCTGTTCCATGTTAAGCATAGCATGCTCAATATCTTCAGAACCTTTTTCAGCAAGCTGTTCAAAAGGATGATCATAAGCAATATCAGTGGCAGTAACATCTGCCCCTAGTTGGTTGGCAATTGCAGTGAACGAACATGTACCCGCCGGGCAATCAAGAATTTTTCGTCCTTTTAACTCCGCTTTAGACAAACCAAACATCAACATGTACTCATCAAATGTTCTTCCAATAAAAACAATCCGACTTAAATCTAATTTAACCTCTGCTCTACTCATCTCGGCTCACCTGTCCTCTTCTCAACTATTCTAATCTAACGGGACTGCTCAGGAAAAATTATACCAATAAATGTTATAAAAAACCATGTTATTGTATAGCTTTTTGAAGAAATGCCCTAATTAGCGGGTGAACCATATTTTTTAATGCTGAGCGTTCAGGCTGAAATAGCGTCCCAATAAAGAAAGGATGATCCATTAGTTCCATAATACGAACTTCTCCATCTGTATCAACTCCTGCAATCCGCATACCTGCTTTCTCTAACAGAGGAGCAAACTCAGGGTTTAAGCCATAATTACAAACTCCATACTGCTCAACAATCTCATGCTCACCATAAATTTCAGCTACTTTTAAGCCAGGTGTAAGTTTAAAAGTATGCGTTTGCTCGCTTACGAAACAAGTTAGAGGAGCAACCAGGATGAATGAAGAGTTAGGATTCTCCTCAGCATGATCCGCCTCTGAAATCTCCAGAACATTCCTGGCAAACTCAATAATCATATGCTGAAAACCGCCGCATGTCCCTAGAAATGGTATATTATGTTCTCTTGCAAATCGGATACCATTTAACGCGCCTTGCATACTTTTATAAGGACTAGCCGGAACTGTCCAGACCTTTAAGCCATTTTACCGCCTCGTAATTTGTTTGCTGCGTGATCTTCTTCTCCTCGGCTAAATAGATCCCCTTACCCATGCCAGGTTCTAATGACCGAATAACGCTATCAAGATCATGCTCCTCTTGAAAGGTGTCAATATTTAAGATTGCCAGTACATCTCCTTTTTCACTTTTCATCTCCATGTTCTACACTCTCCTCAATATATTGAAATATCCGTTCCGTAAAGATGAAGATCAAGACGTTTGGCAATAGACAACGAAGCATAATTATCCCATGAGGTACTATATAACGGGATCCTCTGAGAACGTCGTATCGCTTGTGCCCAGGAGGACGTTACGGTCATCGCATATCCTTTTCCACGATAAGCTTTCAATGTCTCGACGCCAGCCTCTGCCGCTAGATCGTTACTTCTCGCACTAAAACAGACAGATACAGCCATGTTATTCTCTGTCACCATATAACAAGGTCCTCGAAATTTCAGTTCCGATAATAGACTAGGGAATCCTGGTTCCAAGCAGTATTTATTGTCTTCCGTAACCAAGGTAGCAGCTGCATGCTCCTTTGCCGTTTCTTGGAATGTAAAAGCCGGGCCCATCCATAAGCTCCTGATTTCTTTATCTTTCTCAAGCGCACGAATAATCTTGGCAAGCTGCACGGTTGAATCGCCCTGGTCTATAAGCTGTAGAATGTCATGGACTACATGGTCAGGTACATCACTGCGGAATCGCACAATACGGCCCGCAATAGTCTGTCCCCAAAAAAATCGCGGAGCAGGCTGATTCATTGGCTCATTAATCGTTGTCATCCGTCCAGCCTGATTATGCAGATAAAGTACATCTGCTTGTATACTCATTAGTTCTAGATGGTTATACAAAAGCTTACCTCCTCTATTGGTTATAGCTCACCCTTTCTCTATACCATTAGATCATCCTTAAAGATCACTCGCTCGTAGTGTAATATACATAATCTATGTGTTCACCGGCAGCACCCGCGATATCTTGGCTCTTCCCCTTGCCTTTCAAAATCTCGCCAATCAGCATTACTGCTTTGTTTGTATCTTTAAACAAATGAATACGCATCTGTCAATAATTCAAAGAGTATGCCTCGATTAAAATTGCTCACTTTTTTTGAAATTCAATCCTCATATCCCTCCAAGTAGAGCGTCGAGCTGCTCCCAATGCTCCGCAGTATAGATCATTTCTTCGGCAAAACGGACAGGAACTACGCTGGACGATTCGAGCGACGGCTGAATCCACCAGAACGATTCGATACACCAGACATACTTGATTGCCCTTAAAAGCGAGCCCGGTGGCAACGGCCGCACCTTGCTGTAGCCTTCAGCGAAAGCGATCACCGCATCCTTATGGAACCCGCACCCGCTGAGCGTACCGGACAGGATAGCCCGCCCGAGGTCCATCTCAGGAAACGAATAGCGTGCTCGGTCGAAATCAACGATGGCTGCCAGAGCGTCTCCTTCGAAAAGCAGGTTGTCTGCCCACAGATCAAGGTGTGCCCAGCCCGCAGTCAGTGGCGCAAAGTCTTCATCTCCAAGTGAATCAAGAATTGCTTTCTGTAATTGCATTGCGTTCCGGACACGATCAGACGAGTTACGAGCAGCATCCCAACTTACCTCCCAGGTGCGCTCGATCTCCTCGCGAGACAACTGCCAAATCGGCTCCTCCGGCGGCACTGCCGCTTCGAACCCTAATGTCGCCGCGGAATCCCAGAAAGCATGCATATCCGCAGCAGCTCTTCCGAGTGAGTACATTTTACGCTCACCGATTATTATGCCAGCAGGCACCATAGCGCCCGGACAACGCGTCATGACGGTTATGTACCTTCCGCACGGCAAGATGTGCATGCAGCGCCCTTCCAGCATCAGTGGCTCAGGACACCGTCCTCCAGATTGATAAAAAAGAAGCTGCAGCTGCAGCGCATTTTCAATCTTGCCGCGAAACTCCGGATCATGGATCTTAAACCGCCTGGGATGATAGCTTTTGACGAACAGCCACCCTTTGCTTGTCTCGATGATCCACTTCTCGTTCATTAGCCCGCGCCTTACACGCCCGGCGGATAGAATTTCAGTCGACAAATACTTTTTCAGCCAGTCATCGATTTCGCCAATTAATTGATCCTCAGTCGTTAACGGCATTCAAAACCAACCTTTCTAATCGACAGTTTTAATCCCTAACCTAACCAAAGGAAACATCTCACAAGCAAAATTTCTCTTCCCGCATCATCAGGCATCACCTGTTCCAAAGGAGCAAGCGTGTGACCGCAAATAAACTTTTTAATTAAATTCCATTTTGATAAAAAAATCCCTTCTTATCACCACCAAAAACCTGCCCTGCTTAGGCTAGGTTCTCCAGGCTGTATGTAACGGCAATAGAGGCTGTCCCAAAAGTCGTTTTTCTAACGAACCGGACTCAGCTCCCTTCTTTCACTAAAAAAAGTAAGAAGAGCAGCAATTCTCCCGTTATTGGAGAATCACTGCTCTTCGTTGTTGGTCCACTGCAGCTTGCTTCAACACGTTATACGCAAGCGAAAGCCCTCCGACCGGAGGCGTCACTTTCTCTATGCCGCGAAGCAGAAAACGCCGGAAACCACGGTTCTTCTTTAGTTGTCCTGACACACTCCCGAGTTCAAGGTTGAAACTCCTGCATGGGGGCTAACGGACCCTATCGTCGTTATTTGCACATTAAACAGCATCTGGAACATGTAACGGACTGAGGGGACGCTATTTCCGCCCAAACCGTGGATTTCACACCGGATTTCTACTCATAACGTCTTTGGAGTCCGTTATTTTCTGGAACCTGTCGGTTACTGGGAAATAACGTCTCTGGGGTCCGTTAGCAGACGGAACAGGGAGCATTTCGTGTATACAACTTATTCTAAAAGCACACACAAATTACTTTTGCGCATCAAGAATAAACATCGAAGCATCTTGCCCCATGAATATCTTACTTCCGGTATAAAAAGTTTTGGATTGGATATTCCCATACCCGATTTTCGTCATCTTGCCGGTTAACTCATCTTGCTGGAATCCGTTATGCACGAGATCTGAAGCGACATTTTCATTTTTATCAAAATCAACGATCAGCAAATGTCCCCCTTCATTGAGAACATCATATAATCTTGATAAAACAAGTTCATAATCAGCAATGTGAAGCAAAACCTGAGCCATAAAAATATAGTCCACACGCAAATCCGATAAAGCTTCCTTTTCAAAATCAAAGCACAATGTATCTGCATTTTGAATATTGAACTCGGAGATTTTTTGCTTAATTTGATTAATCATATTTGGTGAGGTATCAAGAAAAAGCACGGAGTGAAAATCGCCCAGAAGGTTCATGCCAAGGAGACCGGTTCCGCTCCCAAAATCAATAGCCGTCTTGCTCTTAGCATCAACTAAATATTCACGAATGGCATCAGAGGATACCTTGGCAACCTGAATTCTTTCAGGAGTGTCGTATGTGTTCGCTATCATTTCAAACTTATCTGTATTTCCCATTTAGATTTCTCCCCTCTTTTCATCTAGGTTTATCTCAGAAGAATCCTCTCCGTATAACTCATTCATATGCTCCATATGAGCCGCTCCCCAATCAAAAGAGTATCGGGATATCGGCGTGAATATTGTTTTCTTCGCGTTAACTGTATTTGTTGCTTTGAGTCGCTTTTAAACACTATTATTCAATCCATTTTCTCGGTCCAATAATATGGAATAGCTGCTGTCTATCATCATTTATTGCGTCTTCTATTCGTTTACACGTGAAATCACTTATCGGTCTAGGAAGATCATCTCTTGAAAAAAATCTGCATTCTAAAATTTCAGGGGAGCTTGGTTGAGGTGCCCCATCACTCTCATTACTTGCAATGAATACAAAATGATGCATATCATAGTTCGGGTCGTAGTAAATACCTGTCAATTGCCTTACTCCTACTTGTAATCCTACTTCTTCGTGCACTTCTCTTTTTGCTGTTTCCTCGGCAGATTCATTATCTTCAGCTTTGCCGCCAGGGAGGTCCCAGTTGTTTTTTCCATAACTATGCTTTACCAATAATACTCTTCCTTCGGGATCCAAGATAACTGCTGCTGCTCCAATCATTTTTGACAAATCAGTCGCCCCATTCCTAGTATCAAGTATTGATTGACATATAGTTCTTTCCTTCAACAAAACCAAGACTTTCATACAACGGTATAGCCATATCAGACGAATGTAGCAGAATTTTTCTAATTCCTTGTGTCCTCAAATCGTCTATTGCTTCACTAACAAGTTTGGATACTATACCTTGGCGGCGGTAATTGGGGATTGTGTAAACATTAGTCATGTATGCAACCAATCCAGAAGGATTGTCAAATCGTGGTGCAAATCGACATAGGCAAAAGCATACTGTTGACACGGCTACCCCGTCATCATCTGCTACCCATACAACGAGTGACTTATCTGATAATGAGGAATTAAAATAGTCACTAAATATTTCATCCATACTACTGTTGTCCTCATGACCTAGCAAGATCTTACGAAATTTAATTAACTGCGGTATATCGGTTGTACTAGCTTTTCGAAACAGCACAATTGACTTCCTCCCTGTTCACAAATTCTGAACTACCGCTGCAAATATATTTCGTGAATAAATCCGTTATCTAAATATTGCACCAATCTATCTAGCAAGTATAAGAGGCCTTCAAGCGTACGACAGCTAAAAAACATACACTTCCTCCTAGTTTATTCCCGTTTACGCCAGTCACGCACTCCGAATGAGAGAGCAACATTTCAAAAGTCCCCCCGTGATATAACTAGGACGTGTCTGAAAACTCATCACTGAGTCAATTTGAAAATGGCAGCTACGTATACAAACGCCAAGAATGACTTGGCCAACTTGTCGTAAC